>JAFDFZ010000219.1 GCA_019309565.1 Deltaproteobacteria bacterium
GATACCTTAACTTTAGGCACTTTAGATCACTTTAGATCACTTACAACTGGGTTTTTATTTCAACTGCCCCGAAGGGGCCACTTTTTCCGAGCGAAGTCTCGGGAAAAGCGTAGATCTTAAGCCGCCACCAACTAAGACATTTCATGGAAATATGGTGGTGCGAAACTTGAGTTATCTATATCACATATTCCATATGCTCTTGACAAGAGAGACCGGCTTGTTTTAAGAAAATGGCCAAGATACAAAGACTTGATGGTGCCAGTAATAAAGGCCTAAGAGGGAAACCGGTGAGAATCCGGTACGGACCCGCCGCTGTAACCGGGGACGAACTCTGCGAGTTGCCACTGCTCCGCAACCAAACGGAGTGGGAAGGCGCAGACAGTAGAAAGACCCGGTAAGTCAGAAGACCTGCCATCAGTTGTTCTGTGCTGGGGAGATGGTAAATCCTCAAGCGGTTTTTCGCTTGAGGATTTTTTTTGCTTAAGTTTCTGGCGATGTAAATTATGAAACCAAAAAGGAGGATGAAAAATGTTGAAGAAAATAGAGGACATCATCGCTCAAATTGAACCTGCAGACAAAACCTGGGTTGAAAAAGCCCAAGCACGGACCTTTCAACTGGTAATGCCGCCAAGAGCTCTGGGGCGGTTGCACGAGATTGCGGAAAAAATGTGTGGGATTCGCCGAACGCTGACTCCTTGCACAGACAAGAAAGCGGTTTTGGTAATGGCCGGGGATCACGGTGTAGTTGAAGAAGGGATCAGCGCTTATCCTCAAGAGGTAACAGCAGCTATGGTTCATACTTTTCTTAACCAGGGTGCCGGTATTAATGCGATCTCTCGCAGGGTCGATGCAGAGGTCTGGGTGGTCGATATGGGAATAATACCGGATGTTGAGCCAAAGGATATGAAAACCGCCAAGCGGCTTATGTTGCGAAAGGTTGCCAGGGGAACGGCTAATTTCTCTCGAGGCCCCGCCATGACGCGCAAGCAAGCCATAGAAGCCATATTTACGGGATTTGATTTAGCCTCTGAGCTTTTTCGGCAAGACATGGATTTGATCGGCACCGGAGATATGGGAATCGGCAACACCACACCGGCTGCTGCCATAGGAACAGTTGTAACCGGAGAGAGCATAGAAAAAATGGTAGGCCCTGGCACAGGTGTAAGTGATCAGGGGCTTAACAGAAAGCGTGAAGTCATCCGAAAAGGGATTGAAGTCAATCGACCGGATCCCCACGACGGCATCGATATTTTAACCAAAGTAGGAGGATTTGAGATCGGCGGTATTGCCGGGATTGTGCTGGCAGGTGCTTTTCATAAAAGACCAGTTGTCATCGACGGCTTTATTTCCACTGCCGGGGCATTGGTGGCCTATAGTATTTGCCCGAAGGTAACGGATTATCTTATTGCCGGACATCGATCCGAGGAGCCCGGCCATGGTGCAATGCTCAGCTATTTGCAGTTGGAACCGATACTTGACCTGGGTATGCGGCTGGGAGAAGGAACCGGTGCTGCATTGGCAATGGGGGTCATTGATGCGGCCGTAAGCGTTTTTCGGGATGTGTTCACTTTTTCAGAGGCCGGTGTTCCCAACAAAGATTAAGTGGTGGTAAAGGCAGCACATTTTTTAAAACAGCTAATTTGATACAAACTGTTGAATCTATGCTGGCTGAGTTTGGTGATGTGCAGCCTTGCCTCCCTTGACACAGTATCGTCTATGGCTTATGTTGCCGAAAACAAAGGTTGGCTGGATATTCCCCTAATGGAAGATTTCAACCCCTATCGGCTGATTCATACAGTTGAATGAAAATCTGATAATGAGTTCATCAAAATATGCTGTAACTGCAGAAAAATTTAACAGCATTTCTTCAGGTCGAGCTGTAACCCGATTCCCGTTGAGCTGGAATCAGGTTTTCGTATTGCCTGAGTGGCTTGAGCTTTGGTGGCGACATTTTGGAGGCGAATACGAATTGGAACTTTGCGGTGTCAGAGAAAGCGGGGAGTTGATCGGCATCTCTCCACTGATGATAAAAGGGAAAACCGCCTTTTTAATTGGCAGTGAGGATGTTTGTGATTATCTTGATTTTGTCGTCTCACCGGGCAAAGAGCAGGTTTTCTTTAAAACGCTTCTTGGTCATTTGAAAAAAGAGGGTATCGATTGTGTTGATCTAATGCCCGTAAGACCAGATTCGACGGTATATGCTCATCTTGCACCCATTGCTAGGGAAAGCGGGTGTGAGGTTTTCTTGAGCAAAGCGGATGTATCACTGGAAATGGATTTGCCGGTTGCCTGGGATGATTACCTGTACTTATTAAATGGCAAGCAACGACACGAAATCAGGCGTAAATTTAGAAGACTGCATGAAGCGGGAGACATCAACTACCGTGTTGTGCAGGAGTTTCATGAAACTGTAAAAACAATCGATTTGTTTTTTACCCTGTTTATCGAGAGCAGAGAGGACAAAGCCGCCTTCATGTCGGAACGAATGCGTTCTTTTTTCCGACAGATGGTTGAATCCCTGTCTAAATTGAACATCTTGAAACTGTACATCCTGGCAATAGACTCTGAGCCGGCCGCTATTGTGTTGTGCTTTGACTACAATTCCACAGTTTATCTGTACAACAGCGGTTACGATCCAAAATTTAGATCCCTCAGTGTAGGTCTGCTCTGCAAGGCATTAAGTATCAGGGAAAGCATACGAGAGAAAAGGAGAAGATTTGATTTTTTAAAGGGTGCGGAAGATTACAAATATCGCATGGGAGGCACCGAAGTGCCCCTGTACAGTTGTAGGATAACGCTTTGATAAACTCCGCTGTTGCAATACGGCTCAAAAGGCGCAGTCGTCGGGTCTTGGTAAATCGTATGTTCAGGCCATTTTGTCATGCGATTTATGCAACTACGAGGTAAAGGTAACACTGCATGTTGGGGACAAAACCAAAGCCATCCGATAATCATACCTCGGAAAGCCCAGCGGCCTTGCGGATTGCCATGTTCAGCATTCATTCCTGTCCCATGGGAAAATTGGGGACCCGGGATACCGGTGGAATGAATGTCTATGTCAGGGAGGTTGCAAGAGAACTGGGCAGGAGGGGGCATCACGTGGATGTATATACCCGTTTTCATGGGGATGGACATGGTCCGATTATGAGGGTTTCGAAAACGGTTCGATTTATCCATATTGAGGTGGGGGAAAATCGTCGTATTCATAAACTGGCTATATATCCTCACCTTTCAGGGCTTTTTTGCAAAATCGACACTCTCAGAAAGCAAGAACTATCTGAATACGATCTTGTACACAGTCATTACTGGTTATCCGGCAGAGTCGGAAATCTTGCGCAGGGCAAATGGAAGATTCCCCATCTTGTAACTTTTCACACCCTGGGGAAGATAAAGAACCACGTGGGTGTTGGTGATAGTGAACCCAGGCTGCGGATCGTCACAGAAAAACATCTGGTAAGATCCTGTGACCGGATCATTGTTTCAACCGAACGGGGAAAGCAGGAACTCATTCACTTCTACAACGCAAAACCTGATGCGATCGGTGTTATTCCCTGCGGTGTCAACCTGGATTTGTTCCAGCCGATGCCCAAAAGCGAAGCTCGTAGTCAATTGGGTCTCGATCAACAGGATACCATTCTGTTGTATGTGGGCAGGTTTGCTGCATTAAAAGGCCTTGATAGACTGCTTCAGGCCATATCTTTTCTGAAAGATCATAACAAGTTGAGGTTGATCATCATCGGGGGCGAGGGTTTCGATTCCCCTGAAACCGTGAGGCTTAAGAGGTTATCCAGGGCTCTGGGTGTGGAGAATAGGGTAATTTTTATGGGAAGTATCGAGCATGAAAGCCTGCCCCCGTATTACTGTGCGGCGGACCTGCTGGTTGTACCATCTCATCACGAAAGCTTCGGTCTGGTGGCGCTTGAATCTTTGGCCTGCGGGACACCGGTTGTCGCCACGAAAGTGGGTGTTGCTGAGGTGACCATTAAGGAGGGTAAAACAGGGTTTGTTGTATCGGATCCGGCTCCCCACGTGCTTGCGGAGAAAATTGGAACCGCTCTTACGGATCCGCAAAGGAAATTTGCATCCGTTGATACCCTTAGGGAAACTGTGACCAGATTCAGCTGGTCAAATGTTGTAGATGCCATGATGGATGAATACAGGAGCGTGTTGAATGGATTTCGCCTCTCGGCTGTTAAAGATACATCACCCATGGTTTTTCGATTGTCGAAAACCTCAAGCCTTTAGGCGCGTTAGATCACTTGCAACTTAACTCAAGTTTCGCACCCTTAAATGCGTTGTAAAGCCTTATAGTGATGGCGACTTAAGATCTATGCTTTTCCCGAGAGTTTGTTCGGAAAAAGTGGCCCCTTTGGGGGCAGTTGAAATAAGAACCCAGTTGTAAGTGATCTAAAGTGCCTAAAGTGCCTAAAGTTAAGGTATCGCTTCGCTTTTTCATTTTAAAAATAGACCAAATTCCTTAACTTTAGTTCACTTTAGCTCACTTTAAACTTTAGTTCACTATTTTTCTCTATGAACACAGCATGTTATTCGATAACGACAACAA
>JAFDFZ010000071.1 GCA_019309565.1 Deltaproteobacteria bacterium
GCAGGAAAGACACTAGTTGTACTATTAGATAGTATAGAGGACAAAAAGCATCGTGAAGCTGCTGTGAACTTTTGCCACTTAGTAAATTCAATGTCCCCAAAGCTTAAAGGTCGCATGGAATTTGATCTTTTTTTCCGAATTTCAACGCTTCCACACGGTGGAAAATGATAGGTAATGCACGCACAATTTATTTTGAAAAAATTAGGCCCTTTGTTATGAACTCTGGGTTTTAAGAAAAACAGATAACTTCCCCGAGTAATGTCGGGTACCACTGCCAGGCCGCCGATCCAAAGAAACTGGATCTTCGTGGTGTTCCAGAAGGCAAGAGTAAGTAAAGAGACCGAGGCTTCGGTTGACCGGTCAGACTGTGTTGCATTATTGTTTTACGATTCATTATAATTACCTTATATGAAAATACTTACGCTGCTGAACCCAGGGAGGCTTTATCTGCAACCAGAGAACGAATATGGAAACCAGGAATTTGCAGCCACTTATTTTCGCAAGAGAATTGACTCGGGTCTATGCCCTCGGTGAAGGGGAGGTCATTGGTATTAACCGGATCTGCCTGGAGATACCGGCTGGAGAGCTGGTGGTGCTTAAGGGCAACAGCGGATCGGGCAAAAGCACGTTGTTGTCTTTGCTGGCCGGTCTTGACCGACCATCGGGCGGTCAGCTCATCGTCGCTGGTTACGATTTGAACAACGTATCGGATGCGGAACTTACGTGTTTCAGGCGCGAGGTGATCGGAATGGTGTTTCAGTCCTTCAATCTGCTGCCAACTTTAAGCGTGCTTGAAAACACATGTATGCCGGCATTGCTTGCAGGAAAGCCCCTTTTGGACACGCGCGAAAGAGCGATGGAACTTTTAGGTTGGCTGGGGCTCAAGGATCGGCTTAATCACCTCCCCGCCCAGCTGTCTGGAGGGGAAATGCAGCGATGCGCGATTGCAAGAGCATTGATAAATGATCCGGCCATCATATTGGCCGATGAACCCACCGGAAACCTTGACAGTCGAAACGGCCAGAGTGTAATGACGTTGCTGGCGGAACTTAACCGTAACTGGAAGCGTACCGTCATCATCGCAACCCACAGCAATCTTGCCGACAGGATTGCAAGCTCAACCATTTGCCTCAAAGACGGAATGATTACGGATCATACATGCGATACCTGACATTTTCCTTTCGGTTGTTTGTCTGGTTTTGTCTTAGAAACTTACGAAACCACCCGGGCCGCACAGTTGCCGTGCTTTTTGGAATCGCTCTGGGAGCTGCGGTATTTACCAGTGTGCGGCTGTCGATTCATGCGTCCTTGAATTCCTTTATCAAAAGCATGAACCACATAACCGGCAGCGCACAACGGGTGTTGGTTCGTCCCGGCGGCTATGTTCCTGAAAGTCTAATCACAAAAGTTCTAAATCACCCGGCGATAGAAAGCGCTTCCCCGTTTCTGACCACCTATATTAAAGCTTCAACAGACACCGATAACCTGTTTCTTCTCATCGGAATCGATCCCGTTCTTGACCGCGCATTTCGCAACTGGAATACCGGCGGCTCCCACGGCTTACAAGGAGTCGTGTGGCTGGACCTGATGAAAGAGCCCTATACGATCATTATCGGAGAGCCCCTGGCCCGCAGACTTGGATGCAAAAAAAACGATATGCTTACGTTGGAGCATACGTATCAAAAAACAGATTTCAGAGTATTGGAAATCCTCACCCCCGATGGACTCTCACTGGTTGAGGGAGGGTACGTGGCCCTTACAGATATCGCCACGTTTCAGGAATTTACCGGGCTTTACGGACTGGTGGATCGTATCGATCTTCGATTCAATTCCCCCATTACGCAAAAAGATATGGAAGCTTTTAAGAAAACATTACCCGATGGGATCCTGCTGGCCTCTCCATCTACAACCCGAGACAGCGGGCAGAAGATGATCGGCTCCTACCAGCTCAACCTTTCCATCTTAAGCTTCGCCTCCCTCTTTGTGGGCATGTTTTTAGTATACAGTCTTGTGGCCATAAACGCGACTTCACGCCGGAAGGAAATTGCCATCTTGCGGTCCATCGGTACGTCCGGCAATCTCATTTTCGTTCTCTTTCTTTCGGAAGGAGCGTTGTTCGGAATTGTCGGATGGGTTGTAGCCCTTCCCATCAGCGCTATTCTTATCAAATTTATGCTTGGTGGTATCAGTGAAACCATTTCAACCCTGTTTGTTCGCGTTTCGGTGGACAGGATCTATCTGGCTGGATGGGAAGTCATCTTAAGCTTCGGGGTAACGTTCATTACAGCCGTTGTTGCCGCCCTTCAACCGGCAAGAGAAGCAACGCAGGTGGCTCCGAAAGAAGCCCTTGGGATCATACAACAAGGCATGAAAAAGCAGGAATCGATCAATCGGTTAGCCCTTACCGGACTTCTATTTACGCTTCTGGTTCCGCCCATATCGACACTGCCTGATATCATGGGCATGCCGCTTGCCGGATATATCGCAATGTTCCTGCTTTTCCTGGGGTTTTCCTTAATGATTCCCTGGCTGATCGAGCGACTGGGCAATGCGGTATCGCCGTTGCTTCGACGGATGTTTGGAGTTTCCGCATACATGGCAGGCTGTTATGTGCGGGATAGCGGAACCCGCACCGCTGTTTCCGTAGGCGCACTGATGACCGCCATTGCATTGTTCGGATCTCTTGTGATCATGATCAACAGTTTTCGAAAAACAGTTGAGCTTTGGGTTCATCAAACGATAAACGGCGATTTGTTTCTTACGCCCAAACTCAATGAGGCCAACCAGTTTCGACTACTCATTGACCAAAGAATCGTCGATGGACTTCAAAATTTAGATAAACATCTTGATGTTGTGACCAACCGAAGGTTTTTTCTCATCCGGGAAGGCATACCCTACGAGTTTGAAGTGCTGGATATGGAGGTGTTTTTTCGTCATGGAGATTACTTCTGGATGAAAGGCGATCCGGATCGGGTCCGCCCGATGGTAGAACAGGGAGAGGGTGTACTCGTATCGGAGGTGTTTTCGAACCGAACGGGGCTTACTATCGGTGATTTTTTCCAGGAACAAATTGAAGATTCTTTCGTTAAGCTTCCGATTCTTGGTATCGTACGAGATTATCGAACCCAGGGGGGAGTTGTATTTTATTCCAAGCCTCATTTTAAAAATCGCTATCACCACCCGGGCAGCAGCGGGGTTAGGGTTTATTTCAAACAAAGGAATCAAGACCTTCACGATGCCGTAAGACGATTGCAAAAGGAGATCATTACCCTCTTTGGCGACAGGTTTGATATGATAAGCGGCAGTCGATTGCGTCAGTCTATTCTTCGAGTATTTGATGAAACATTCGCCATAACCTCAGTACTGCTATTGATTGCATTGATCATAGCCGCACTTGGTATCGCCACCACTTTAACGGTTCTTGTGATGGATCGTTCCCATCAATTGAATACACTTCTGGCCGTTGGGGCGGGATACGGGCAGATTCGTTCCATGATATTCTGGGAGGCCGCATTTCTGGTGGTAGTTGGAGAGCTTTCCGGAACAGCCTGTGGGTTCGTGCTGTCCTACATACTGGTTTATGTGATCAACAAGCAGTCCTTCGGCTGGACGTTTCTTTACAGGGTAGACTGGAGTACACTGGGTATGTCTGTGCCTTTAATTGTTCTAACTGCACTGGCAGCTGCCCTTCCGGCTATCAAACTTATTTTTCGACAACCACCGGCCATACTTTTAAGAGAAGGGTAGAAAAATAAAAAGTGTAGATTTGCAGTCATGAAGGTATCAAGGAAATACGCGCGTGCTTTCACGATCTTCGCTGTCTGGTGCATCATGTTTTACAGCACCGGGGATTTTAAAGCCGCTGCAGGCAAAGCAGTTGGTTTCCTTAAAATCACGGGCCCCTGTCATCTAAAATTCCCTGAAGACCACGGAGATCATCCCGGATATCGCACCGAGTGGTGGTATTATTCGGGAAATCTTAAAGATCAAGCAGGAAATCCATATGGATTTCAACTAACATTTTTCCGCAGTCAGCTATCTCCCCCTGGTAACGAGAAGGTCTGGCCAAGACCGGTCTCCGCCTGGAGAACAAAGCATGTTTATTTCGCCCATGCAGCCATCTCTGATATTGTGGGGGGGCGACATCTTCAAGCAGAAACAATGTCACGGCAGGCCCTTGGGATGGCCGGTGTTTCCTGGCAAAATAAACGCATTCATGTCTTTGTCAAAAATTGGTCTGCCGACATCGCAGCCGGAAGCCATCACCTGTCCGCACATGCCGGCCATTTTTCCTTTAAACTTAGCATGACATCTGAAAAACCGCCGGTTTTGCATGGCGATGCCGGCTACAGCCACAAGGGCTCAGCGCCGCATCGAGCAAGCTGCTATTACTCGCTTAGCCGGCTTAAAACAACAGGTACAATGACCATCCAGGGGAAAACCCTAAAGGTAAGAGGGCTTGGCTGGATGGATCACGAGTTCAGCACCGATCCGCTTGAGCCTGGCCTTTCGGGCTGGGACTGGTTTGGGCTTCAGCTTTCCGATCATACCGAACTCATGATCTACCTGCTGAGGAAAACAGATGGGAGTCTGATCGAGGCCTCAAGCGGAACCTTTATAGATACCGATGGCGTTGCACATCATCTAACAAAAGACAAATTCCATATTGAGGTTCGCAAGACCTGGAAAAGTCCGGAAACATCCGCCCTTTACCCGACAGGTTGGCACATGAAAATCCCATCTCTATCGCTGGACTTAGACATTCGACCCAACCTCGATGACCAAGAGATGCTGAGCCCCAACACAACAAACGTGATTTACTGGGAAGGAAGCGTATCGGTCAATGGTAAGAAAAACGACCGGTCGATTTCCGGCCATGGCTACATAGAACTGACCGGATATGCCAGAGCCTTTGATTCTCCTCTTTAGCATTGATGCGCCCAACAGCTATTATTGCCCAATTCGGGGAATGAGAGAAAACCCAAGCCATCGGCTTTAGCTGAAGGCTGTTGAGTTGAGTTTCCTGGATAACCAGATTACTGAAAGGTCTGCTTAATCGATTGCATAGGGGGAAATGGGCAGCATGTCGATATGAACCTCTTTGACACCGGGAACATTCTGTCCGATCCGTTTCATATCCTGGATTAATTTCGATTCCTTGTACACAGGGGCTTTGGTCCATACCAATACCGAACCTTGGTGTGCGGTCACCTCGATATCGGGTTTTAGTTTTATTAATGCAGCCTTGACTTCGGCGGCAAGAAAAAGATCTTCCATTTGCTGTTGGCTTTCGGGGGTTGTTTGAAACTGTTCCAGCCCGGCGTTTTGGCATATGATATCCACTGCATTGCCCACCGTGAGTTTGTCGATATGAATCACCAGGTCGTAAAGCACGGGATCGCGCGCGTCGATTCCATACAGCTGTTCACTCCATTTCTTTCGATCCTCATCCACCTTGTGGATGGCATCTATCGCTTCTTCCCGCGAAACCCCGTCTCTTTCCATAACCAGGCTTATACGGGTATCCAGATTGGCTATGATCCGAACCTTGAGTACATGGGATACGTCTTTGACGAAGAAATGTCCGGCAAACCCGTGGTAAACCACATTATCTTTTTTCAAACACTTCAACACCCCGGCTTGAATATAGGCAATGTATTTATCCTTGGTATAGAGAATGCGCTCCAGAACCGAAGGGGCGTCGGCAACTGCATGAAAAAGCTTAAATTCTGGAATATTAAAATCTTTTGACGCCTCTAATAGAACCTCCCTGGAGATGCACCCGTAGCCAAGCCTGGTCGCAACTTTCTCGGCAATCTCCTTGCCATAGCTGTAAGAACCACGCGATATGGTAATGATTCCCATGCATCTTCTCCGCTGGCCGGCAATGAAACAGAATATTTTTTATTTTCTTATGAATCGGCTTGTGGCGTCAAGAAAAATAGTATGATTTCATGCCGTTCAAAGCTTTTTTATTAATGTGCCCTTTGACAATTTGAGTTTTTTCTGTAAGTAATAATCAAGAAAGCATACCCATTGTTGTGCTGAAGGGGTCGATTCGACGGTCTTCTGACATCTAATGTCCACTGCATAAGGTTTTACCTCTATTGGGTCAAAGCTAAATTAACTCACAAATACGCTGCAAAAGGCGAGGTGAAGGGCTGTGACGCTTAGCCGAAGGATTGTGCCGATCTTGATCGTCACTGCATTCTTTGCAACTGCTGCTTTCGGCGATGAGGGGTTTTTTGATGCAGCAGGAATATCTACGCTCTCCGGCACTCACCTTAAGCAGAGCTACCGGGTTTTAAGTGAGACGGTTCGATTTGTTACCGCTTATAACGTCGGGGATCCCGGGCAGAACTCTGGAGATCCCTGTATTTCCGCCAATGGTGAAGATATCTGTTCCGCCCTTGAGCTCGGGGCAAGCAGATGTGCTGCCAATTTTGTTCCTTTTGGAACCGAACTGTTCATACAGGCATACGGTATCTGTGTCGTTACGGACAGAACAAACAGCCGCTATCGAAACAGGGTTGATATCGCCATGAAACCGAATGAACGCCAGAAAGCAATAAAGTTTGGAAAGAAAAAATTATATGTTAAAATATTAAAAAGATTTGGAACCCACTTCAGTGACGATTAATACTAATCCCGGGGAGAATATATGCGCAAAGAAAAAGTAATCGGTGTTTTAGGCGGTATGGGGCCGGAGGCCACCCTTACCCTGTTTAAGAATATTATCCGAAATACACCTGCTTCAACCGACCAGGAACATATCCGCATTATCATCGACAACAACCCTAAAATACCCGACCGCACAGCGGCGATCATCGGAGATGGAGAAGACCCCGTCCCAATGCTGACTCAAAGCGCATGTACGCTGGAAAATGCCGGTGCGGATTTCATCGTTATTCCGTGTATCTCGGCTCACTATTTCCTTGAAGCTTTGCGCAGGGAACTTAAAATACCGATTCTGTCGGTTTTTGACGAGGTGGCGGGGAGGGTCAAAAATGAGCACCCTGAGATTAAAACACTAGGTCTGATGGCCACCTCTGGAACAATCCAGGGAGGACTTTTTCAAAAGCGGTTGGAAAAAGAGGATATCCGAACCCTTGTGCCGGGACAGCACGATCAGCAGCAGGTGATGTCTGCCATTTATCAAATCAAAAGCTCTGTTGGCAAACACCGGAATGAATGTAGAGAAAAACTTCTGCGTGTGGCCAATGGATTGATTGAAAAAGGTGCCCAGGGAATCATCGCGGGATGTACTGAAATCCCTCTGGAGCTTACCCAGCAGGATATAACGGTACCGCTGTTTGATCCCTTGATGATCCTGGCGCAAACGGCCATTGCAGAAGATCCCTTGATGATCCTGGCGCAAACGGCCATTGCAGAATCCAGACGTTAGTTTTAGTTCAAAATTGAACTACAGGCCATCGTCTGCCGTTTTTTTTATGTTATTATATATTTTCTTTGCTTCCACGGCTGTCACCGGCTTACCGTTTTTCTGCTTCATATAATCCAGGATATCCTCCAATTGGGTCCTTAACTTGGTATTTCGCATGGAGTAGGTATGGCAGAGGAAATTGACAAATTGAGGAGTTTTGTTTCGTTTGCTTCGCTCCACGACAGCATCCCAGACCTTACACAGTCTCCTGTAAGTGGATCGCTCATGAAAGAGGTAGTTTCGCGAAAGATCCGTCCCCTGGCCGTCCCAACCAAGAGGAATTTCGAATACGGAGTCCTTCGCAGGTCTGCTGGATGACTTAAGATAGGAGTTCTTTGACATATAGTATCCGCTTGGCGGTGCAGAAGACCAATCCGCCGCACGTTCCGGTAACACAAGCCCGGGAGCACCGCTTAAGTCCAGGTGTAGCCCTGTTTTGCTTAACACCGCGGTGATATGGTTGGTCAAGCCGAAAAGTGCTCCACGAAAAGCAGCAAAGGGCAACCCGATTGTTTTCATTTGCTCTACTTTTAACCTGATGATGTGCTCCATGTGTTCCGAGTCGTTATAATAGGAATCGTCGTCTTGCCTTGAGTTCGGGGTGAAGTAAACATCTTCCTCAGGATGCAGAATCAACTCTCCCCCGCTTTTCACCCAGCTCTCCCAGAACTCAATAAACGGCGAGAGGAAAAAGCGGTTCCGGTAACGAGGGCTTGTGTGAACACACATGGCTCCTTTTCCATCGATATGTTTTTTAACCAGTTCCAGGGTGATGTTATATCTTTCCATGATATAATGATCATTTGCGCCAACCGATGATCGGCTCGGATCACCATCTATAACCACAACAAAATAAACCAACGGAACCATTGTCTGTTACCCTGAGAAAGGGGAAAGGTTTTCTTGATTTATAAAGACACAGCGGCTTAGAATCTTAAGTTTCAGCGATTCTAATAAAGACCTATCCTTCCGTCGATTCAAAGACGGTAAACCACGGGTTAGACTGGCTGTGGGGCCAGAAGCTTTTTTTGCCTGTTGCGTTGCAGAATGTAAATAACGGCAATCAACACAATACCGAAGAGGATTCCCTGAAAACGAGATAATACGAGTGGAAATGGAATCAGAATGGCTGCACCAGTAAGCACAGCTCGTTCGATCATATTAAGATGCGTCAGCATCCAGCCCTCAAAGCCGATGACAACCAAGTACACGGCAATACCAGCGGCAACAAGTGACAAGAGAATATCTAGGAAAGATCCCTTTAACAATATTCCTTCATTGTAAATGAGCATGTAAGGAATGATATAACCGGCCACCGCAATCCGCGATGCCTCAAATCCGGTTTTCAACGGATCGGTTCCTGCCAGAGAAGCTCCTGCATAGGCACCCAGGGCCACCGGTGGGGTAACACAGGCCATAATGGAGAAATAGAAGACAAACAGGTGCACCTGGAGGACATCTCCCCCCATTTCAATAAGGGTAGGCCCGCCCACGGATACAGCAAGTACATATGCAGCAGTTGTGGGAAGTCCCATTCCCAGAACAATGGCCGATGCCATGATAAAAAAAAGGGCAATTAAAAATATTCCCCCTGAAGAGGAGATGACCAGATTGGAAAACTGCAATCCCAATCCTGTATTTACCACCACACTGATGATTAGCCCGGCGCCGGCACAGGCGCATCCTATCATGATCAGGTTCCGCCCGCCGCGATCCAGGGCTTCGAGTATTTTACGAGGTGTCATCCAGCGTTCTCGATCAAAAAAGCTTATGCCAAGGGCAACCATGGTGCCGATAAAAGCTCCCTTAAACGGTGAATATCCGATAACCATCAATGCTACAAGAGCAACAACCGGCAAAAACAGATAGGCATCTTTAAGCAACTTTCTTACTGCTACTGCCTCAAGAACACCCATGGTCTTTAAATTATATTTCAACGCCTCATAGTGAACCATGGCACCCACGCATAAAAAATACAGCACGGCAGCAGGAAGAGCCGCCTTGCAGATGGAAATATAAGGAATTTGCGTAATCTGAGCCATAAGGAAGGCTGCAGCTCCCATGATCGGCGGCATGAGCTGCCCTCCGGTTGAAGCTGCGGCTTCTACCGCTCCGGCAAACTGAGCTCGATATCCGATGCGCTTCATCAGCGGTATGCTGAAGGTGCCTGTTGCGAACACGTTTGCCGAAGCCGCTCCGCTGATGGTACCGAAAAAAGCGCTTGAAATCACCGCCACCTTGGCAGGCCCGCCGGCGGTCCGTCCCGCCAGCCTACAGGCCAGATCGATAAAGTACTGGCCCAGCCCCAGTCCGTGGATAAACGCCCCGAAAATCACGAACAACGCTACAAATATGGAGGAAACCCCTGTGATCATGCCGTAGATTCCCTCGTCATCAAGAAGGTAGCAGGTTTCTATAATCCAGTCTAAACTGAATTTTTTGTGGTACAAAAACCCCGGCAAGTGATGCCCAAATATAAGATGAATCAGTGCCAACACCATTAACCCCGCTAAGGCAGGGGCTGTTGACCTTCGAACCGCTTCCAATAAACATATGACAACAATAATGCCGACCCAGATCTGAAGGGTCGTCACCTCAGTGGCACCTTCCCATCGTTCGTTCAGTCGATCTTTGTCCAGGATGACATATACAGAAGGCAGTATAGCAAAAAGCGCCCAGATCCAGTCATACAACGGGATTCTATCACGAGGTGCTCGTTTTGTCATAGGAAACAGAAGAAATGCCAGCGGCAGCAAAAACAGCAGGTGAAATCCGCGTTGCAGGCGAGGTTCAAGAACCCCGGTAGCTCCGGTATATAGGTGAAACAGAGAAACACCGACAGTAAGCATAAGAACGATATGTTTTTGAGTCCCGGATAATTCTCGCATCATCCCCTCGCTTCGATACGGAATGAAAAGGCCGGGGCGGTTTTATGCCCCGGCCGTTAACAGTTCTATTTCATGTATCCCATCTCTTTGTAGTAGCGCTCTGCACCCGGATGCAGGGGGGCCGGCAGGTCTTTCCATGCAGTGGCAGGATCGAAAACCGCCATGCTCTTATGGATGGACGGCAAGCGATCTTTGTTTTCACAGATGATCTTTGTGATCCTGTAGACCACATCTGCATCAACGCTTCTGTGGACGATAATCGCGGTACCCATGGTTGCCGTGGGGATATCCTCGGTTAGAATACCGGGATACATTTCTTTCTTTATGACCCCGATACCGAAGCCATATCGTTCTTTGAACAATTTCAACATATCCTCGGGCCAGGAAAGAATGCGCAACTTTCGACCGATAGCCGCCTCCTGAATAATGGCAGCAGGCGGTGCGATGTTGATGCAGGCAAAATCGATATGCCGGTCCTTCAGGTTCGTTGCGATACCGGTATAGCCGGTGAATATGACTTTACCGCCTTTCTTTTTTATTTCCTCGTATGAAGTATTAAAATAATCGGTCAGAATCTTTCTGAAGGTAAACTCACCGCTTACTCCGACCTTGCCCGGAGATACTCTTATGGGTTTCGGGTAGTTTTTGAGTTCATCCATGGTCTTAACACCCGTATCCTCGGCGGCCATCACATGCAGGTAGTTATTGCTGAAGCTGGCACCAATAGCCAGTATATCTTCATACTTTCGTTTGTAAGGATCCATCCCCTTGCGGGCTGCAATGACAAACGGCGGTAATGCCCAGCCAAGCTCCGCTTTATTTGTTCCGACCACCGGTTGATTTTTGGTCCCACCTCCGGGGATGACGTTGATCTGAATGTCTGGGTCTTTTTCCTGGATGATTTTTGCAACACCCCCGGCCATCACGAACCATCCGCCGCCCGTACCACCCGCTGTCCAGGTAAGACGCACCTTTGCAGCATAGGCTGGCATCACCATCAGAGCAAGGATACAAACGGTTACTATTGTCAATAATGTTCGTTTTCGTTTCATAAGATGCCTCCTTTCGTCTTTTAAGTTAAATTAGGTAGTTGGAGTATGTTATTAAATGGTTCTTCTCCAAGCAAGGCCGTATCTTTTTCATCCGGGAACTTTGCCGTTATGGCATATTTTTAAAGATAGAGTTCATATGCCTTTCACCGGACATTAAAGACCATGCTGCCCCGCTCAGAAAGCGGGATCTTTGCCCTTGTTGAGTCGTAGCCGATGACGAAGCGCAATTGCTTCGAAAAGCTTAAGGGAATCTTCCTCGCTAAAGCCTGTAGCGTGCTCGAAGCTCAAGGCGGTTTATAAGCTCCTCTATTGACTGCATCTGTTTTGCACCCAGCCCGGGAAGGGGTGGGCGGGGATCTCCCACAGGAAATCCGAGCAGCTTAACCATGGCTTTTATGGCCACAGGATTGGTTTCAGAATAGGCTGCCTCCATAACCGGAAGGTTTTCAAAGTAAAGTTTACGGCTTCGCAGCACATCTTCCCATCTGTTCCAGGGCTTCGACATCTGCGCCATTTCTTTTGGAATCACATTGCCCGATACGTTGGCAGTGCCGTGACCTCCCATTGCCAGTGTCGGCAACGTGATGGCATACTCGGGGGCATCGCAGCACAGAAGTTTCAACTTTCCCCCTGTGCCGTCCATCACTGCGGATAATTGGGCGACGTTGGGCACGGCTTCTTTATCGGCCACAAGATTGGGGCATTCCTGAAACAGCCGAACAACGGTTTCAGGATTGATGTTCACTATCACCCGAGCCGGATTATTGTAAAGAGCAACCGCAATACCGATTGATTTGCAAACAGTTTTAAAATATTCGAAAACACCGCTCTGAGGCGGAGCGATATAGGGAGGTACCACCATCATAACGCCGTCGGCACCCAAACTGTCCGCATGCCGGGCAAGCTCAACGGTAGCCTCTGTTGTGGGGCAGGTCACGCCATGAAAAGCTGGAATTTTCCCCCGACAGTAAGCGGTCATCTCAGTGATGATATCCCGGCGTTCCTCCATGGTAAGCGACGGCGCCTCGCCAGTGGAGCCCATAAAAAGCAATCCGTCCGTTCCGTTAGCCGCCTGGAAATCGACCAGTCGTCGGAAGCAATCAAAGTTCACGTTTCCATTGCCGTCAAAAGGGGTGACAAGCGCCACCCACGAACCTTCTGGCCTTATAAGCTTCTCAGCCATTGTGCATCCTTATTTTTTAAGTGGTTAAAGAAGCCGGAATGACAAGAACAAATATAAGTTTATTTTTACCTGTAAAAGAATATTTTTGTCAAGCCGACATTTTTTTATTTGACACACCTTTAAGTTCTATTTTAGTTGTATTCAAATGCTGGGATATAATCTTCGATGAGCAAATTTTTTTGAAACAACCTTTCGCAGTCTACAACCGATCGAGGATATCATTTCATGAAAGCGTCATTTCAGGAAATTCTGCTAAGAACAAAAGAGGGCCCTATAATAGAAGAAAAATCGTTTGATTTATCTATTTTCAAAAAAACTCAGCAATTACAGAAAAAATATCACATAAAATACGATCCCGACAAACCGCTTGATACTCAAGGAGATATTGCAGACAGGGTTTATGAGGCAGGCGTTGAACTGTTTCTTGATATCGGGACTTACTGCACCACCACCCGAAGAAGAGTCAAGATCACCGAAAGAGAGTTGTTCGCTGAAATTTGTGATTGTCAGTCAGAAATAGAACTGGGCCAGGGGCAGGATCGTGTTAAAATGGTGCACCGGGAAGTTGAAAGCGACACAGAGCCGATTGTTGTTGCCGGCATTCAGACAGCTCCTTTCAGCGATGAAAACATGATGTTTACCATTTATAAGGGCTGTGCAATGGATCGCTGTGTTGACGGGATCTGGGGCGGTATTCTGTTGACCATGGATGGAAAATATGAAGTCGTGGCGGGAGCCCCGTCCGAGATTTACCAGTACCGTAAAACGATTGAGATCCTTCGACGCGCCGTTGCTGCAGCAGGCAGGCCCGGGATGATCACCATAAACAATGCCCCCAGCAGCGCTGCCACCATTGCCATGTTTGACGAGGAAACCGGCCTGCGCCGATCGGATTATATGGAATCAACCGGCATGTCCGAATTGAAGGTCGCCTATGACGATCTAAATCGAAGCGCATTTGCGCTTGCCCACGGGGTTACGATTCACGGAACCCACAGCTCCACCATCGGGGGGTTCTCCGGCAATCCAGAAGGTGCGGCAATCACTGCCGTGGCGGGAAGTTTGCAACTGATTACCATACACAAAGCGTCGAGCCTTCGATGCGGCACGGTTGATTTCAGAATCAAAAGCCGTCAGAGCCGCAATCAACTGTGGGTTGCAGGCACGGCAATTCAGGCATTGAGCCGTAACACGAAACTTGTGCTCGATGGCAGCATTGGAGACCATCCGGCTGCCGGACCGGGAACCCGGCAATATTTTTATGAAACCGCTGCAGGCCACATAGTCTCAACGGTTATGGGAGGGCATTCAACCGAAGGAACCCGAAAATTCGTTGTCGGAAATACCCCTAACTACGGAACTCCACTGGAATCGCGATGGATGGGGGAAGTTTGCAAGGCTGCCGCCGGGATGGACCGAAAAACCGCCAGTCGAATCGTTGCATACCTTCTTGAAAAGTATGAACACAACCTAGAAGATGCTCCGGAAGGCCAAACCTTTGAAAAGCTTTACGACCCTGATGCATTAAAACCATTGCCACATTATCAAAGGCTATATGATGAAGTAAAAAAAGAACTCACACAGCAGGGGCTTAGTTTCAAGCACTAAGGGGAGGTATTGATGGATATTTCGAATTTGCCCGAGGAACACCAGAACCTTCTGGAGGCACTTAAAAAGGCCATAATAGAAATTGACGAACAATCCGCAAAACAGATCACAGCTGCTATTGCCGAGGCGAAAATTGATCCGAATGTGGCAATAAAATACGCCATCGCGCAGGGTGCCGCCGAGATCGGTGAAAAATTTGATAATGGAACCTATTTTCTGCCCCATCTTGTCATGGCTGGAGATTTGATGGACGCCATCGGCAGAAAGCTTGAAAAAAACCTCCCCAAAGACAGGATTCAAAAAAAAGTGGTTATAATTATCGGTGCGGTTCAGGGTGACATGCATAGTGTAGGTAAAAATCTGGTGGCCACCATGTTGCGTTCCGGAGGCTTTGAGGTTTACGATATGGGGGTCGATGTCACGAGCATGGCCTTTATCGATAAGGCAAAAGAAATCAATGCCGATATGATTGCCCTCTCCTCTCTTCTTACAACCACCATGCCGTATCAAAAAGAGATCATAGAAGATCTCAAAGCAATGGGAATCCGAAACAAATATAAAGTTATGGTAGGCGGGGGGCCGGTTACTGAAAAATTTGCAAAGGAAATCGGTGCAGACGGGTATGGCAAAGATGCCATTGAAGCTTTGGAGGTTGCAAAAAAGCTTTTCTCTTAAACATGTTTTGTAGGCCCCGTTGTTGAACACGAATTAGAAGCAGGAGTAGTCGTGTACTGATAAATCATGCATCCACGCCATTTTACTATATGAATTATGCAACTACGGGGTAAATATGATTTCGTTGCTTGAAATTGCCGAAAGAATCCAGGTCGGCGAAAAGATGGAAGAGAAAAAATGGGATATGGAATTTTTCAATACCATCAGCGGGCTTGTAAAAAAATATGATATCCTGACCCCTGAGACTCACTGTTTCATCAATACAGACGATGATATTGTTGAAAGGGCCTTTGAAGCCGGCATCGAATTTCTGGAAACAATGGGTCTATACTGTATCAACACCCGCAGGCGTATTCGATTCAGCAAACAGGAAATCCGATCCGCCATCAGGCAAGCTCCCAGTGAAATTCAAATAGGAGAAGGAAAAGATCGGCGTATCTGGAAGCAAAGGAACATTGAAGAAAAGGAGCAATTGAATGTTTGCCCCGGGCACCATGCTCCTTATTCGGAAGATCTTGCCGGTCTTGTGGTCAGCAATTTCGCACAGATCCCAAGAGCCGATTTTATTGAAGGCTTCAATTTCTCAACGGTCAATGGGCGGGAGATCAAGGGGCCTCCCATGGAAGTATACGCTTCCCGAAGACAGGTTGCATGGTTGAGAGAAGGGATAAGAAAAGCCGGCCGTCCAGGGCTTGCCGTTGTCTACTATCCCATCAATACCAGAGCGGAAGATCTCATCTGTGTTATGGACCCGGAGCATGGCCTGCGAAGAACAGACGGTATCCTTCTATCGCTGCTTCCGGATCTTAAAATGGAAGAAGATTTGCTCTGCGCAGCAATCGTCTATGGAGAATACGGTTCGTTCAAATTGAGCGGAAGTTTTGCCATCGCAGGCGGATTTTGCGGGGGTGTGGAAGGTGCCATAATAGAAGCTATTGCCAAGCCCATCGCTGCGATGATGGTCTACGGGGATTATATCAATTACACCGGTGTTGAGCACATCCATATGCTAAACGCGAAAAAAATCCTCCTGCCCTGGGTGAACTGGGCGCGATCCATTGTAAACCAGGCACTAAACCGTTTTACCCATACCATCTGCATGAGGTGGATAATACCTACATCGGGACCAGGTACCGAGTTGAATCTCCTTGAATGTGCCATGCAATCCATAGAAGCCCCCATCAATGGCATGAATCTTTATGCGCCACGGCATTGCCGAACTTCAACCAACTGCGGGCAAACACCACTTGAAGCACAATGGATTATAGAGGTGTCCGACGCTGTGATCTCGCAGGAATTCGACCGGCAGGGAGCGGATGAGCTTCTGGGAAAAATCGGAAAGCAACTGGAGAATAAATCACCTGCGGATGGATATAGCATAACAGAGTGTTATGATTTGATCCATCACAGGCCGCTGCCGGAATATCGGAAAGTTTACCAAAACGTCAAAAAAATACTTTCAAACGTGGGGCTCAATTTAGGCGCTTAACCCCAATGGACATGCGTTTTTAAGAAAAGCTCTTCAAGATTACTTCGCGCTGATGTGACGCTCACATCGCCTCACAGGGCCTTTAGCCGGCGCAAAACCAGGATTGTGATATCATCGAAGGGTTCGGTGTCCATAATATGGTCATTTACGCTTGTTACTACCTGGTTGACCATCTGCCTTGCAGACTTAAACGGCTTTTCAAGTAACGCATAAAGCTTCTTGTTCCCAAAGATGTCCCCATTACGGTTTTGGGCGTCCATTTCAACAGTCCAATTCCGGTATTTCGAGCACCGAAAATTCGAACCATCTCTTTACAGATAATTTTTAAAATCCTTTCAGGGTCGAGTGTCGAACCGATGGCCTGTGCAAAGTGATATAAAATCTCAAGTTTCTGCGCTCTGGATTCAGCTATCTCTTTTGCATACCGCAATTCCAACTGAGTGGTTTGACATGCCGGGTTTTCGCATAGGACTTTCAACGGATCTACGGCATCTCCGGTTGATGCGGTTTTCTTCTGAACATGGACATCTGAGACGAGTTTTTCCTTCTGCTCTGTTGAGTCGAATATCGAATCGATATTTGTTATTCCAACGCCATAGTCTACTTCAGCGGAGTCTTGAATCTTTTTGCACCATACCACCCGAGCCCAATGAAAGACTTCAGTAATTTGAAGAGAAGACCCCGTGTCCGAATAAGCGTTTTTTATAAAGATGACTGTTCCGGGTTCAATCTCATATTTTGAAATGAAATACATGCCGTCCGGACTGCAGTTTTCCATATGCGCGCCGTAGAAGCAGTATGGATTTTCAAAGTAATGGCAATACATGATGGGTATCTGATACAGATATCGAGCGTGCTTTCGTCTTTCTGTATCGTTCACTTTGCAACACTCCTTGTTGACAGCCTGTTCGCAGGATACAATCAGCCCTGTGCATTAATCAGAAAGTTTCACAGTTTCAGTTGCAACTGCTCATTGCTGTCAAAAGTTAAGGGTATCCAATCGCCGGTCGCCTTCACATTTGGCCGATCATCGATTTCCTCCCAGATGGGTTCAGAGACATACAACTCGTCTAGTCTTAAGGTGTTTTTGATAATCATAACCCGCGGCGTTGTACCCGGCAGATTCCAGATGGTCTTTAAGGCCACTTCAAAGGCCTCTTTTTCCGTATCCATAACAATAGGGATCTTTGCTCGTTCCAAAAAAGTCGCTGTGATGGTATTCGTATACGTGGCATTCAGATCCAGCCTGTCATATACCCGCCTTGTGATAAGATCCGCCCTGCCTATCCCAAGCGCGTTTCCAGCGGTTTCGTCGGTTAAGTCCAGCACGATAATTCGTTTGATTTGAGGCGGTGTGTATTCCTCGGGGTCGTATTCCAGTATGCCGCCTACGATATTTGTATCCATCCCGGTACCGCTGATGTTCTTGCCCATCTCTTGAACGATGAGAATATCGATATGACGCACCGGAAGATGCGGTAATATCGCCTTGCATTCCCGGAGCAACTCCGTATCGACTTTCTTAAAATCATCCGGGGCTGCTGCTACAATCCGATAAGTCTCGTCGTAGGCATTTTCAAGAATCCCTATTCCACATAAAATAGGAGCCTTATTTAAAATAACATCCGCAAATTCGACCATGTAGTCTTTGAGCCCTTTTACGCCAAGGGCATGAACCAGACTGGCCCCTTTGTGGTTGCCGAGCCCTACGGCGAGGATTTTGTGCAATCCGCTTTCAATGTTTGATTTAAACCCTGTATGCACCTTTACCCGGTTGACAGCGATAATACCGTCGGATTCGTAGGCGATTTTGTCGAAATAAACTGTCAGACCATTATCAAGTGTCCCCAACTCCACCACGTCCATGGTTGCCTTGATGGGAACTCCCATGGAGGCTTCCGTGAAGTCGTACTTTTCCAGCACTTTTCTTTGGCCTTCTGCAGTAGCCCCGCCATGAGATCCCATGGCGGTGATAATGAAGGGCTTAGCCCCCCTTTTCTTAACCTCCTCAATGATCGTTCTGATAATTGTCTGAATATTTCGAATCCCCCGGCTTCCAACGGTGATCCCAATTTGCATGCCAGGTTTTACCATGCTGTCAAAATTGATCGATTGAAGCTCCAATACGATGGTGCCGGGAATATCCTCAATTTTTTTATCTTCAAAAACCTGGTTTATTCTTCGCATTTGAATGGGTTGCATCTATTATCCTTTCTTGCATAAATCTTTGGGCACAACGCTAAGATACTAGCCTGCAGAGAAAAAGACAGAATGCGCCTTTGTTGATATTTAAAGTTTTTTTATAGCCTCTGCCACTCTTTCCATTCCTTTCTCAATTTCTTCATAAGGGATCGAGTAGGAGATCCGTACATGGCCTTCTCCCGATTCACCGAATGCATCACCGGGTACCACCGCCACTTGCGCCTCGGTCAGCAAAAAATCAGCGAACCCCTGGGAGGTCATTCCATATTTCTTTATGGCAGGAAATGCATAGAATGCCCCCTGGGGCCGAACACATGGCATGTCCATATCATTCATGCACGAAATCAGCAGCTTGCGGCGGCGATCAAATTCGGCCACCATCTGCTTCACACACTCCTGGGATGCCGTTAAAGCGCTTTTGGCACCATGCTGTACAAAGGTATTGGGACAACTGACGATATGTTGGTGGATCTTAATGGCATCCGCGATGATGGCGCGCGGAGCTGCCAGGTATCCAATGCGCCATCCGTCCATGGCATAACTTTTAGAAAAACTGCCGATAATCAGGGTGCGTTCCTTCATTCCCGGTGCCTTTGCGATGGGAAAATATTCCAGATCATCGTAAACCATGTGATGGTAAATATCGTCCGAAATAACAAGAAAGTCGTGTTCAACGGCAAGTTTTGCGATTTCCAGCAAATCTTCCTTCCGGTAAACCTGGCCGGTGGGATTGTTCGGCGAATTTAAGATAAGTACCCTGGTTTTCTCTGAAATATAATCTTTGAGTCGCTCTGCTTTAAGAAGAAACCCGTCCTTTTCGCACAAAGGGATGGATACACACTTAGATTCTCCGAGATGCGACCAGCCAGCATAATAAACATACATAGGCTCCGGAACGATCACTTCATCTCCGGGATTTAGAACACTCTGCAAGGCGATATAGATTGCCTCAGTGGCGCCACTTGACACTATCACTTCATCTGCTTGGATCTGAAGGCCAAAATCTTCTTCAAGCCGTCTGCAGATCGCCTCCCGAAGGGGTGCAATGCCGGCGCTTGCGGTATAATGCACCAGTCCGCTTTCCAGGGCTTCCTGTGCCGCCTTCTTGATATGCTTTGGGGTATCAAAATCAGGTCTTCCTATGGAAAAATTGGTCACATGAATCCCCTTGCTTCTTGCTTCTTCGACTTTCGTAAACACTGCTCTTATCTCGGAAAGTTTGATACCGTTAACACGCTGTGATGACCATTTGTTTGACATCTCACGCCTCCTTTTCTACATTCGCTCGCTTGCCCCGCAGGATTTTTTCTTTTCCATGTCTTCTGTGTTTCTCTAGTTTCTTGCTTTCCATGCTATCATCCAATATATTGATATTAATGCCTTTTTATATCCATATTTTCAAGATTTCCGACATAATATAATTTTAAATTAAAAGTTTAACATGCTATAGGTGGATAGCAAGCATTTTTTCCAATCTATTTTAAGATGCAATGTATTGTTTTATATTGGTAAATATTCACAGGGTTGATTAGTAAACCCCTACGTCAACCAGGTCAAATTGGGTTTTCGGCATTTAAAGTATGAAAAGATGGCATTCAACAAGATCGGAAAAGGAGTGGAGAGCAACATTCCGTTGGCCATCAATAAACTCGACATATCTTATCGATTGTTCTATCGTAATACAAAAGTTTATCGATGGAGGTTTGGGGATGCATACTGTAACCGTATCGCCAAAATATCAAGTCGTTATACCAAAAGCAATCAGGGAGGCATTGCGTCTTAAGCCCGGTCAAAAGATGCAAATTATAAAATATGGTGGACGGATCGAACTTATTCCAGAACGAGATATTAAAGAGCTTCGCGGATTCCTCAAAGGAATAAATACTGGATTCGAACGTGAGGAAGATAGATTATGAATATCGTTGATTCTTCAGGTTGGCTGGCATACTTCGCGGACGAACCGAATGCCAAGTATTTCCTGACACCTTTGAATGACACGGATTCGCTTGTTGTTCCAACGGTAACAGTATATGAGGTCTTCAAGGTAGTTCTTCGAGAGTCCAGTGAGAATGAAGCCTTGCAAGCAGTAGCTGCTATGCAAAGAGGTAGGGTCGTGGATTTAACAGCTTCTTTGGCGATTGAAGCTTCAAGAATAAGTCTTGAGCACAAGATTCCAATGGCTGGCAGTATTATTCTCGCAACAGCAAAACGATTTGAGGCCACCATTTGGACTCAAGATTCAGATTTTAAGAACATGGAGGGCGTTAAATATTTCCCCTCCAAATAAATAAAAGACCAACCTGTCAGTCCACCTGAAGATTTGAATAATGTTTATTCAATCTTTCGCCGCAAGGGCGCATATTCAAGATATAAGGAACTTTTAGAAAGGAAGGGTGCCTTGGAAAAATGGTACAAATTTGAAAATCATAGACTGGAGGTTGCGCTTAAAGAATGGTGCCGGGAAAACAACATAGAGATAAAGGGTTAACAAATAGGTGAAGTGAGACCGGATTCGGAACATTACAAGACATTTTTGAACATGAAATCCGAAACAATCAAAATAAAGGGTATCGGACCAGTTCTGTTTGAAAGAAGCAGCCGCGCCAGACACGTCAATATTTCCGTTAGACCCTTTGTCGGGGTGCGCGTTGCGGTGCCCTTTGGTGTATCCTTTAAAGAGGCTGAAAATTTCGCTGCCTCTAAAAAAGATTGGATTAAAAAGCATCAGGCAAAAATACGCCAAATGGAACAGGACCATCGGATTATTTTCGATGAATTCAACAACATCAACCGGCGCGATGCCCGGAAGATTCTTGTCAGAAGGCTGGCTGAGCTGGCCGGAAAATATGGCTTTAAATACAACCGTATTTTTATTAGAAATCAGAAAACCCGCTGGGGCAGTTGTTCCGCTAAAAACAACATCAGCCTTAATGTCAAACTTGTCCGGCTGCCGGAGGCATTGAGAGATTATATCTTAATCCATGAATTGATACATACCAGGATTAAAAATCACAGCAGAAAATTTTATGCGGAGTTATACCGGATTGTCGGAGATTGGAAATTGCTGGACAGCCGGCTGAAAAAATACGGTCCGTGTCTGTTGTAACAGCTATTCTTGTGTTCAGTACAATCCAAGGTTCTCGGTCATTTTGTTCTCGCAGCTGATGTTTCTTCCTCTGGTGGCGGGCAAATGCCCCCTTGCTTACTGAATTCATTAACTTTTACATTTCAATATTTTACAACACTGTAACCGCAACACGCGGTAGCGATCTAATCGGGCTGAACTCTAAAACCTATCTATCCCGCAACGGTTTTTTCTTGACCTGATCCCCAAAATAGGGTTTTTTGATTTATAAATGAAACCAAACCTTTTAAAGCGCAAACCATTTCTAAAGGAGGTATCAAACGATGCGTAAACAACGATTTAACTACTGTTTGTGGACTGTCGGAGCAATGTTATTAGCTATTTTTGTGGCAATGCCATATCATGCCAATGCACTGGAGGATAAGCTTGTAATCGTTACCTCTTACCCGAAGGATTTGACCGGTCCCTTCAAAAAAGCCTTTGAGGCCAGACACCCCGGTGTCAAGGTAGAGGTATTGCAGAAAAAGACGTCCGCTGCGGTAAAGTACATTCAGGAAACCGCCCAGGGCAACACATCGGATCTTATGTGGGCATCGGCGCCAGACGCATTCGAGGTCTTAAAAGGTGACGGACTTTTGGCCCGCTACACCCCTAAGGCCAAGGGAATTCCGAAATACATCGGCTCTTATCCCATAAACGATCCCGATGGGTATTACATCGGTTTTGCCGCATCGGGCTATGGAATCATGTGGAACAAACGCTATTTAAAAGCCAAAAAGATTCCGGTTCCAAAAGAATGGGAGGATCTGAAAAACCCTGTCTATCACGGCCACGTGGGCATGTCCGCCCCGTCTCGCTCGGGCACCACTCACCTGACGGTGGAGACCGTTCTTCAAGGCGAGGGCTGGGAAAAAGGCTGGGCAACATGGAAAGAAATCGGCGGCAATTTAAAAATGGTCACCGAACGCAGTTTCGGCGTGCCCGAAGGGGTCAACAGCGGTGATTTCGGTGTGGGTATCGTTATCGATTTTTTCGGGTTCTCGTCCAAGGCAACAGGATTTCCCGTTGATTTCGTCTATCCGACTGTTACAACGCTGGTACCGGCGAATATTGCCATCGTCAAAGATGCACCTCATCCACAAGCGGCAGCCGCCTTTATCGAGTTTCTTTTATCCATCGAGGGTCAGGAACTGTTGCTGGATCCTGCGATTCGTCGCCTGCCGGTTAACCCGGCAACCTATGCGAAAGCTCCCAAAGATTTTCCAAACCCTTTCAAGGACAAGTCCATCGGTGCGGCAGTTAAGTTCGATGTACAGCTTTCAAAATCAAGATACAATATCGTCAATTCTCTTTTCGATGTTATGATCACATACCGGCGCCAGGATTTGGCAAAGGCGGTGAAAGCCATTCAAGATGCTGAAGCGGCTCTTACCGGCAAATCGAATCAGCAGGCCGTGGCCCTGATAAAAGAGGCTCGCGCCCTGGTTGCCGCGGTTCCGATCTCTGAAGCAGAAGCGGTTGATGCTAAGTATCCCGGGGTTTTTACATCCGATGTTTTCAAAAAACGTAAAAAACCCGGCGTAAAGGTACCCCCGCGGCAGGCAGAAGTAGAAGAGAAATGGGATGCCTTTACCAAGAAAAACTACGCCGAGGCAGCGAAAAAGGCCAAAAAGGCCCTTGCAGTGCTTAAATAATATCAAGTAAATACTTGGGCTTATCGGATTGGACCGGGGGCGGCCGACAGGCTCTTCCACCAATCCGATTTTCTTCTGGATTATGAGATGAACGGCTTTTCGGGAAGAGTTTTGAATGGTGATTTCTGAATTTAGAAAACATCCGGGACAGACGGCGGTAATGCTGATGATATTTCTGTTCCTGTTTGCTTTCCTTGTGATTCCCGTAATCCAAGTGGTGTTTGTTGCGTTTATGGATGCCACCACAGGCGGTTTTACGCTGCTTAACTTCAAGGATTTTTTTAACACCGCTCTGTTTCGCGAATCCTTCTTTAACTCCCTATACGTTGGGGTCATGTCGGTGGTGGTGGCATCGCTTTTTTCAATGCCCCTGGCCTACTTTACCTCGCGGTTTCAGTTCCGCGGCTCGGTCGTAATCCAGAGCCTCGGGGTCATTCCTTTGATTATGCCGCCCTTTGTCGGTGCGGTTGCCATGTTGATGCTTTTCGGTCGCAACGGAAGCGTAAACCTATTGCTTGACCAGTGGTTTGGATTTACCATACCCTTCATGGAAGGGTTAAACGGGGTTATCTTTGTTCAAAGCATCCACTACTTTCCCTTTATCCTGATTAACCTTTCGGCGGCTTTGCAGAATATCGACAGATCTATGGAAGAATCGGCTCAGAATCTGGGATGTTCGGGTTTGCGGCTGTTTCGCCGCATCGTATTGCCGCTGGCCATGCCGGGATACGTGGCAGGAGCCTCTCTGGTGTTCTTGAAGGTTTTTGATGATCTGGGAACTCCGTTGTTGCTGAATGTGAACAACATGCTGGCACCACAGGCTTACCTTCGAATCGCTTCCATCGGTATAAAGGATCCCATGGGTTATGTGATTTCCGTTTTCCTTGTGGTGATCGCCCTGGGTTCCATGTGGCTTGCCATGCTCGCACTTAAAGGCAAAGAGTATGCAACCGTCCAGAAAGGGGGCGGTGGGCTTTCTAAGCGCCGGATGCGGCCCTGGGAGAAGGTGTTTGCGTGGATCATCGTCATAATAATCATGGGACTGGTATTGGCGCCGCATTTCGGACTCACGCTTCTGTCTTTCGGTACCATCTGGTCGTTCAGCGTATTGCCCGATGCATTCACTTTTAACCATTTCATCGCCATCTTTGCAGAAACACCGGAGTATATGACCAATACCGTGGTTTATGCCAGCCTGGCCGGCCTTATCGATGTGATACTCGGAACTGCCATTGCCTATATCGTACTGCGGACCAAGCTTAAGGGGCGCCAGTGGCTAGACTACATCGCCATGGCGGCCGTGGCTATTCCCGGTCTGGTTATCGGCATCGGTTACCTGCGTACCTTCTTTGGCTTCAAGGTGCCATGGATGGAAAACCAGTCGATTGCCACCTGGTGGGTGGCAATTGTGGTGGCGCTTTCCGTACGCCGCCTGCCATATGCACTGCGCGCCTGTACGGCGGCCTTACAACAAGTGAGTGTATCTTTAGAGGAGTCCGCTGAGAGCCTAGGAGCGGACAAGTTCACAACCGTGCGTAAAATCGTGGTGCCGCTTATGGCCGGGGGTATTCTGGCAGGCTTCGTGACCAGCTTCGCCACCGCTGCGGTGGAACTGGGCATGACCTTGATGCTGGTATCCAAGAATTCGGACGGACCTTTATCATATGGTATCTACATTTACATGCAAAGTGCAGCCGGACGCGGGCCCGGAGCCGCTCTGGGAATCGTTGCAGTGGTAGTTGTGGGACTTTGCACACTGTTTTCCCATGTCTTTATCGAACGAAGGCAAAGAAGATACGGCATGGGGCAAAGAAACTGATAAGGAAAAACGGGTAGTAGATAAAAATGAAAAACTCATTACCTGAAACAAGAGACACCTCAGCTGTGGGTGTAAGTTTGGAAGGAATTAATCTTTCATTCGGAAAAACCCAAGTTCTTAAAGGTATTGATCTTCAAATCGAACCCGGTGAATTCTTTGCATTTCTAGGTCCGTCAGGCTGTGGTAAGACAACACTGCTGCGATTGGTTGCGGGCTTTGAATCAGCCCAGGAAGGCCATGTGATTATAGGAAACCAGGAGGTATCCCGCCTGCCTCCCTGGAAGCGCAATCTGGGGATGGTGTTCCAGAATTATGCCCTGTGGCCTCATATGACGGTTCGCAAAAACGTGGCCTTCGGCCTTGAAGAAAGACGGGTGCCCCGTAGCGAGATCAAGAAACGTGTCGATCAGGCACTGGAACTTGTTGGCCTGCTGGATCTTGCCGACCGGCGACCATCTCAGCTCTCCGGCGGCCAGCAGCAAAGGGTCGCTCTGGCCCGAACCATCGTAATAGAACCCAAGGTGCTTTTACTGGATGAACCCCTTTCCAATCTGGATGCCAAACTGCGGGTGCAGATGCGCCGCGAGTTGCGACAATTGCAGCGCAAACTGTCTGTAACCACTATTTTCGTAACCCACGACCAGGAAGAAGCCAACACCACCGCAGATCGTATCGCCGTGATCAATGATGGTATCGTACAGCAAATCGGTACACCTATGGAGCTTTACGACCGGCCGGCTAATCTTTTCGTAGCCAATTTTCTGGGTGTTGCCAACGTGGTTGAGGGAACTGTAAAAAGAGAGGAGGGTAAGGCGGTATTTCATTCATCAGACGGCCTCATGACCGTCCCTCTGGCCTCAGGCTACCAGGGTTCCGGCAGCATCGTTTTCAGGCCGCAAAACCTGACCATCCACCCCCGTGATTTCAAGCTGCTGCCGGGAACGACGCAGCTTGCCGGAACCGTCGAGCACAAAGAGTTCCTGGGCGGTGTGGTTCGATACAGGGTAGCGGTCGGCAGGCATTACATCCTCGTTGATGCTCCCTATCAGCGAGGCGAAGTGACATTGTCGGAAGGGGTACAGGTTAAAATTTGTCTTAATAACGATCAGGTAGTTTTTCTTAAAAGCTGACAGCATTGCTCTAACCGTGGCTTTGCCGCCACCAAAGTGTTTATCATAAGCGAGCCGGTTTTGCATTTAAATCTTAATCACTGATCAAGATTTGACACCTCCTACTTCCGAATTCTGAGAAGCTCATTGCACAGAGCGCTGTATTCATTTGCTCCCCTGGAGCTGGGCTGAAACCGCGAGACGGGTTTTCGGGCCAGGTTGGCCTGGTTCAGGGATTCGCTTTTAGAGATGATGGTTTTAAGCAGCCTGCGTTTGTGCTCCTCCAGCAATTCTTCGAAGATCGTGTTGGTGCGGCTTGTGCGCATATCATACATGGTGATCAGAATGCGGTAAGGTACATCATCTTGGTCACGGAGTTCCTGGGCCGTCTCAAGAATGGCTTTAAGCCCGGTTACCGCACCTACACCGGGCTGAACAGGTACGATAAGCAGATCCGCAGCGTTGACCGCATTGTATGTCAGAATCCCCAGAGCCGGCGGACAATCGATTATGATCACCTGATAATTTTCCCGCAAGGACTCCAGGGCTCTGCCCAGGCGCTCTTCACGCCGAATTCGGCCGGAAAGCAGCTCCGCGGTTTCAGTCAGCCTTGCGCTGGCGGGTACGATGTCCAGGTTGGTGATTTCGGTTTGAGTTACGGAACGAATGGCCTGGGATGGTTTGTCCATGATAAGATCGCCCACGTCCCGTTCGGTCTTATTTTTTAGAAAGCAGCGGGTGGCGTGGGCCTGGGGATCTAAGTCTACCAGCAGGGTGTGTTTTTTTCGGTCTGCAAACTCCACAGCCAGGTTGGTTGCGGTTGTGGTTTTGCCCACACCGCCTTTGGTATTGGTAATCGCGTAAATCATGCTTCGCATCACTCAATAAAAATTCGCCTCCACTGGATGAAAAAATCTGCACGCTTAAAAGGTATGCTGGGTTTCTTCATCGTTGGAACCATCTGATCCTCCAAGCATAATAGAAGAAGATCTATTGGAATTACCCTTTGTTGAATGCAGATTTCTTATAGTTGTATTTTTTATCAACAAGATGCATGCAATGTCAAGCAAATTAGGTGGGAGTTACTCTAAGATCAAGGATCTTTCCGCGACCGGAAACCTTTTCGCCAAAGCGGCGTGCGAACCGTTAAGGTACTCATCGAAATCAAGAACAAGACCTGCACCTAGTCATTTCTGATGAAAAAGAGACAAGCAGTGTTGAACCGAAACAGCGAGCCCTTAATAACACAGCAGATGGAAGCCTCCGGCTCGCCTGAAAGGTGAAAATTAATGAGATAAAATCGACTACCTTGCTTTTTACCCCGTTAGAGAAAGCCACCGACCCCTGTCGGTTGTATAGATAATTCCTTATAGATGGTGGTTTAATGCCACCATCTATAGTCGTTAGAGAACATCGTTCTCTAACGGGGTTTACTTTTTAGATACTTGGAATTACAGCTCAAATTTAAGCAAACTCTTTCAATTTGGGAGGTATCCTAAGTTCTCATTAATTTTCATGCAAGATTCAGGTGATCAATAAGTTTATAAGTTAAATACGTCCCGTATGTCC
>JAFDFZ010000072.1 GCA_019309565.1 Deltaproteobacteria bacterium
ATGGCCTTTAAACCGCGTATAACATCCTCGATATTGTTATGAAATAATCGGGTAAAGGTTGCCTCAACCCATTGCCGCGCCTTAACTGTGCCTTTGCCGTATTGAACGTTTGCTGCGGCATGGATATATTCAGAGCAATGATAAAAATCTAATACCTGTTTGGCTTAAGCGGGCCTAGTACATTCGTCTGCAAGGTTAAGTTTAGCATGTCGGGACTCAGGTCCAGCACGGATATGTTGCGATCGACCTGAATTCCGGCATTGTTTACCAAGATATCCAATCGGCCGAATTGTTTCCAAACACCATCCACGGCCTGCCAGATGCTACTGGCATCGTTTACGTCCAGCAACTGAAAGTAAACATCGAAACCCGCTTCCTTCAACCTGAAGGTGGCCGCCATTCCCTTGTCTTCATTTCTGGCACCGAGTACCACGGTGATTTCCCTTTGGGCAAGTTGACGGCTTATTTCAAAACCGATTCCTTTATTGGCACCGGTGACCAGAGCTACCTTTCTGTTGTGCTTCACCGCTCCTCTCCTTTTCCGACGATTTTAGGACCCCCCCCCCGGTATCCACCCTTCCTCGGTGGGATATGCGTTTTGCGTTCTTGCTCAAAAGGGCACTTCCCCAGCGGGGCGTCCTGCACCGAAAGACGGCTCATTGCCTATCGGACACGCCAGCTCACAGGCTCTGCAGTATTTTATGCATACAAAGGATCTGTCTTTTGTTTGACCGAAAGACTTGCCGGCTGCATCCATATTCATTTGTAGGTTGCACCTGGACCTGCTGTAGGAGCCTTCTTGAAAGGCACCCTGTGGGCATGCCTGTGTGCATGGCATGTTGCAATTATCGCAGCATTTGAATTCCAAGGCGCCGCAAGGTTGAAGATCCATATCGAGATGCATCGCTCGAAGCCGCACCCGTGGGCCGAACTCCGGTGTTATCAGCAGGTTATTCTTCCCGATCACACCCAAACCCGCAACAACCGCCGCTTCTTTAAGATATATTCCGCCTTTTTCAACATGGTAGGGCAAATCACGGGCGGTTCCATTAAGAGTGGTCCGAATCCAATGTCCAAGATTATATCCGATCTCCATGAGCTTTTGGTTTCCGCTGGTGCCATATCTGCCAATCCACCAGTCAAGATAGGGCAGACATGGATCATGGTATAACGCCATCACCAGCAATGAGCCGCCGGAGTCCGGCCATTTCACACGGGTGTTTTGCATGCAGGAAGAAACTTTCCGAACACTGGATACCGTTGCGATACCTGCCAAAGAAGCACCGTATTCCTTTGCCTTATTTAGAACCTTGCGTGTCAATGCGCGCTGACAACTTTGCGCCATGATCCATTCTCTTATCTAAGATATGTAGCAGACAGCCGTTTTGCCGTGCTTTGGCCTAAAATAAACTCCCCGAATTAGACAATAACCGATCATATGTATATAGTGCCATCAACGGTTGTAACGCAGTATCCCCCGATAAAAACATCATCGGCTTCCATCCCTACTTGAACGTGACCATCTCTTTTCATCGCCGCTCCCTGCCGGGCGGTATAGTTGAAGCCGGTGATTTCGTGCAGCCCTGTCAGTTTAATATGTGCGGCCACCGCTGCATTTCCGCTGCCACACACAGGGTCCTCCGGTACTCCCTCAAGAGGAGCAAACGATCGAACATGAACCTCGCAGTTATCATCGATGGCATATACCGTTACTCCTGTCGCATCCACCTCTCGACTGAAAGCAGCTAATTTTTGCAAGTCAATCATCATCGAATACAACATATCGAAACGCTCAACACGCGTTACAAGCCAAACAGGTCCCACATCTATAAGATACGGTTCTGATAATGATGGGGCTCCCAACACACTGGTCAGTTGGGTGACATCAATCGCGTCCGGCAAAATTTTGGGTCGCGGCACCTTTGCCAGGATCGCTTCGCTACTGTCGACGTGCAGCGGAATCAACCCCGCAAGGCATTCCTGGGTGAAAGCAACCCGGTCAGAGGGAATCAGTCCCGCTTCACGTGCAGCATGGGCGGAGCCGATGGTGGGGTGGCCTGCAAACGAAAGCTCTCTGCTCGGTGTAAAGATCCGCAAGCGATAATCGGCCTGCTTAGAGGAACATAGAAATGTGGTTTCAGATAAATTGGTCCATCTGGCGATGCGCTGCATGTCATTTTCCGGGATGTCATCGGCGTTAAAAACCACGGCAACCGGATTTCCGAAAAACGGCCTGGATGTGAACACATCAACCTGTTTGAACGGATGACCGTGCATAACGGCACCTCCTTTCTTTGTTACTTCAAAATCTCGACTATCATTCCCATTATCCGCTCATATTCCTCGGCATTTCTTGTTCTCAGTTGCGTAAATATGAGATGAGAAACCCCGTGCGCTACATATATTTTTCTCCTACGGCAATTGATGGCCGATGCATAAAGCTTTTCAATCACACCGGCCGGAATCACCTCATCGTTTTCAGCGCCCACTATCATCAAATCCCCATTGTACCCGGCCAACAGGCTCCAGGCGTCCGACCGCACCCAGCTTCTTGGGTATCTGATGATCTGGGTAAACCCCTCTTTGAATGGAACCATGTAGGCCGTTGAATCATAGATAGCCGGCACAATTAAAACAAGTTTACCGACCTCGTAAAATTTCGTTAGTTTGACGGCCGTATAAGCCCCCATGCTGGCAGCAACGATCTTCAAGGGAACCCTATAAGCCGCTGTGTTTGGATGACTTTTCGGGCTTGACGGGTTCTGTCAAAAAGGCTGGTTCTCCTTGACTCTCCTTCCGAATCTCCATGTCCCATAAAGTCAAAGGCACACGACGATATGCCTTTATCATACAGGTATTCTCGAAAAAATCTGAAGCGCATTCGACCCTGCTCTCCGGCGCCGTGCAAAACCAACACCTCCCCTTTATCGTCATTTGAAAGCACATCCCCGGCCAGATGATATCTGTCGAATGTTATCTTAAACGGCTTGTATGATGCTTTCCTTTCGTCCATAAGATTGTGTGTTTCAGAAACTCACAAGGGGTGCACAACCAGGCCAGGTGGGTGTGGGCATCGATGAAGCCTGGCATCAGGACTCTGCCGTTCACGTCGATAAGTTTCCCCTGAGCTTCTATTACAATTCAATTCTGATCCAATGCAGCAATTCTCGATTGAATTCATGCCAGATGAGCCGGATGGTCGCCGGCACCGCACTCGTTTCAGAATGCCATGATTCGGCGAACTGAAATACGTTCCACATTCACCGAGAACCGGTGAATCTAATGAAACCGGGTGATATGAATGTTCCTATCTTGAATCCATCGATTCAATCTTTGTTTCAACCATTTCTTAAACATTTCCCGTGTATGCGGGTATAATAGAAACAAACCGAATGCATCCGTCAGGAAGCCGGGGGTCAGCAGAACGATTCCGGCCACGAAAATAAGCACCGCATCGATCAAATCTTCCCCGGGCATGATCCCCTGCTGCAAACTGGTTCGAATTCTGAACATGGTTTCCATTCCCTGCATACGGGCAAGATGGGCCCCGAAAAAGGCCGTCAGAATGACAAGTAAAATGGTATTGAACGCACCGATGGCGTCTCCGATTTTGATGAAAAGGTAGATCTCGGCCACTGGAATCAACGTAAATGATAGAAAGAGTTTAAAAAACATGAGCTACGGTCTTGTTCTGCTGTTCCTGAAAATCTGTGGGTATTCGGTTAAACCGGTTCGAAATGACAAGTAAAATGCCGAAGAAATTGAGGCTGATAGGTGATGCGATAGCCGCGGATGTCTTTTCGGTTTCGCCAGACTTCCTCAATGACTTCAATCAAGTAATCAAAATGGCTTTGGGTGTAGACACGCCTGGGAAAGGCCAACCGGACCAGCTCAAGGGGAGCCGGTATTTCCTTTTCGTCCTGATCCTTTCTGCCAAACATCACACTTCCCAGTTCCACGCTCCGCACCCCTCCCTCTAAATACAGAGCGTTTACAAGACCGATCCCAGGGTAATGCAACGGAGGAACATGAGGCAAAAAGGCCTTCGAGTCGAGAAACACGGCATGCCCCCCCACAGGTCGCACGAAAGGGATTCCCAGTCTCTGTAATTTCCGTCCCAGGTACTCTACGGTTGCATGACGATACACCTGGTAATCGTAGTCAAGCGCTTCGAACAAACCGATGGCGATAACCTCTAAATCTCTGCCCGCCAATCCACCGTATGTAGGGAACCCTTCCCTCAGGATGAGCAGGTTCTGAAAATCATTGGCCCACTGATCGTCGTTACATACAAAAAAGCCGCCGATGTTTGCAAGGCCGTCCTTTTTGCAACTCATGGTAGCAGCATCGGCATTGGAAAACATTTCCCGGGCGATTTCAAGGAGCGGTTTTTCTTTGTACCCTGCTTCCCGTTCGTGAATGAAATAGGCATTTTCGGCATAGCGGCACGCATCGATCACCAGAGGGATGCCGTGATTGCTCAAAACGTTTTTTACTTCTCGGATGTTTGCCATGGAAACCGGCTGCCCGCCACCCGTGTTGTTTGTGACCGTCATCATACAAAAGGGAATTTTTTCTGCCCCATTCTCCGCAATGCAACGTTCCAGTTTTTCGATATCCATGTTTCCTTTAAAAGGCGTTTCCCGGGCGAGATCAAAACCATCTTCACCCAACAAGTCAACCGCCCTGGCGCCCACGTATTCGACGTTGGCACGGGTCGTATCGAAATGGCTGTTGTTCGGAACCACATCACCTTTCTTCAAGCGCGTCTCTGCGAGAATGCTTTCAGCAGCCCTTCCCTGATGGGTCGGAAAGACATGTCTCATGTTTGTTATTTCCTGAACAGCGGCTTTAAATTTTTTCCATGACTTGCTGCCAGCATAACTCTCATCTGAAACCATCATGGCAGCCCATTGCTCGGTTGACATGGCACCGGTACCACTGTCGGTCAACAAATCAATGCAACAGTCTTCGGCATCGAGCAAAAACACATTATAATGCGCTTTTTTTAGGGCATTTTCCCTGTCGCTGCGTGATAGCTGCCTGATGGGTTCGGTCATTTTGATACGAAAGGGTTCAATGATAGTGCGCATCCGATTTCTCCCGCCGATTTGAAATGAAATGACAGACAGGCAATTTTCAAGTCGATTTTGCGTTGAAAAGCCCGCTGAACATATAACGTATTTTCTTATAAAAATAAAAGAAAATCAACATGAACCAAAGGGATTCAGCAATTCTCGGTGAAAGCGTAAAATATTTTAATTCCATGAATCATCGCATTTTGAGGCGTGTGGAACTCGCGGGAATCAGCAAAAATCCCGAAAATTTTTGGTGCAAAAAATGAAGATATGTCAAACGTTTGCAAAACTCGTCTCGTTTATCGTCGATCGGCAAGGGCGCAGGTTCTTAAGGTGAGATAGATCATTTATGGCTTCGACTTGATATCGTTCACCATCTTTTCGTAGGATATTTAATGCGCCGGTATCTTGTTTTATCTCCCGGAAACGATCCAGGGCCATCTCCAATGCATGGCACAAAATACTGCAGATGACGAAATTGTGGGTGCAAATCAATATTGATGTTCTTTCAGAATGCTTCCTGACGATTCGCTGCAACGACTTAACTGACCTTTCTTGTACCTGTTGAAGGCTTTCTCCGCCCGGCATTTTGACAGCAGAGGGCTTCTCCATCCAGGCTTTGCGAAATTGCGGGTATTCTGATGCCCAATGGAGGGCCAACATTCCGTCGAAATCTCCCAGGTCCATCTCGATGAAACCCTGCTCCTCAAAAAGTTGCACGGAAGGATGATAGGCCTTGATCAGTTCAGCGGTTTCCCTGGCCCGCGCCAAGGGGCTGGTATATATGGCTGAGAGAGATTCTTGTTTTAAGGCGAAACCCAGGGCTTTCGCCTGTTGTTTGCCGGTTTGATTCAGCGGTACGTCGGATCTGCCCAGAAACCGGCGGATTCGATTCCATTCCGTTTCTCCGTGTCGAACAATCAAAATACGCATGACAAATCCTTTTAGGCGGCCGATTCGCCGAATCTCCTTAGAACAAAGGCGGGGGTTGGCTGGGATGCATTCCGCCTTCATATCCTGCAGTTCATCGGAGCGACACTTTGATCCCACTTTCAGAGCAAAGCGGGGCTGCAAGGCGTTTTCATTTCATGTCATGGTGTCATCCGAGTACTCCGTTTATACCGAACAGGCGAAAAATTGTCGAGAAAATGGTATCAAGCACCGGAAAATCCGCGCCTAGGATAGGCACGGAAGGGTATGGTGTCATCCCTTCTGATCTGATCGATAAGCGCCACCTCCCAGTCAAGATAGGCTTTCATCGCCTTTTCAGCAGCATCTTTACTTTCATAGGGCTTGTACCATACATCGCATACCGGTGATAGGGCATGCATCATGCCGCTTTCTGTGGGAAGCCCGGCCTTAATCCATGCACGGGTTCCACCTTCCAGAATGCGTACCGGTATATCCGGAAACATCTCGTTCATATCTGCTGCCGCCAAATCGGCCAAAACTCCATCCGGTGAAGTCAAAATCAACATGTCGGCGTCCGAGATTTTCTTGATATCCAACTGCAGCCGACTGCGGATAATCCATACGGCCGACGGAATGTGACAGTCCTGGTATTGGCGGCTGGTGGCAAAATCTATCAATACACTGTTGTTATGGGAATCAAGAACATGTCTCAGCTCAGCAACAGAAATGCCCGGTGCATTCCTCTGTTCGGGTGGTTTAGGTGTCTGCGATCCCTGGATCAATTCTCCGGTGGTGATGCCCCCGGAAAGCACAAATACATGGGGCCAGCCCATCTGGATGAGCCATGAAGCGGCCATGACCGCACGGATTTCGTTATCGTCAACAAGCACAACCCGTGCATTTCGTACCGCCATATATTCATCGGTTGCCTGGATCAACTGCCCTCCTGGCGCGTTTCGAGAACCTTCAAGACGAGCCGATTCGTATTCTTCGGGTAACCGCACGTCAAGCACGTATACCGTTCGTTCATCTGCGTTTTTCATCCAGGATTCCAATGTCCGATAATCGATTCGCTTGACACCAAATCGCTCAACGATTCCAGTCACATGTGCCCGGGCCTTTTCCAAATTATTTGCTGACGGTATGGGAGCAGTTCGATCTTGATGATGCTCAAGATGGAAACCAGCCAAATGCCATCCCATGGTGCCATTTTTCAAGGCGAATACCGGATTCGGAACCCCCGCATTGATTAATGACTGCGCCCCAATGATGCTGCGGGTTCGTCCCGCACAATTTATGATCACGTGGGTTTCGGAATCCTGAACCGTTTCAAAAAACCGATACACCAGCTCGCCCCCTGGTACATTGATGGCACCTGGAATGCTCATGCGATGGTACTCCTCCCTGGGCCGCGCATCGAATACGATTAAATTCTCCCCTTGCTCCAGCTTTACCTTGAGTTCCGGCGCCGTGATGTGAGTCGTATGATAGGTGGTTTCGACAAACTCGCCGAAAGCCTTGCTGAGCACGTTGACACCCGAGTAAAGCTCAAGGCCTTCGTTCCGCCAGCCGTCAATGCCGCCTTCCAGCACTGAGACTTTGTCATAACCAAGGGCCCTCAACCGTTCAACAGCCCTCTCGGCCAGGCCAAGCGGATCCAATGGACCATCATCCACAAGGATGATTCTCGTGGTTACCCGTGGTATTCGCTCTGTTACCTCAAGCTCCATTCGGCTCAATGGAATGCAGCTTGAAAGCAGTATGTGCGCCTTGGAAAAGTCGCCCTGTTCCCTCACATCGACGATGGCGAATTCCTTTTCATCTTTTATGATCTTAACAAGCTGCCCGGCAGAAATCCATTGGGTCATAAGAAAGGCCTCCTTGATTTGTTCCTGCGCTGGAAGCGTTTTTCGCTCAGGGCTCTGTACATCCCAGAACGAAAGACGCCATGGCTATTTATGGCGTGAAAACTCGCCCCTGAGGGCGCTGGCAAGGATTTTCTTCTTTACTCTTGGCCCAAACATCTCAAATACTCGATTATTATTAACAGTGCATGCTGCGGCCTTGCAAATGGCCGTAAGCAACGGTTGCCACCCCCTCAATTCTAAGCGAGTGGCCGATCCGGCAGCCAGAAAGCTTAATTGACAATTATATCCCACTTCTTTATATTCACCAAATCGTTACCCCCAATCGAGTTCAGATACTTTTTGGGTCACAGAAGAATATGGCAGTTTGTTTTTTATTTTAATTCGAATTACCGTAAAAACCCCTGGAAACAACACCATGAATCCGAATCCGATCAACTACAGACTTCATCTCGAACCGAACTTGGAGGATTTCACCTTTTACGGGAACGTCGAAATTCTGCTGGAATTACCGACTCCTGCTTCCACCATACGGTTGAATGCACTTGAGCTGTCGATTCAAGACTGCAGTATCCAAAAGGACAATACACATCTTCCATGCGCATTTCAAGTGGATGGGGAAAATGAGCAGCTTCTTATCCTCCTTCCAGGGGAAATGACAGGAACGGTTAAAGTGAACATCGGCTATACGGGGCAGATCAATGACAAGATGGCCGGATTTTATCGAAGCGCTTATGGTCCGGAGACAAATCGAAAGTACATCGCCACGACCCAGTTTGAAGAAAGGGATGCGCGCCGGGCATTTCCCTGCCTGGATCATCCGAGGTACAAGGCGACTTTTGATGTTGAAATCATCATTGATGAATTCCTTACCGCCATATCCAACACGCCGGTTAAAAAGGTAAAACCGGAGCGATCCGGAAAGGTGCGAGTCTGTTTTCAATCCAGCTCCAAGATGAGTACTTATCTCGTATTTTTCGCTGTTGGAGATTTCAAGATACAAAGCAGTCCCCTTGACAGCCGGGTGCGCATCGTAACGCTACCCGGTCGCGAAGCCGACACGAACTATGTGCTCAGCTTTGGCTCAAAGGCGCTTCGATTTTGTGAAGACTATTTTGACATCTCCTATCCGCTTGAAAAAATGGACATGATCGCCATACCGGATTTTGCTTTCGGGGCCATGGAGAATTGGGGCGCCATCACCTTCCGTGAAAATTTATTGTTGTACTATCCGAATATCACTTCCAAGGTTGGAGAAGAAAGAATCTGTGAAGTGATTGCCCATGAAATTGTCCATCAATGGTTTGGCAACCTTGTAACACCATTGGATTGGAAGTACCTCTGGCTGAACGCAAGTTTCGCTACCTTTTTCGGATACGGTGTTGTAGACCATTACAACCCGCAATGGAACATTTGGGACCAATTCATCAGTTCCATGACCGAAGCAGCGCTGGAACGAGATTCTTTGAGCGAAACCTTTTCCATCGAAATTCCCGGCGATGACCATGTGGTCATCAATGCAGCCACCGCACCGATCATCTACAACAAAGGCGCAAATATTTTAAGGCAGCTTAAAGAGTATATCGGCGAAAAGCGTTTCCGGCAAGGGTTGCAAGAGTATTTAAAATCCTATCAGTACGGCTGTGCTGCCAGCCATCATTTGTGGGAAGCCTTTCAGAGGGTCTCCGATGGACCGGTTTCAAAGATGATGAAAGGGTGGATCGAACAGCCCGGGTTTCCGGTAATCGATGTCCATCGCCATGGTGATTCAATATCCCTTGCCCAGAGGCGATTAAGCTACTTGCCAAACGACTCGACCCATACGTGGCTCATTCCGATCACCATTCAGACGTTTGACGCCTCGTTACGCCCTGAAACGACAACGATATTGATGGAAAATAAAATGGCAACCATACCCATCGGGGAAAAAACCATTGCATACAAAATAAATTACGGCCAAACGGGCTTCTATAGAACTCGATACAGGGATTCTTCAAACTTAAAGGCCCTGGGCAGCTTTGTGCTGCAGCAACGACTTCCTGCAATCAATCGCTGGGGTATTGAAAACGATCTGTTTGCATTCGTCAAAAGCGGCGATATTCCCATGGATCAGTACCTGAATTTCATAGCGGAAAACTTCCAGCAGGAAACCGCGTTTTTACCTATCAGCAGTATAGCCGGTAATCTGTATTCAGCCTACCTGGTTGCAGAAGAGGGCTTAAGACAGCGGATCGCAACGGTGGGAAAATCCTTGCTTGAAAACGTGCTGGACCGAATTGGATACGAACCCACCTCTGATGAACCTCATGCCTGCTCGGTTCTCAGAGATCGGATCATTTGGCATGCGTTGGTTTATGGCACAAAGCCGATGGAAGCTTTTGCCCAAAGGCAGGTAAACCGTCTTCTCAAAGATCAAACCATCCATCCCGATATCCAAAAAAGCATCATGCAGGCAACTGCTCTGCTGGCGGGCGAAAGGGCATATGGCTGGTTAAAGCAGCGGTTTCAAACTTCAAAAAGCGAGCATGAACGTTTGAACCTTTTACTGGCCATGGGATGTTTCAAGGACAAAGATCTGATTGAAAGTGCATTGATGTTTGCCCTAAATGAGGTGCCGGCTCGAAACAAATTTATCCCCATCGTATCGGCGACGGACAACCCACACGCCATCTCCTTCTTGTGGGAATGGTATTTATCTCATTTAAAGGAGCTTGAATCCTTTCACCCACTTTTGTACGAACGGGTACTTGCAGCCATCATACCCGTATGTGCACTTAAAGCGCCGGATTCGGCAAAGGCGTTTTTCAATGATTACATTAAAACACACCATAATCTGAAAGACACGATCCGAATGTCTCTTGAAAGGCTTGAAATAAATCTCCGGCTGAAAGGATCTGGCTGAAAAAACCGTTGCCGAACCCTCTTTTACAGGCCTTGGCCTCTTAAAGCGGGGCGTTGTGGTTACTAGCGCGGCCTGTTCATCAAAGGATGACGTCGTATCCCGATTCTTTGCCCCTATGGGTAGGTATTGATGAGGATCCGGTTACCGGATCCAATCATTTCACCTCTGAAAACCGCTGCTCAAAATTTGAAAAAATGAGCAGAATCCGCATGAATCATATTAAATTCATTGACATTCTTTTGTATACAATTTAAAATAATGGAACTCAAAATATAACAACCTTCGAAATTAACTGATAATGTTATATAATTTAATCGATAAATCGCTTTATAGTCCATGGAAATTACTTTGAATTGAATTGAATTTTTATCGTTGGTTACGAACGATCTAACTCTCTTTTCAAAGAAAAATCGTTGATGGAAAAAGGATTATTAATCGAATATTTGTAACTTCGGATGAGTGCTAAAAGGTGGAAATGGAAAAAGTCACTGAAAAAAAGAACAATGACACAGATATCATCTGTCATGACATACTGGTATCTATTCGGCGGATCATGCAAGCAGTTGATCTCCATTCACGGTATCTTCTTCGAAATTATGGCCTAACGGGACCACAGCTGTATATTCTTCAGGAGCTTACAAATCAGGGAGAAATGTCCATCGGCGAATTGGCAAAAGCGATCTGCCTTGGTCAAGCAACGGTTACGGGCATTTTAACGCGTCTTGAAAAACAGAAGCTGATAACACGGAGACGATGCAAGCAAGATAAGCGGCGGGTGCTTGTTAAGACCACGAAGCTCTGTAAGCGTCTATTGCAGTCCGCGCCACCTCCCATTCAGGAAACGTTTATTCAACAGTTCAGCACTCTGCTCGATTGGGAACAAAACATGATACTGAGTTCACTGCAACGACTTGTTTCAATGATGGATACCAAGAAGCTTAAAGTCGGGGCTATATTGGCCGCCGGGCCTATCGGTAATACTTCGAATTGAATGTCAGTAATCAAATCTATATCAAAATAAGAAAGAGGATAACCTGTATCACGTCGACATACGATGACCTTATTTGATCTATTGATTCTAAATATCATTGTCATTTGCATTTTCCGCGGTTTATTTAGGGGACTCATTAAAGAATTTTTTTCAATTATCGGTATATTGTCCGGGTTTTATCTGGCATCGAAACACTACCAGATCCTCTCAGAACACCTTGCCTGCTTGATTTCAACACCATCGTACAGAAACATTTTCAGCTTCGTTATCCTATCCTTGACCGTATCTACACTCATCAGCATCACAGGAATGCTGATAACGAAACTTTCTAAGATAGAATTTAAGAAATGGGTTAATCACGTAGTTGGAGCTCTTTTGGGATGTGTCAGTGGAATCTTGGTTGCTTCTGTTTTGCTTGTCGTTTTAACTGCGTTTCTTCCAAAGGTAACCCCGCTTATTAAACACTCGGATCTGTATCCCTATGTTGCGCCCATTTCAAATAAAATGGTTCTATTTGTATCAAAAAACATGAAACAGGTTTTTTTCTATCACAGGTCCGCATTGGAGGAATATCGGGAGCAGTCCAGATCGGAAAATGAGCAAAATGAAGCATCAAACCTATTATATCCAGATGTTTAGTGTCCATGGCCTTGTTCGTTCCCATAATATGGAGCTGGGACGGGATGCAGACACCGGCGGTCAGGTAAAATATGTAATTGAGCTTGCCAACAGTTTAAGCCAGCGGGATGATATCCATCGCATCGATTTGATTACCCGTCTTATCTCCGATAAAACCGTATCCGAAGATTATGCGAAACCGATCGAGCAGGTGAATGAGAAATTTCGAATCGTGAGAATTCAATGCGGCGGCAGGAAATATGTCCGAAAGGAATTGTTATGGCCGCATCTTGATGAGTTTATCGATAAAACCATCAGGTACATCAAACGTGAAGAAAAAATTCCGGATGTCGTACATGCGCATTATGCGGACGCAGGCTATGTGGGCATGCAATTGGCCAGTATTTTCGGAATCCCCTTTGTATTCACTGGACATTCTTTGGGCAGGTCCAAGAAGCAAAAGCTTCTAAGCGACGGAATGAAAGAAGAAGATATCAATCGAAAATACAAAATCAACCACAGAATCCAGGTTGAGGAAGATATTTTGAAAAATGCCGATCTCATCATTGCCAGCACTCATCAGGAAGTAAAACAGCAATACGGCATGTATGAAGGAAAAGAATACCCCTCCTATCGCGTGATTCCACCCGGATTGGACATCGATAAGTTTTATCCGTTTTACCATGATATGCTGCCGGAAACCGAGAAACCGGAATCCGCTAGGTATGCCCAAGCATCAGTACTGAGGGAATTGAATCGATTTTTCATGCATCCTGAAAAACCCTTGATTTTAGCGCTTAGCCGTCCGGATAAACGAAAAAATATTTCCGGTCTGGTTAAAGCATTCGGCGAGTGTCGGGAGCTTCAAACCATGGCGAATTTGGCAGTGTTCGCCGGTATTCGAAAAGATATCGTCAGCATGGAGGAAAATGAAAGAGACGTGTTGACCCGACTGTTGCTGCTTATGGACAAATATGACCTCTATGGAAAGCTGGCAATACCCAAAAAACACGATATTGAGAATGAGGTACCGGAGCTATATCGCATCGTGGCTGAAAAAAGGGGGGTTTTTGTAAATCCTGCTCTGACGGAACCATTTGGAATAACGCTTCTGGAAGCATCGGCAACAGGAGTTCCCATTGTGGCCACAAATGACGGAGGCCCCAAAGATATTATCAAAAATTGCCAAAACGGCATATTAGTGGATTCAACAGATCCAAAAAACATAGCGGCCGCTATTAAAGAAATCATTGCCGATCCTGATAAGTGGGAACGATTCTCCAAAAACGGCATAATGAATGTTCGAAAATATTACACATGGAAAAGCCATTCAGACAGATATATGCAAGAAATAAAAAGCCTTTCCGAAAAAGTTCAAAGGCCGGAGTTGAAAACTGCCGTACCGACAGACCCCATTGGCAGAAGGCTGGCAAAGTTAAACTTTTTTCTCATTACCGATATCGATAATACATTAACTGGAAAGGAAAACGAACATTTACCAAAATTGTTGAAATATATCGAAGACAACTACGACAGCATGGGATTTGGCGTAGCCACGGGCAGAACGATTGAATCTGCCATCAAGCACTTAGCGGCATTCAACATTCCGGTCCCGGATGTACTGATTACATCGGTGGGAGCTGAAATATATTATGGTCAAAATCTCCATCCTGGAAAGGGGTGGGAAACACATATTTCCAAGAACTGGGATCGTAGAAAAATCAAGCGGTTGCTGGATACTTTCGATTTTCTTGAATATCAGGAAGACACCACTCAGCGCAAATTTAAGGTGAGCTATTTTATGAAACCTTCAAAAGATCGATTGGCCATGATCCACCATCTGTTGCTTAAGAAGAGATGTAAATATAATCTCATCTATTCTCATCAAAAATTTTTGGACATTCTTCCTCAACGAGCATCAAAAGGAAAAGCCATTCGATATTTGAGTTACAAATGGGAAATACCCTTAAGGAATTTTCTTGTCTGTGGAGACTCGGGTAATGATGAAGAAATGCTGCGAGGTGAGCCCATGGCAGCAGTTGTTGGAAATTATAGTGAGGAATTGGAGAATCTAAGGGGCCGAAAAAAAATATATTTCGCTGAAAAGCCATGTTCCGGCGGCATTCTAGAAGCCATCGATTTTTATAAATTTCCTAGAAATCCAAGAAGCTAAGCTGATGATGAAAAACTTGATTCCTGTAATTATAACAAAAAACAACAAGAAAGATTTTAAAGAAATTGTATTTTATTTTACATCTCAAAAAGAAAGAATATTTGTCAGAAACGATATTATTCAACTGTTTCGGCAATACTGTGATGTAAAGAAAAAGACTAATAAATTTCGCGAATACTCCTCCATATTTACCTTTCTAAAACGAGTGCAGGAGTTGTTTGTTTGTGAAGATCACATATTTATCAACCACCGATATGCAATGGGAAAATACCGATTCTACCTTCTCAGTTTGGATGGCGAACAGATGGAGGAAATCGATCTGCTCACCTATCTGAATTCTAAAGATTATCTTGCAACCCACAAAAAAAACAAGGATAACCATCTAAGATTGGATTTTATGCCGTTTTACGATTTCTCTCCTTCCATTCGAGACATACGCACCATAGGCAATGGCATACGCTTTTTAAACCGATTTATGAGCAGCAATATATTTAGTCGGCCCAGAGAATGGAACAAGCACCTTTTTGAATTCATAAAGCTCCATAAATATAATGAACAACAGTTGCTTGTAAACGGAAGTCTAATAAAAGATTTTGAAACCTTAATTGAAGAACTGGAAAAAATACTTCGATGGCTCAAGAAAAAAAACCCTGAAGCCTCTTACAAGACCGTTGAAGTAAAGCTGAAAAAAAGTGGATTTGAATCCGGCTGGGGCAATACCGTCCAGCGTGCCATTGAAACCATGCAGATTTTGCTGGATCTGATCAATGAGCCCAGGGATGAATTGTTGGAGGAGTTTATTTCAAGGGTACCCATGCCCCTTATCTCAAAGATCGCCATAATCTCTCCTCATGGCTGGTTCGGCCAAACCAATGTACTAGGTAAACCCGATACCGGTGGGCAGGTTATTTATATCCTGGATCAGGTCAGAGCCCTTGAAAGGCACTTATTCCAGGAAATCCAGATGCAGGGCCTCGAGGTGAAACCAAAAATTATTGTAGTGACACGGCTAATTCCGGAAGCAGAAGGTACCACCTGCAATAAAAAGAAAGAGAAAATATTTCATACAGATAATAGCTGGATTCTGCGCATCCCGTTTAGGGATAGGCAATACAACACGGTAAAACATTGGATCTCAAGGTTTAAGATATGGCCATACCTTGAGAATTTTGCTCAGGATGCTTTCTCGGAACTGACCAGTGAATTTCAAGGACGTCCCGATCTTATCATCGGCAACTATTCCGACGGGAATCTTGTTGCGTCGTTGCTATCGGACCGGTTCGATGTGATTCAATGTACCATTGCCCATGCACTTGAAATGACAAAATATTCACATCATGACCTGTTTTGGCAAGAAAAAGAAGAAGATTATCATTTCTCTTTGCAATTTACCGCAGATCTTTTCTCCATGAACAAATCCGATTTTATCATTACCAGTACAAACCAGGAAATTATCGGAACAGAAGACACCATCGGACAATATGAGGCCTATTTGTTTTTTACCCTCCCGGAGCTTTATCAAGTCACAAACGGCATTAATCTATTTGCCCCCAAATTTAATGTCATACCGCCCGGGGTGGATGAAACCCTCTATTTTCCATATTATCAAACCGAACATCGAATTGAGAACAACACGAAAAAATGGGAGAAACGGTTGTTTACCGAAGAAACAGATGACATCTGTGGCAGTCTGGATCATCCGGATAAACCAGCTATCTTCACCATGGCTCGGTTGGATAAAATCAAAAACATTACCGGTTTGATCGAGGCTTATGGCATGAGTAAAAAGCTTCAGAAGGAATACAACCTGATTTTTGCTGCCGGTACGATTCACATCGAAGCCTCCAAAGATATGGAGGAGAGAAAAGAGATCAGTAAAGTCTATCGCCTGTTGGAGCAATACAATCTTTATGGCAGCATAAGATGGTTGCCCAGCATCAACAAAGGAGATACCGGAGAAGTTTACAGGATTATTGCGGGCCGCAGAGGCATTTTTGTGCAACCGGCGCTATTTGAAGCCTTTGGTCTTACCGTCATCGAAGCCATGGCATCGGGTCTTCCCACATTTGCTCCTAAATTTGGCGGCGGTCTTGAGATCATAGAACATGGCAAAAGCGGGTTTTTGCTAAACACCAGTAAACCGGAACTGATTGCCAAAAGCCTCGAGAGCTTTCTTGATTGTTGTCGAAAGGATGACCATCATTGGCAGGAGATTTCCCAAAACGGCATTGAACGAGTTCAAAAAAACTATAATTGGAATACTTACAGCCAGCGTCTGATCAATCTAACGAAACTCTATGGATTCTGGCGTTACGCCGTTTCAGGGCCGGGAATGCTTGAACTAGATAGGTACTGTGATCTTATCTATTATTTTTTAATCAAACAACGCGCAGAAATGATAGTATAATACCATTCCTATTTCTTTTTTGATGCGTCGATAAAACGGATTCATCCCAACACAGGAGGCAGACACTCATAAGAAGCATGATGTTTCGATTTTCAATTATCTTTACGGAGGTGCGCTGCTATGAAAAAAGTCTATTTCATCTGTATTATGCTGTTTACCATTACCTGCTTCTGTGCAAGGGCTCATGCTAAAACGGTCCGAGTCATGCATGGATGGCCTGCACAACAGGCAGATGCTTTTAACAAGATCGTTAAGGCTTTCAAAATCAAACATCCGGACATTGAAGTAATTGTTGAGGTCGTAGGGCGCGACCGGCCGGCCGTTCTGGCAACGAGGCTTGCAGCAGGTAACCCACCGGATCTCACACCTCACCCCTGGCTTGGATTGCAGGCTGCTTGGGCGAAAAACGGACAGATCGTTTCACTGGATGGTTTGGTGGATCCTATGGAAATCTTGGATGCCCTAAGGCCGCTGGGCTATGTTGAGGGCAAGCTTTTCGGGCTGTTTGTCTTTCCGAATATAAAAAGCCTGGTTTGGTACAATAAGAGGGCCTTTGCGGCCAAGGGATACAAGCCGCCAAACTCCTGGTCGGAGATTATTGCGTTAAGCGATCGGATTGTGGCAGACGGTGCAACGCCCTGGGCGATAGGGCTGGAATCGGGGGCTGCCAGTGGCTGGCCCGGAACTGACTGGATCGAAGACATCATGCTGCGTACCGCCGGTCCGGATTTCTATGATAAATGGGTCAATCACGAAGTCCCCTGGACCCATCCGAAAGTAAAGCGTGCTTTTGAATACTTCGGACAAATCGTTTTGAATTCCAAGTACGTGCTAGGTGGCCCCACCGGTGTACTGACCACTAACTTCGGAGACTCCCCATCTGCTTTGTTTACGAAATCGCCTCAAGCGTTTTTGCATCGGCAGGCAACCTTCATTCAGGGATTTATACGCAGACAAAATCCGGGGTTGGTGGCGGGAATCGATTACGATGTCTTTCCCTTTCCACCGATTTTTCCGGAGGCTGCCAAGGGGATTCCGATCTTGGTTGCCGGAGATGTAGTGAACTGCTTTAGCAAACGGCCTGAAGTTATTAAATTTGCAAAATTCTTAATCTCAAAGGAAGCCCAGGAGATATGGGTTCAGGAGCTGGACGAGCTTTCTTCCAACAAATATACCAATCCTGCCCTTTTCAAAAACCCTGTCACTAAAAAATCTTGGGCGATCCTGTCGAACGCCAAGGTATCGCGATACGACGGCTCCGATCAAATGCCTGCGGCTGTGGGCACCGGCTCGTTCTGGTCAGGAGTGCTTGATTATGTGAGCGGAATTCCGTTAGACTCCGTATTGGAAACCATCGAGGCCAGCGCAGCAGACGCTTATGCAAACAGGTAACAGGGAGTTTAGGGTGGCTTCCGGTACCCGGTACCATACATTACTCCGATCGGGCCTCCAACATTTGTCTCGGTTAGCACAGTGGTCGAAGCGGGGGTAGATGTGCTGTTCCAGAGAATTGAGCCAAAACGAACGCGGGAACCTTGTGCCATTTGGAATGCTGGATGAAAAGGAAGTTGATTTAATGTTGCAAGCCCGTCGTTGGACCCCCTGGTTGTTTGTCGGCTCCGCTCTTTTCATCATCTTTTTTTTCCTCGTTTACCCCACGATCATGACCCTTCTGCGATCTTTTTTTGGTAAAGGCACCCAAATGTTCGGAGAGTCTGTCAAATTTGTGGGGCTCAGTAACTGGAAGTATGTGTTTACGAATCCGACAATGCTCAGCGCATTAAGAAATAATGCTTTATGGGCCGTATGCTTTACTGTTTGCACGGTTTGCTTGGGATTGCTGCTGGCGGTACTGACAGATCGGGTCCGTTACGAGAAGGTGATCAAATCGATTATCTTTATCCCGGCCGCCATTTCCATGGTAGGGGCATCGGTTGTCTGGAAGTTCGTATATGCATACCGACCGGCACATCTTCCCCAAATCGGAGCATTAAATGCCCTTGTCGTGGCTTTAGGCGGAGAACCGGTCGGCTGGCTCATTCAACGACCATGGATCAACAACCTCGCCCTTATCATCGTCGGCATTTGGATTTGGACCGGGTTCTGTATGGTGATTCTATCGGCAGCCTACAAGAATATTCCCAAAGAATTTCTTGAATCAGCCCGCATCGACGGGGCCACCGAATGGAAAGTGTTCTGGCAAATCATCATGCCGATAATGGCTCCTACCATCGCGGTGCTCGCAACGACCATGGTGGTGCAGGTGCTTAAGATTTTTGATATTGTTTTCGTGATGACCAATGGTGCATATTCAACGGAAGTGATTGCCAACCGGATGTATAAGGAGATGTTCATCTTCTTCAACTACGGACGGGCCAGCGCCATAGCGATGGTCTTGTTGCTGCTGATCTCACCGGTGATGGTCTTCAATATCCGCCGGTTTACCCGGCAAAAGGAATCGGGCGGATGATTTCAAGACGAATGCCGCAACGAATTGCATTACATATCGTGTTATTCTTTTTTGCGGCCGTTTGGTCGATTCCCACCCTGGGATTGTTGATTACATCCTTTAGAGCCCCTGCAGATATCTTTGGTTCGGGCTGGTGGACGGTGTTCGCTAAATTGTTCGATATGGAACAATATACCCTTGAAAACTATTTGCAGGTTATCGAAAAACAGGGCTTGGGAAGATCGTTTCTAAATAGCCTTATCGTTTGTATTCCTGCAACATTGCTTTCCACTTTAATCGCTTCTTACGGGGCTTTCGGCTTTGCCTGGATGCGTTTTACCGGACGCAAAACCTTATTCATGTCCATCGTTGGTCTTATGGTCGTACCGCTTCAGATGACGTTCATCCCGATTCTGCCGATTTACCGCTGGCTGGGCCTGTCAGGAACTTTTCCGGGAATCTGGTTCGCCCATACCGGCTATGGGTTGCCGTTGACCCTGTTTCTGCTTCATAATTTCATTTCCGATCTCCCCAAAGACTTGTTCGACTCAGCCGCCATCGATGGAGCTTCAGCAATGAAGATATTCCATCATATTGCTCTACCTATCTCTGTGCCGGCCATCGCCTCTGTCTTCATTTTCCAGTTTTTATGGATTTGGAACGATCTTCTGGTAGCATTGATCTACCTGGGTGCCATGCCGAATGTAGCCCCGGTTACGCTGACAGTAGCCAATTTGGTAACCAACAGAGGGCAGAACTGGGAATTGTTGACCGCCGCAGCGTTTGTCTCAATGGCGCTGCCGTTGATCGTTTTCTTATCCCTGCAACGCTATTTCGTCAGAGGAATATTGGCAGGCTCGATCAAGGGATAGGGATAGGGAAGGGAAGGGATAAGAACTTGCTTTATTTGAGTGACATGTAGCAAGAGCGGCTCTTGTTGTCAAGAAAATAATTAGCCCCACATGTTGTATAGGCCCGAAATGCCATTTGGCCTGTCGCCAAAGGCGGCTGCCGATCAACTCGATGAAAGACAAACTCAGGTTTATTGGAGCCAGTAATCATAGGGCGGAATTTGAGAATAGTCGACATCGTAGGTGAATTCAGAAATATGTGAGACCTTTCCGGCGGGCGGATCATGGTTTCGGGTCTTCCACAGGCCAAGATGCCGCAATATCTTTTCGATGACGTCTTTATCCTCGATAAAGCTGATAATTTTCATCACGCCCCGGCACTTAGG
>JAFDFZ010000073.1 GCA_019309565.1 Deltaproteobacteria bacterium
GGTAGTGGATGTAATCGAAAGCATGGTGGGATGGATAAGGGGGGGGCTGGCTATGGCCGTGGTTATCGGATCTATGTTCTTTGGAGCCATGTCCGGCTCGGGGCCTGCCACTGCTGCTGCCATCGGGTTTATCATGATACCGGCGCTGGCCAACCGGGGTTATGACAAAGGATATGCCGCAGCCCTTACAAGCTCTGCAGGTACCCTGGGAATCCTGATTCCTCCCAGCAATCCGATGATTGTCTACGGGGTCGTTTCCCAGGCCTCTATCGTAGGGCTTTTCATCGCGGGTGTCATTCCCGGCATATTTGTAACCGCAACCATGATCGTCATATCCTTTGTTATATGCTTTCGAAGAAATTACGGCCGCAAAACGGCGGCATTCGACTTCAAAACATTTGTTTCCGTATGCTGGAGATCCAAATGGTCGCTTATGGCTCCTTTGATAATCCTGGGTGGGATTTACGGGGGTATTTTCACTCCGGTAGAAGCCTCTGTGGTAGCAGTTAACTATGCAATACTGGTGGGCATGTTTATTACCAAAAAATTGAATATTCGCATTATTTTCGACTGTTTCTCAAGAACAACCCTCATCTCGGGTTCCATGATCATATTGATCGGGCTTTCAACCTCTTTCGGAGAGCTGCTAACCCTCTATCAGGTTCCCCAGCAGATTGCAGAAATGCTGGGCGCCATAAGCACCAACGTGAAAGTCATCTATCTCATCATTATTTTCTTTCTTGTCATACTGGGAACCTTTATGGACACCATGGCAACCATCATTGTGCTGACCCCCATTCTGCTTCCCGTGATGGTCAAGCTTGGGGTTCATCCGATTCACTTTGGGATCGTTTTCGTAGTAACCAATGAAATTGCGTTTCTAACCCCCCCTGTTGGAGCGAACCTTTTTGCCATGACAGGAGTTGCAAAGCTGCCCATCGAACAGATCGCCAGGGAGGAAGTCCCTTTTATTGTCGGGCTGATCATCGCTGTCATCGTGCTGGCATGGTATCCGCAGATAGCCATGTTTCTACCCCGCCTGATGGGTTACGCCTTCTGAGTCGTTTTTCAGCAACAGAGCTCTTCAGGAGCTGCTGCAGCTTGAGGCCTGGGCCTGCATAAAATTCACTTTATTACATATTCAGCTTCCCATTCGGTTGTGACCTGGGTTTGAGTATGCACTATCTTCTCTTTCCACCTGCCTTTGATCCCCTTAAATTTCCCCGTACCTCCTATGATGGCTCCCTCATGGTCAGATGTCCAGTCATGGACATTCAACGCCTTTAATCTGCCTTGAGCGGTGCGAAAGATTTGATCTCCTCCCGGATGCGTTATAACGGCATGCTCTATGAAATTTAAGTTCTCGATGAACCAGACAGAATAGAATGTGGCGTTGTTCCATTGCGGATCATCGCTGCTGTATGTGCCAAAGATGGTTTCCATCTCGCCGACGGGAATCGGGGGTTTAAAAGCAGTGCTTCTAATGAAATTTCTTGCCAGCTCGATTCTATGCTTGACCGTGCCCGAAACTTTCTTGGTTTCCGCCCAAACTTCTGGTGTATGGATCGGCGATACTATAAAACAGGTGATTATGAGAAAAACACAGAAAATCCCCGAAATATAGTTGGTTTTCTTTCTCTTGTTTGCTGAATCCATGATTATTTACCTCCTTTGATTTCAGAAACCGCCCAGCCCAGGCCCACCTCCTGGAGCTTGCCGGGGGTGGGAATGCCGGTGTCCGGATCCCATCCCATCATTCCATAGTAGCTCTCAAGGGCCTTCTGAAAATCTTCTCTGCTCAGGCGGTTGCCTTTAAGCGCCCCGTTTTGCAATGGCTCAAAGAAGCGCTCCGGCAGCATGTCGTCTTTTTTCGTAAATCCCTCTCTTGTGTTAAAAAGCCGGAAAAGCTGCTGGGATCTTTCGTTTGCCTTGACAAGTTCATACAGATTCGTGTTCCAACCCGTAACCGCCCGTACATACTCTACAATATGATCGAGCTTGAATTGTCCTAGTGGCCAGGCGGTAAAGATGCACACCCCTATGATGTTATACAGGTTCCACGTGTTCTGCAGATAATAGAAATACCGTGCCTTTTCGTGCCCTAAATCCGTTGGGGTCATGGGTTCAAACAAACTCAGCATAGCCGCTTCATCCAGGTTCTTATTGGGTGGCGGGAAAAAGAGCTGATCATGGGGGCATTCCACATGGTCAGCGCCGGTTGGGGATGTGGTATAGGCCAATGCAAGACTGGCTTTACCCCTGGGTTCATGCATTGGGATCTCCTGTCCTTTTACGTGCATGGCATATTTTTCAGCCCCGTTTCCGATCTTCTGCGCTGCCCCCAACACCCCTTCGGCAAGGATATCACCTATCCCCTGCCGGCTGCCGATCATTTCAATTAATTTTACCATGGCCTCGGCATTGCCGAATGTAAGCTCAAGGCCTTCTGTATCACTTTTTGAGAGGATGTCGTTTTCAAAACATTCCATTGCAAAAGCAATGCACACCCCCGCTGAAATGGTGTCCAATCCATACTGCTGGCACAGCTCATTGCCCTTGGCAATGGCCTTGATGTCCCCGATTTCACAAAGAGATCCCAGTGCACCGATGGTTTCGTATTCCGGCCCTCCAAATCTCGGGTTTACCGAATAAGGCTCTTTTACCTCAACTTCCCGTTTACACTTTACCGGACACGCATAGCAGTGGCCGCGACCCACAAGGATCTTCTCTTTCATTGCCTCGCCGCTTATATCCGCTGCCTTATCAAACTCTCCCTTATTAAAATTTCTTGTGGGAAGAATTCCGGACATATTCAACAAGTTCACCCCTGCAGCGGTTCCAAGATCCTGTCTTGTCTTCTGGGTCTCAAGATAATGAGCATTATGCCACCTGACCAGCTCGTTTACCTTCTCCTTATCGAACAGCTGCATTTTCCCGTGGCCGCGTACGGCGATGGCACGTAAATTTTTAGCCCCCATAACAGCACCCATGCCTGTTCGACCATTTACATGCTTCAACTCATTGATGATACAGGCATATCGAACCAATCGCTCGCCACCCGGACCGATCTGGGCAATACGGACTCTGGAATCTCCAAGTTCCTCACGAATGGTATCATGAACTTCTCCTAGGGATTTCCCCCACAGGTGCCGGGCATCCTTGATCTCAGCCCTGCCATCTTTAACCAGCAGATATACCGGAGTGTCGGCCCGGCCTTTTATTATTATGGCATCATAGCCGGCGAACTTAAGCTCCGGGCCAAACCAGCCGCCGGCTTCTGTTTCTCCGAAACCTCCGGTAAGAGGGGATTTTGCGGCAACCGTAAACCGGCTAAACCCGGCAGCAGGCGTGCCGGAGACTGCAGAGGTCGAAAAGATAAGCGTATTTTCTGCTCCCAGGGGATCCACCCCGGCCTTTTGCTCCTTTAAAAGATAATAACAAGCCAATGAGCCACCGCCGATATAAGTGCGGTAGATTCTCTCATCGGGCATTTCATCGTCAATTTGTCTGTTGGTCAAATCCACACGCAGAATCTTTCCATTGTATCCGAACGGCATAACCATCCTCCCTTTCTGGTCAAAATGTTAATATGGGCAAACCCTCAAATATTTATCTTTCGTAGATACTCGATGCTTTCCTCCACTGCCCTATCATCGTCTGGCCATCCGGGGTCCAGGAAATCGATCTCAACATTAAGCGATCCCCGGTAGTTGTTTTCCTTAAGGATCTTTAGCATCTGAGGTAAATCGATAATTCCCTTTCCAAGAGGTACCGATGGCCAGAATTTCCTCCACTCTTTGGCAGGAGAGCCCCTGCCGGTTGCAGTGATATCCTTAACATGTGTGGCAACAGCATACGGGGCAAGTTTTTTAACCACCTCTATGGGGTCTTCCAAAAGCCGAAGGTTGTTCCCCGTATCAAGCAACACCTTTAGGTACGGAGAACCCACTGCTTCAAGGATTTCAATTTGTTCATCGGCCGTAAAGTCCATATGGTTCTCCATTGCAAGAGTAAGATCGTGTTCGGCCGCAACTTCGACAATTTCCTTAAGAACCCGAATAATTCTATCTATTTGGGGCCGGATGGGCTCTTCATTTCGATCCGCTAACCCGCCGCCGACAATGCGAACCGTGTTGTTCCCAAAACAAGGGGCAAGTTCAATGAACCGTTTAAGCCCTTCGGCAGCCTCCCTGTTTTTACCTGTCTCAAGACCCCTTGGATGTCCCCATGACAGCATGCCCTCTATTGCTCTGTCTTCAAGCTTTGCTCTTAGCTCTTCAAGAAAAGAGCGCTCCAACCCTGGCATGAAACAGGTTTCCATGGACACGGCATCCAGCTTAAGTTCAGTGGCTCTTTCTATGAATTCATCATGAGTCCATCGCTTTCCAGGATCGGATTGACCCGGGATGATCCATCCATAGAATCGATGATAAGAAAAATCGTCCACTCCAATTTTAAACATCGTGTGCTTTCCTCGCTGTTATAGTTTGTGTATCAATTTAGACGTTCATCAGAGTTTATACAAAGTTTTAAATATAAGAATTACGATAAAAGAGCAACTTCCTGCCTGCCTTTTTCCTCATCCACAAAGAAAAGCAACAGCGCACCCAGCAAGAAAAGAATGAGAATGGATCCAATACTCAATCTGGAGGCCAGACGGGTTACGGAGTGAAATTGTTCGGGACTTGCGGAAGCGGGCATCATGATCCGCTTGACCAAAAGACCCACAGCGCCCATCAGAGCCGGTCCGACTATGGAGGCAAATTTACCCAGCATATTGTAAAACCCGTAATACTCAGCAGCCTGTTCCCTTGGAATTAACCTTGAATAATATGAGCGGCTTAAAGCCTGAATGCCCCCCTGAACCAAACCGATCATACCGGCCAAAACATAAAATTCGTGTTTTTGGGTCATCATCATCGCCCACAGGGTGACGAACATATATACCCCGATGGCAAGAAAAATGGCTTTTTTAACGTTCCAGCACTGCCCCAGTTTGCCGAACCCCAAAGCGGCAGGAAACCCTATAAACTGAACCATCAAAATCGCCAGGATCAGATCCTTTGATTCAAAACCAAGAGAAAGCCCGTAGTCGACCGCCATGCGAACAACCGTATCCACCCCGTCGATGTAACACCAGTAGGCAATCAAAAACATGAACACGGTCTTTAAATAGCGCACCTTTTTAAACGTTTCGATAAGTTGATGAAGCCCTTCTCTTACGGCCCTCAAGCCCACGGCTTCCTTTTGCGGGCTTTCATGAACCCAGAAAATGGTAAAGACCGTGAAACCGCCCCACCAGACAGCCACCGATAAAAAAGAGAGTCGAACGGCCTGGCTTGCATCTGTCAACCCGAATTTTTGAGGCATCAAAGTCATCAGGACATTTATAAGAAACAGTAGCCCCCCTCCCAGATACCCCAGGGAATATCCCAGCCCCGATACGTAATCGATGCGCTCCCGGCTGGCAACACTGATAAGCAGGGCGTCATAGAAAATATTGGCTCCTGAAAACCCAATAATCCCCATGATATAAATGAAAATGGCAATCTCCCACCGCCCCTTTTGAACCCAAAAAAGGGATGCAGTCATAAGCACCCCTGAATAGGCAAAAAATATCAAGAACTTTTTTCTTGCAGATCCCTTATCGGCAATAGCCCCCAGCACCGGAGCCATAATGGCAACAACGACGCTTGCAAGAGAATTCCCAAATCCAAGCTGAGCGGTGCTTACGGTGATATCCGTGCCATAGCTCCAGTAGGTTTTAAAAAACACAGGGAAAAAACCGGCCATAACAGTGGTGGCAAAGGCGGAGTTTGCCCAATCGTATATCGCCCATCCCCAGATTGCTTTTTTATCCTCTTCCATTTCAGTAGCAATGCCGAAATTAAGCGGTTTGCGCTGAAGTTGCACCGGCTGCGGGTAAATAAAACCGCTGTGCGTAATCCCTGACCATGCGGTCAGCGTTGAACCGCCAGCCAAGACTTCTCATGGACTCCTTGACCCGCTGAACCCACCCGTGAGGAATTCCGTTTTCCCCTACTTCATAATACAGTGGAATGACTTCTTTCTCCAGCGCACCATACAGATATTCTGCATCTCTTTGATACTGAACCTCGGGGTCGTCATGCATGCCTCCAAAACCGATGGCAAAACCGTTTCTGCCGTTATAGGCCTCATTCCACCAACCATCTAGGATAGAGAGGTTTAATCCTCCATTAAGCACGACTTTTTGTCCGCTGGTTCCGCAAGCCTCAAGTGGGCGGCGAGGGGTATTGAGCCACAGATCCACCCCCTGCACCAGGTGCCGTGCCACGTTGTAATCATAATCCTCTACAAACACTACCCGGTGCCGGACTGTATTGTTAGAAATTTGCTTTATGATTCTCTGTAATATCCTTTTTCCCTCATCATCGCGAGGATGGGCTTTTCCGGCAAAAACAATCTGAATGGGCTTGTGGGAATCGGTTATCAACGGAAACAGCCGCTTTGGATTGGATAGAATCAGGTCTCCTCGCTTATAAGCGGTCAGTCGCCGGGCTGAACCGATGGTGAGTATTTGCGGATCAAGAATATTCTCGATATTCTCGATGGTATCCCGATCACCCAGGCGCTCGGCCTGCTGGAACAGCCGTCTGCGGACAAAATTGATCAGGCGCATTTTCAGGATTTGGTGGGTTTCCCACAGCTCTCCGTCATCAATATCGAATACTTTTTCCCACAGGTCCGGATGAGTCATTCGATTCGGCCAGTCATAAGCCAGTCTTGTCTGAAACAATCGATGCATCTGAGGGGCGATCCAGGACAACACATGAACCCCATTAGTAATGTGTCCGATGGGAACCTCCACCTCCGGTCGATTCGGCCACAGCGAATGCCACATCCGTCGGCTGACCTCCCCATGTATGGCGGAAACGGCATTGGCAAGACGTGAATTTTTCAAAGCAAGAACCGTCATACAAAAGGGCTCCTTAGGATTTTCCGGCTCAACGCGCCCCAAGGCCATGAATGCCTCCAGGGAAAGTCCCAATTTTTCACGGAAAACTCCCAGATGTTCTTCCACCAGCTCTTGTGAAAACCGGTCATGTCCTGCTTCAACCGGTGTATGAGTGGTAAAAACGGTATAAAGAGAAACCCTGCGCCTGGCCCTATCAAAGGGAATGCCATCGCTTTCCATCGCGCGCCGTATCTCCTCTAAAATGGCAAAGGCGCTGTGTCCTTCATTTAGGTGAAGAACCCCGGGGAAGACGTTCATTGCCTGAAGTGCGCGTGCTCCCCCGATGCCAAGCAGAAGCTCCTGACGTATGCGCGTGCGCTCGTTTCCACCGTAAAGACGGGAGGTCAACCCTCGATCTTCATCCGAATTGCCCTCCACGTTTGAATCCAGCAAAAGCAGCCGCACCCGGCCGACCTGTAACTGCCATACCCGCGCCAGCAAACAGCTATCGCGGGTATCGACCCTGACGACCACGGGCTTGCCGTCTGGATTTAAAAGCGGCACCAGAGGTAACTGATGGATATTGAGATCTGTGTACGCCTCTTGCTGCCAGCCGTCTTCGGTAAGTCGCTGGCTGAAGTATCCCTGGTGATAGAGCAACCCGATGCCAATCAGGGGTATTCCCAAATCAGAGGCGCTTTTTAGATGATCGCCTGCCAGAACTCCCAGACCCCCGGAGTAAATCGGCAGCGATTCGTGCAGGCCGAATTCGGCAGAAAAATAGACAACGGGTCGGCTACAAAGATTTCCGCAATGGATGCTTCCCCAGGTTTCAGACATTTCCAGATATTCGTTTAACCTGCGGAATGTGTGATTGATTCGGCTGTGGAGCACAAGCTCGGAGGCACGGTGTTCTATGTCCTTAATGTCCATCTGATTCAGAAACCGAATGGGATTATGATCTACCTCCCGCCACAGATGCGGGTCCAGGTCGGTAAATATCCGAATCACCTCAGGGTGCCATGTCCACCAAAGATTGTCCGCAAGGCAGCGGAGCCGATCGTGCAGGTTACCGGTGGTATCCATCATCCTGAAATCTCCTTCCGTACGCTAATTTTGAAAAAGCGTCTCCTGCCGCAGCAGCCTGTCTGCTTTGCGATAGTCTTCGATACTGCCGATATCAAACCTGAATGCTTTTAGCCGAAAGGCGCGTATACATTGTTTTTGGCAAAGATAATCGATAAAATGCCCAGGAGCATCGGTTTGTTCCGACACCTTTAAGAATTCATTTAAAATGGACACCGCAGAGTGCTTAAAAAAATATATAGCGGGGCAGCACCATGTGGAAGGTGGGCTTTGTGGTTTTTCGTGCAGTCTTATCACCCGATCATTTTTGCTGAACTCCAACACTCCAGACTGCATAAGTTTAACTGGATTGGTTTCCTCAAGTGCAATGATCCAGTGTGTATGGCTTTTCAAAAATTGACTCCAAAGCGGTTTGATTCGAAACCGGAAAATATTGTCTCCTGCTGCAACCAGCATCCTGGAGGCTTTGGGCAAACGGTTTAGAACCCAGGCAAGATCAACGGAAGCACCCAGTTTGTTTTCATCTTCAGTCGAACCGTCGTTGTGGATTTCCACCCCAAATGGAGCCCCAGGATTTTTATCCAACCATCGTCTTTGCCATTTTTCAAAAAAAGGGGCAAATTTATGGTTGGTAACCACATGCACGCTGCGCAATTCATCTAGCTCCATCAATTGTTCCATGAAATAATCGATCACGGGTTTACCAGCTACTGAAAGAAGCGGTTTTGGATAATTTCTGGTCAGAGGGTACATGCGGGTGGCATACCCGGCACACAGCAATATTGCGATCATGTTAAATTCGATCCAAAAATTTCATTCGACCCCATCATATAAGGCATTTCAAAGGATTAGGGGTGCGAAACTTGAGTTACTTTTTACGTTTATCCATAAGCCGCTGGTGTTTTCCATCTCATATTTGTAAATAAACGAAAAAAATGTCAAATAGAAAAACTGTATCGATTAAAGGAAACTCATAATTAGGAGGAGAAGATGAAACCCTTTTTATCAGAAGATTTTTTGCTGCACACGCAAACAGCGAAATTATTGTATCAGCAATTTGCAAAACCCATGCCCATATTCGATTATCATTGCCACCTGCCGGTGGGGGAGATTGCGCAAAATAAAACCTTTAAAAACCTTACGGAAATCTGGCTTAAAGGCGATCATTACAAATGGAGAGCCATGCGTGCCAATGGTATCGACGAGCGGTTGATCACAGGAGATGCCGGGGATTTTGAAAAATTTCGCGCATGGACCGCCACCGTACCTAAAACTCTTCGAAATCCCCTTTTCCATTGGACTCACATGGAATTGAAAACCCCTTTTGGAATCACGGGAATCCTTTTAAATCCAAACACGGCAAAAGAAATTTATGATAAATGTAACGAAATGCTCAAGCAGGATGATTTCAGTGCAAGAGCAATCTTAAAGAAACTGAATGTAAAGGTGGTCTGCACAACCGATGATCCGACAGATGATCTGTCCTATCACCGTCAAATAAAGGAGGATTCAACATTTTCAATAAAGGTGCTCCCCACTTTTCGACCAGATAAGGCGATGAGCATAGAAAATCCAGAACAATGGAACGGCTGGATTTCAAAGCTGGAACAAACAGCAAACATATCGATTCATGATTACAGCAGCTTTCTTCGAGCATTAAAAAACCGTCACGATGCGTTTCACGATATTGGATGCAGAAGCAGTGACCATGGCTGGGAGAGGGTCACCACAGAAAAAGTCTCTCGACCGCAGGTTGCTCGAATCTTTAGCAAAGCTCGCAGCGGCGCTACGCCCACGCTTGCTGAGGCGCGCAAATTCCGGTACGCGGTATTGATCGAAGTGGCAAGGATGCATGCTGAAAAGAGCTGGGTTCAGCAGTTTCACATCGGGCCCATCCGCAATGCCAACACCCGGCTCTACCGACGAATTGGTCCGGATGCGGGTGGGGATTTCATGGGAGACGCTGAGTTTGCAAAACCCTTGGCGATGTTTCTAGATACGCTTGACAAAGACAATAAACTGACAAAGACCGTTCTTTACAATATCAATCCAAGGGACAACGAAATGGTGGCATCTCTGGCCGGGAACTTCCAGGATGGATCAATTCCAGGGAAAATGCAATTCGGCACAGCCTGGTGGTATAACGATCAAAAACAGGGGATGGAAAACCAGATCAATGCACTTTCGAACATCGGCCTTTTGAGTAATTTCATCGGTATGACAACCGATTCCCGCAGTTTTCTTTCATATCCTCGCCACGATTATTTCAGACGCATTCTTTGCAACCTGCTGGGAGCTGAAATCGAAAACGGAGAACTTCCGGACGATATTGAATTGATCGGAAATATGGTACAGGATATCTGCTATAATAATGCAAAAAGATATTTTGCCGTTTAAGATCGGATTATTGGAGTGATGGAGTGATGATTGAAAAACCGTCTGCTTGACAATGGGTGTGAATATAGGAGACAATAAATATCATCCAACAATCCGGTACGACCGGGAAGCCTCTATTCATCCCCTCGGTAGAGGTGAAGGACACCATGAGAGCCTTAAGAACGTATTTCACCCGAATCGAACCTGATGAAAAAAGTGGTACCGGAAGTAAGACGTCTGTTTCTAAGAAAAAGAAGATAGAGGACGAAAAATTCATCCGGTGCAGTCAATGCCTGCAGCCGATCACCCGCCCATCGGAGCGCATTACGGTTAACGGCTCCCACGCGCATACATTTGCTAATCCAAGTGGCATATTATATGAGATTGGATGTTTCCGTTCCGTTATGGGATGCGGTTATATGGGGCCTGCCACAGATGAATTTACCTGGTTTAAGGGATACCGCTGGAAGATAGCGTACTGTGGAAGGTGCCTGACTCACCTCGGATGGCTTTTTTTATCCTCAAGCGAATCTTTCAGCGGATTGATTCTAGAGCGTCTCACTGATCCTGAATAAGAAATGGATCTGCAGTACAGCATGATTTTATCTTCCCATTCCGTAAATAATCCATCATCAATCATCAAAACAATTTAAGCTGAAGCTGCTCGGCTTTTCTCTTCTTGGATTTCCCCCCGTTCTGTTTTTTGTGAGATCTCAGGCTGGCTTCAATTTCCTCAACAAATGGAGATAATTTACGGTTGGTTCTCTTTCCGTAGATCGTCCTATGTTTAGCACGGGTCAGGTACAATTGTTCTTTTGCCCTTGTCATGGCCACATAAAAGAGCCTTCTTTCTTCATCGAGATCCGTATCGGTGTGATGATAAGGAATCAATCCATCCTCGCAACCCGATATGAAAACAACGGGAAACTCAAGACCCTTTGAAGCATGCATGGTCATCAGAGAGACCTTTTGAACCCTGTCGTTGTAAATATCTGTATCGGTTTTAAGCGCTATGGCCGCAAGGAACTTCCCGGTGGACTGCCCATAGGATTTAGAAAGATGCAAAAGAAAATTGATGGATTCTTCGATGTCCGAAGACTCTGTGATCTTCTTTTTAATAGCTGTGTGCTCGATTATGTATAGAAGTTTTTTTTCGACACTTAAACCTTCAATTTCCTTGCGCATTCTTTCCAAATAGGCCACATAGGCGCAAAGGTTCTGTTGGTGTTTGGCCCTCATTCCAGGGATGGGAATTCGCCTTGCATGCCATAGTGCTTGTTTTAGCGTAAAATTGTTGCGATATCCCCATTCTCTTAACACCCCCATTGTGGCTTTTCCTATGGAGGGATAAAAAAGGCGGCCTCCAATATCCAGGTCAATATAGCAAGCCGATCCTTCTATAATTTTCAGGCAGGACATTAGATCAAAAACCCCTTCTGATGAAAACAGCCTGTGTCTGCTCACAGTCTGATAGGGAATTCCCGCTTTGTCGAAAACTTCGGCGAAGATGTCTGCCTGCAAGCCGGTTCTGAAAAAAATCCCCACATCCGAAAAGCCGTGATGCCATGTTTGACGCACAGCATCGATTTTTCCGAAATCAACAGAGTGAAATCCTGTTCCTCCCACAAGCTCTTCAATGATCCGCCCGATGACAACCGCTTCTGCCTTTTCAGATGCAGCCTCCAGCACACTGATGCGGTTGATGCCATCGATGTCTGAATACACTCGCGAGTGGGCTTTTGTGATTTTATGATCTTTTATCACCTGATAGGAAGCTTCGAGGATCGTTTTGCTTGAGCGATAGTTTTGGGACAGGGAAATAACCTCTGCATCCGGGTAATCTTCAACAAACTTCTTAAAATATGCTACATTCGATCCTCTAAAACCATATATTGACTGGTCCGGATCGCCGATGACAAACAAATCCTTACCCGGTGGGGAAAGAGCTCGAATCAAACTATACTGTGCTTTGTTCAGATCTTGATATTCATCAACAAAGATGTACTTGAAACGATCCTGATATTGTTTAAGAAGGATTGGGTCTTTTTTAAAGCGCTTAACAACTTTGAAAACAAGATCCTCATAATCATAAAACCCTTCAACAGAAAGCATCTCCTGATATGCCCGGTAAACAGAGCGAAGCTCAAATACACGTTTTTCATCAAAAATCGATTCCAGGCAGTCTTCAGGTCCGAGAAACTGTTGTTTTGCAGTCACTATCCCCCGAAAGATATCCTCTGATTTTATTGAAGCCGAGAATCCGCTCTGTTTTATGGCCTCTTTAATGAAGGCGTTGCGCCGTTCTTCATCCAGTATTTCATGAGCATGATCTGCATCCAAATCCTGCAGGATCTTAAAGCAAACAGAATGAAAGGTCCCGATAGTTGGAAGGGAAGCGGTCTTTCCCATAAGCATTTTCAGCCTACGGATCATCTCCTCTGCTGCCTTATTGGTAAAGGTAACCGCCAGTATTTTTTCAGCCAACACCCCTCTTTTCGTTACAAGGTAAGCGATTCTATGGGTAAGCGTTTTGGTTTTTCCCGTTCCAGGTCCGGCCACCACCATTATCGGACCTTTTTCAATTTCAACAGCCCGTCTCTGCATAGCATTCAAGTCATCTAAAGACGGTTCGTTTCTTGAAAGTGTTGTTGAAACATAATTGGTAATATTCTCGGTTTTAACGAAAGAGTTCTGTTTTTCCTTTGTTTCCACTGGTAGAGGTTCTGAGGAGGGTTTAAAAATGGATGGTTGTCCCATCAGCTGTTTTATCTCATCCGATTTGAAAAGGGTAATTTTTCCGTATTCTCCATCATACCCTGCATAGATATGGACTTTGTTTTGGCGCATGCGATCAATTGCCTCTGAAAGTAAAGGTACTCCAGTATTTTCCAGTCTGGATATTGGAACCTCCTTTAGAACAGAAAACTCAGGGCCGATTTTTTGGATCAAAGTCATGTAATGCCTTGTTACCTTTTTTGATTTTGAACCTACCTGCAACAGTTCAGACAGTATCTCGCATAGCGGAATCAATCGATCGTAAGGATGATATCGTCTCGGTTTTTCACCCTCGGCACGGTCTGATAGCGATTGAACGCGATATAGAACCCCAAGAGTAAGTGGCTTTTCGCACACCGGGCAGATGCCGTTTTTTTCTCTGGTATCATCAGGATGTAAACGAACCTGACATTTCCGATGGCCGTCAAGATGGTACTTTCCTTCCTCAGGATAGAATTCGATGGTTCCTAAAAATTTCTCGCTGTCACCCGATCTTAGAGCCTCTTTTATAGCAGGGTAAGAAAGAGTTGTATTAAACACATTGGCTTCCCTGCCCAAATTTGCCGCTGAATGTGCATCTGAATTTGAAACAAGCGTAAACCCGTCTAGCTCTGATACCCGCCAATTCATTCCCGGGTCTGAAGACAATCCGGTTTCAACGGCAAATATTTGGGGCGTTAAATCGCCGAAACATTCATAAACACTGTCAAAACCGGACTTTGATCCCAGTATGGAAAACCATGGTGTCCAGATATGCGCAGGGATCAAAAAAGCGTGTTCCGATATTTCAAGAACGATCTCCAAAAGATCCCTGGCATCCAGACCAAGAATAGGCCTTCCGTCGGAACTCACATTTCCGATTCGTTCCAGCGCCCTGTTAAAGGAAGCGGCAACATCCAAATCTGGCATAAAAACAAGGTTGTGGTTTTTACGGGTTTTGTCTTTTTTCTTATATATGTTACTTATTTCAGTTACCAAAATGAACCGAACCGCTGCTTTGCAGCTTTTCGGTACCGACTGATCACAGAATTTTGCTATATCATCTTTTAGCTTGAAAAGGCCATCTTCTGCCGGAACCAATTTTTCCTTAATTTCGGAAAACCAACCGGGATGAGTAAAATCTCCCGTTCCAACGACTGAAATTCCCTTTATTTGTGCAGTGATATAAAGATTTTCGAAATCAAGGTTTTTTGCTGTTGCCCGGGAAAACCGGGAATGTATATGAAAATCAGCGATATATTTCATAGCCGCCTACATATATTAGGGTCATACACGTTTTGTGATAAAAAAATATGTGCCAATTTATCTGCTTTAAAAAACGCCCCTTCACCGATGACGGTACCGATCAATCCATAATCCTAAGTTTTTAAAATGGTTAAAATGTTATACAAACGTAAAAGGTTGGAATCGGATACCTGGATATTTCATATGTCTCTATACCACGATTCCATAAAGTATATACAGGAAATTTTTCTTGTATAAGCAAGAAAAACACGCTATATGATATATGTCAGTTAATAAGAGCTACTATATGTTGTATGGTGGTTGCAGTAATATTTCTCGCAAGACTTTTGCGATCAGGCGAAACACAACCATGTTGATTAAAACGATCATTAAAACTGAAAGTACAAGATTCAATTTTAACTCTAAGAGTTTTCTTTTTATGGCAATCTTTTAATTCACCATCTTTTGGTTTCAATGAATTTTCAATGTTCAATACATTGACAGCAGCGTGTCGATAATGAGAGGGTTATGAACAATAAGTTCGATTCCGTTTACAAGCTATATTTTGTTGTTATTTTCTGGTCAATTCATATTTGCTTTTTTTATAATAATAAGAGATAATTAAAAAGTTATTGTAGTTATCCACAGACATTATGAACTGTATATTTATATTAATATATTAATAAAAGTAATAAGGAATGTCGTATGAAATTTACAGTTCAAAAAGCGGATATTTTAGATGTGCTTTCAAAGATTCAGGGGCTTACCGGAAGAAAAAGTAATCTGGCCATAACATCGAACGTACTGATAAAAGCCGGTGGTTCTAAGATTTCCATTACCGCAACAGACCTTGAGACCGGTTTTGAAGGCACCTATCCTGCCAAAGTCGATTCAGAAGGTGTGATTGTAATCAGTTCTAGAAAACTATTTGAAATTGTACGTGATTTTCCGATTGAAAGCATCAATATCCATGAAGTGGAAAAGCGCTGGATAATGATCGGAAATCAAAATATTGAATATCATATTGTTGGAATGAATCCGGATGATTTTCCGGAAATTCCGCAAATTACAGAAGTTGGCTTTTTCAATATGACATCAGAGGCGCTAAAGAGAATGATCGATCAAACCACAGTGATCGCTTCATCATCAGATGACAAACGCGCCCATATTATCGGGGTGTTTATTGAGAAAATCGATGTAGATGGACAGAAATTGATCCGAATGGTGTCTACCGATGGAAGCCGGCTATCTAAAGTGGATTATGCACTTGACAAGGAAGATGACCCAGATCTGGGCAACGGAATTTTAGTGCCAAAAAAGGGGCTGGCTGAGGTGGGAAAATTTCTCGAACCCCAGGGACCTATTCAAGTGGGTTACAAGGATAATCACTTTATAGTAAAAAAAGGTATGGAAACGATTATTATTCGGCTTCTGGAGGGAGAATTTCCTGAATACAGTGATATCGTAGAAAAAAACAAGGGAAACGTGTTGATTTTGGATCGGATTCAGTTTCAGTCCATGCTAAAAAGGATGTCTATATTCTCCTCTGAAAGCTATAAGGGAGTAATTTTCAATATTTACGAGGATAAACTACAAATAAGCTCCACCAATCCCGATATTGGTGATTCGAAAGAAATAATGAACATTGAATTCTCAGGAGATCCGGTGGAGGTGGCATTCAACCCGAGGTATTTCATCGAAACACTCGGTGTGATGGAGGATGAAAACATATTATTACATATAATCAACGAAGAAAACCCCTGTATTGTTGAAGGAGATAAAAATAAAACCTATCTGAGCGTAATCATGCCCATGAGAATATAAAACAATGCTTATGAAAAACGATAATACCACATACAATGAAGACAATATAAAGATACTTGAGGGGCTTGAAGCGGTCCGAAGACGACCCTCCATGTACATTGGAAACGTTGATGTGGAGGGGCTGCACCATCTTGTCTATGAAATAGTGGACAACAGCATAGACGAGGCGATGGCCGGGTACTGTGATGACATAAGGGTCACCATTCACACGGACAACAGCGTTACGGTATGGGACAATGGCAGGGGGATTCCAGTCGGTATTCATAAAACCGAAAAGATTCCCGCTGTTGAAGTGGTGATGACAAAGCTTCATTCCGGCGGTAAGTTCGATAATACCTCCTATAAGGTGTCCGGCGGTCTTCACGGGGTGGGAGTCTCTGTGGTCAACGCCCTGTCCGAGCTTCTTGAAGTTGAGATTCATGTAGACGGAAAAATTTATTATCAATCTTACCGAAAGGGCAAAAAGACATGTGAATTGCACGTTATCGGAAAAACAAGAAAGCGTGGGACGAAAATCCATTTCTATCCCGATACTAGTATCTTAAAAGCCCATAGTTTCAGTTTCGAAATACTAAGCCGCAGGCTCAGGGAACTTGCCTTTTTAAATAAGAAAGTAAGGATCACACTTGAAGATGAACGATCCGACCAGAAACAGGAGTTCTACTATAAAGGTGGCATTGGGTCTTTTGTGGAGTATTTGAATCGACGACATGCTGTGCTTCACAAACCCATAGTTATAGAGGGCAATAAGAACGGGGTTCAAATTGAGGTTGCAATACAATATAACGATACATTCAAAGAGACGATCCTGTCCTTTGCAAATAACATCAAAACCACGGAAGGCGGAACTCACCTGGCAGGGTTTAAGACAGCACTTACAAGATCGATCAATCAGTACGCCACCAACGGGAGTCTTCCAAAGAACCTCAGGGCGAAGATCATCGGAGACGATGTCCGAGAAGGGCTTGCGGCGATCGTCAGTGTGAAACTCATGGCCCCGCAGTTTGAAGGTCAGACCAAAACCAAGCTTGGAAACAGCGAGATCAAGGGATTGGTCGATTCACTTGTTACCGAAAAACTAAGCACCTACTTCGAAGAAAACCCGTCTGTTGCCAGAAAGATTGTCGCAAAAGCCGTTGATGCAGCAAGAGCAAGAGATGCTGCAAAGCGTGCAAGAGATATAGCCAGAAGCAAGGGATCTCTGGTTGAAGCAACCCTTCCTGGAAAGCTGGCTGAATGCCAGATATCAGATCCTGCAAGAAGGGAGTTGTTTATTGTTGAAGGAGATTCTGCCGGCGGTAGCGCCAAGCAGGGGCGAGACCGTGTCTTTCAGGCTATTTTACCTCTTAAGGGGAAAATATTAAATGTTGAGAAGGCCAGATTCGACAAGATTCTTCAAAGCGATGAGATCAAAAACATCATTACCGTGCTTGGCACCGGGGTTGGGAGCGAAGAATACAACATCGAAAATATTCGATACCATAAGATCATCATCATGACCGATGCGGACGTGGACGGCTCTCATATTCGCACCCTGCTTCTTACATTTTTCTACAGACAACTTCCCGAAATTATTGAGAGAGGGTATTTATATATCGCTCAGCCGCCGTTGTTGAGGATAGGAAGAGGAAAAAGCGAAACCTATCTTATGAGCGAGAGCGAACTGCACGAATACATCATTAAAAATGCCTGTTCAAAACGGCGTCTTAGAATTGGCAACAATGGAACAGAGTTAAAGGAACACCGGCTGCATTCTTTTATTGGAGATCTAGCCGAGTATTACACAATACTGGATAAGTTGGAAAGACGCGGCGTATATCCTGACCTTGTGGAATTGCTTTTGAAAAAGTCTGTTGCCGATAAGAGCTTTCTGCAGGATCGGCAAAAGATGTCTGATCTTCGGCAGACAATCATCGAAAGCGGCTACGAAGTGGAGGCTATCTCGTGGAGTCAGGAAAGAAATGTTTACGAAATGATGGTAAAGCCCGCTTCTGATGACCAGGGCATTTCCACTTTTCTTAGTGTTGCTCTTGGGGATGGACAACCTGTAAAGATTGGCAGAGGGCTTATCTTCTCTGAGGATTATCAAAAATGTCTGGTGCTGATTAAAAACATTTTCAAACATGATATACCGCCCTTTGTGGTGATAGAAGAGGAAAAGGCGACCGGGGGCATATCCTTTGAGGATAAGAAAAGCCTGTTATCCTATTTTTTGGAAGAAGGCAAAAAAGGTATGGTGGTGCAGCGATATAAAGGGCTGGGGGAGATGAACCCCGAGCAGTTATGGAAAACCACCATGGACCCGAAAAGCAGAAGCCTTTTGCAGGTTAAAATAGAAGACGCCGTCGAATCAGATGAAATATTTACAATCCTCATGGGAGATGAAGTAGAACCCAGAAGGGATTTTATCCAAACCAACGCCCTTGAAGTGACAACGCTGGACATCTGATGAAAATCCACAAGATCGAAGCAAGGGATTTGCCCGACCTCTGGTTCCAGGCGGTTCACGATATTCTGGATTATGGAAGGCGATTTGTTGTGGACAGAGGTTCATATGCCGGACAGACCCGTCTTGAATATGATTATTTCATAGGGCATGTGACCTATCCGGGAAGTCGCCCTTTGATACCCGATATCCCTCCGTCCTGCGGCATTCCGAACCCGGTGGAAGAAGCTTATATTTACGGAGGCGAGGGCTATAACCGATCCTATATCGAATATCTAATGACAAGTCGCAAAGAACCCTCAGAGTCCTATACGTACGGAGAACGATTGACCAAAGTGCCCATTGAAGGCGATAAACTTAAGTGGTGGAAAGAAAATATCGGCGAGATCATTGACAGAAGAGAGGTAGACGGAAAAATTGTGTTCGAAGAACAGGGCGTTCTCTATCTCAACCAGATAGAATGGGTAATTGACACCTATAAAAGATTTGGGGAACGCAACAATCAAATGGTGCTCCAGGTGGCCCATCCATCGGATCTGACACTTATTGATCCTCCATGCCTGCGAGCCATAGATACTCGAATACAGGATGGCAAACTGCATTTCAGTTCGGTGCTGTTTCGTTCATGGGACTTATGGAGCGGGCTGCCCGCAAATCTTGCAGGGATTCAAACCCTTAAAGAGTATATGGCTTCGGAGATCGGCGTGGAAGACGGGGAGATGATAGTGGAAAGCAAGGGCCTTCATTTATATGGATATGCAGAAGACCTTGCCAGGCTAAGATGCATGAAAATGTAAGAAAACAAACTCAAGTTTCGTATTATCCTATCATCAGCACCTTTGCCCCCCTGATTTTTCTTTCCTTAAGCTCCAGCAAAGCTTGATTGGCCTGGTTAAGGGAAAACTCCTGAACTTGCGGTGTGATGGGAATCTGGGCGGCAAGGTTCAGAAAGTTCTGGACATCCTTTCGGGTCACATTTGCAACGCTTTTTATTTCTTTTTCCATCCACAAATGATGCGGATAATCCAGGGTAAAAAGACAGTCTTTGTCCGCATCCTCTTTGCGGATCGCATTAATGATAAGTCTTCCACCAGGGGCCAGGTTTCTAAGAGCTTCTACAACCGGTTTCCACGCAGGGGTGGTATCTATCACCGCCTGTAATGGTACCTCCGGTGTGTCCGTTGTATCGCCGGCCCATACCGCACCAAGTTCTTTTGCAAAGTTTCGTTCTTTATCACTTCTGGCAAACACATATATACGGGTTTGGGGATATTTGTGCCGAACCATTTTTAAGACCAGATGAGCAGAAGCGCCGAATCCGGTTAGTCCAAGCCGATCTCCGTCTTTAATGCCGGAAAGTGTCAGAGATCGATATCCGATGGCTCCGGCACAAAGCAGGGGAGCGGCCTCGGAGTCGGAGAACAGGTTCGGGATTCTGTATGCAAAATCTTCTGGAACCGTGGCGTACTCTGCATAGCCACCGTTGACGTCTCTTCCGGTTGCCTTAAAAGAGTTACACAGGTTTTCGCTTCCACGGCGGCAGAATTCACATTTTCCGCATGCACTGTGAATCCATGCGATTCCAACCCGATCTCCGATCTGAAATCGCCGAGCATCTTTTCCGGTTTGTACGACCCTGCCTACAATCTGGTGGCCAGGGATAACCGGCAATGCCGGGGGAGGCGTTCGACCCTCGATTTCATCCAGCTCCGTGTGGCACACGCCACAGGCGGTGAC
>JAFDFZ010000220.1 GCA_019309565.1 Deltaproteobacteria bacterium
GCCAATAAGATTAATGCATTGAGAATTTTCTGACTTCGATGCTTTCCTTTGGTTGTCAGCTGCGTTAAAAAGTTGCGCTCCTCTTCGGTCAGGGTTACAGTATATTTCTTCATATTCAATCCTCCGGGATAGAAGTTGATTATGAAGAAATATATCATGCATATTGCGACAGCTCAAGTGTGACATGACACTAGGTACTGAATATTTTGGGGGAATTGCTACACACATATGGATGTGGTCGATACATAATGTACCCTCAACCACCTCCAGACCTTTGAACTTGCATAACCGCCGTAATATGACCCCCAATTCGTTACGCAATTTACCATATATGATTTTACGTCGCTTTTTGGGCACCCAAACAAAGTGGTATTTGCACTCCCAGACGGTGTGTGATAGATTACGTTTCATCTATAGCTCCTTTCGTATGATTTGGATTCGGAAACAGCCCCAACCAAATCTACGATAAGGAGCTATTTTTTTAAATACTACAGCATAGCTTTTGCAACTCTCCCCCGCTTAGCCGGGGCTTAACCCAGGAGTTAATGACATTGAATCGGAACTGACGATTCGGAAAAGGCTTCCGCCAACTTTATAAAATTATCGGGGCTCGGGGGGCATGCTATTAAAATTTATCAAATCCGCTTCAATGTATCTTCTAACACTTCTCTAACGGTCTCTTTAAGTTCCTCTATCTCCCGATGTTTCCGATTTTTCATGAAAACCTTCAATTGTTCAAGATTATCGCGTAATTCCAAAATTGTTCGATTTAATTTTGTAAATTGCTCCGGTAAAACAGTTTTTATGTCTAATGCGATATAAAGACTTGATCGTAGATGCACACAGTCTGTTTGAATCGTTGAAATGCCAACATCGGCTCCGTCATTTTCTTTTTCCAGGGATTCTGCCAAATGGGACATGATCGAGATGGATAACCTTCTTAGATGATCTTTTAGGAACTTTTCATTTAGAAATGTCGGAGCGCTTGTGGTTCTAAATATCTCCACGCAAAGATCTCGAGCCTTTCTCCAGATTTCCGATTCTTCAAAACTCTTCATTTGTTAAATGGGAGATATCCTATAACCATAATGTCATGTAAAAAACTGCCAGCGAAATGAGGGATGTTTTTTACTTTGTCTCTGGATCCCGGTCGAGAACCAACCAGCCGCGAACAGCCTGATATTGAAACGAAACCGGAGTGAAATTCAGCACCCTCACATCCACCGGAAATTTGGCAGACAAAACCTCTGCTATTTCTGCCTCCAGTCCTATTTCGTAAGTGTACTGTAATTGAGATGCATCCTCACACTTCAAGAAAACCGCGATGTCCAAGTCTCGAAAAAAGGTATTTTCAATGAATCAGCCATGCACATAGGCAAAGATAATCTCATCGCGATTGGCCAAATATTGGCCTACTCGGCGCAGCAGGCTCTCTTTTTCTTTCTCCGGGAAACGATAAGTGGTGATATTGTTATTCAATTGAGACCCCTTATGCACTTGAGATTATCTCTTCAATTCTCTCTTTAATCTTTCTTCTATGTTGTTCTTCCATATCATAAAAGGAGACATAATTATTTGTCTGTAGATCCTTGAAAATTATGTAATAAGGGTTGTGCGTACACGTGGACATAACATGAGGCTCCCATCTACCATTAATAGTACCCATTGCTTTTGTCAATCTGCAACAAAGATGCTTTACAATTTCTTTTTCATCGTCCAGGAGCATATCCCCATCCATGAAACCATATTTGCTGAAAAAGTCGTAGACATATCTGGAAATTTCATAAAAATCCGAATCTTTTCTTAGTTCAACCATCTCGTCTTCTTCTTTTCATGGCAGACTTGGGCGTTCATTGATTTATTAGTTTCTCTCAGGAAATTATAGGGACAGCCATGATTTTATCCGTCTCTTTACTTTTTAACACAGCGTAATTATTGTCATGCAGCAATTTTACGCTTCAACTCATTTACATCCCGCTCCAGCGCTGCCACACGCTCTTCAACCCTTGAATGCTCATCTCGCCTTACGATAACCTCGTAGAGACGATCCAGCCGTCGGTTGATCTCTGTATCCTGCCGGGATAGCTCCTTACGAACATCATCGATGCGTTTCGTAAGATCCTGCCTAACATTATCGATGCGTTTGTTGGTCTCGTCTATACGCCTGCTTTGGTCAGCCAAATGCAGGTTTATATCATCCAGCCGCTTGTTCGTCAGTTCAAGGATCGCCTTTATCTGCCCGTTTTCCTCCTTGATCCAATCAAGCTCAGGAACAATCAGTTCCTGAAGTGCACTTACAACCACTTCCTTCATACAGGACCCCTCACTTATTAACCTGTTGTATACAGCAATTGGTGTAACACGTTCACCGAGATTGACCAGCAGCCCCGCTTCGATACCAGCTTCTTTCAAGTAGCTGGTCGATTGTGTAATGAGGGTTTGTTATTTTTGGATGTGGTTTTCGCCTTGGCCCTGGGCACTGTGGGAGGTGGCCGCAACTGGAATGACCTCTCTTTTTGCTGCGGCAACGGCACGGTTGGCGATATCCTGCACCTTTTCGTACGCTTGTTCGTGTTTTCGGGAAAGCTCGGTGATTTGAGCGGCCTGGGCTTTGACAAGTTTCTCCAGGGATTCTATTTTGCTGAGGAGCACATTCTTTTCGCCTTCAAATTTTGCTTCCATAAGCGCCTTGGTTTTTTGAAAGTCGCTGGACAGCCGCTCTGTAGACGCATCTACGGCTTCCTTCACCTTTTTTTCCAATTCGAGAGGGAATTTTTCCACCTCCTTTTTAAGTGCCTCCATCTCTTGTTCCTGTTTTGAGATGATCTCCTCGCGTGAATCAAGTTCCGCTTTTTTCTGTTGGAACTCTTGCTCAAAATCTTTGCGTTTCTGCTCGATTTCCTTTTCTATGGCTCGTAGTTCATCCTCAAGGGCGTTTTTGCGCTGTTCTTTTTCACGGGCAAATGCGTATTCATATTCTTCTTTTTCCCTTTGCCGTTGTTTTCTTATCAGCTCAGCCTGTTCTTTCGCCCCCTGTTCCCTTTGCTCTTTTTCTCTGTCCCATTTTGCTCGGGCTTCCCTCATCTCCTCTTCAAAAGCCGCCCGCCTGCTCTTCATTTCCTGATCAAACTGATCCTTTTTGACCTGCTGGGCTTCAATAAGCGCTGCAAGATCAGATGCAGCGGTTTCCACTTCATAAATGGTTTTCAACTCTTCCTGTTTTGTTTTGACAGCCGCCTGGATTTTTCGATAAGTATCTATTTCCTTTTCGAATCGTTCCGCCAGCTCCACCAGCTCCCGACTGAAAGCACCTCTTAGATCGTGTAGCCGTTGCAGGGGATCCTGGGCGGCTTCGGCCTCCGCGGTGGCTGCAGCTACCTGTTTTTCCATCTGTTTCCGTGCTTTTTGAGCATTCAAAAGTTCCTTTTCCCGTTCCCGTAACCTGTTTTTAACCGTCTGGTAGGCCTCCAACATCTCTTTTTTTGTGTTGGCCATTGTGACACTGGGGATTTCATTTGAATCGGGCATGGTAGATATCCTCTGTTTTTAGATTTCCGATAACCAGTTAGTGTCCATCCATAAATGGTCTTTTTCCCGTTGGGCGGCGTCCTCAGCGGGTTTCCGGCTGTGACGTACGATTTGTACGCCTCGCCGCAAACCCTTGTGCGACCTTGCCCAACGAAAAAAATCCTCATTTATGAATTGGACACCCAATAGTGCTTCCTACGATTTGTGGATGGGCACTAATTAACCTGTTGTATACAGGTAAAGTGCATTTGTTGTAGTTGGAATATTTGTTTTAAATATTTGGACCATTTCTTGCTTTTTGTCAAAGCCTTTTTGACTCTTATGCCGGTGCTATTCCATCACGCCGGGGATGAACACTTTTCCCTTCGCTTTCCAAAAATCCGATGAGTTCGATACTCGAAAAACATCTCTTTGGATTTGGCCACCATACCTCTTTCGATACGATCAGGCCGTGTCTGTTCGGATTTCGCTCTGGGCTATAAGTAGTTTACAGCAAAGATTGATACAGGGGTAAAAGCGCAAAAGCTAAAGTTTTTGAAACAGCAAAAGCTTTCCCCGGAATTTCGTCACTTAAGGGATCGGAAGGATTAAATCTATGATAGCACCTTTACCGATCGGCACATCTGCTGTGTAAAGCAAAAGCCCCCTGCCGAAGCAATAGGCCAGCCGACAGAGAATCCCCCTGTGGCTGCGAGAGTTGAGGGTAAAAGTCACCTCACTGCAGCTATGGGCCTTCAGCCATGTAGAAAACGCTTTGCGATCCTCGGCATTGGCATGACGAAGCAATGCATAGGGCCTGCTCAAAAATAAATTGGAATTTTTATCGTGTTAATTTGGAGTAATTGTATAGTTCCAATTTGGTAGTATTTCATGCCGTTTTATTGAAATTTCTTTAAAATGGTTATTAGAAACTTTAACCCCTTTTTCATATGCTTTTGAGTT
>JAFDFZ010000013.1 GCA_019309565.1 Deltaproteobacteria bacterium
CAGCTTATCAAAAGTCGTTGATACTTGAGGAAAGCAAAAACAAACAGACGGCGTGCTGTTTTTCGCCTGTTAACATCGCCGGGCCAGCCTGAGCCTCTCTCAGGTCGCGGGCTTTTTCACACAGGATTACTATGAGTGAGCGTTACGACCATCTTAAAAGGCGGTGCCCCATACTGGGGGGACCTGTTACATTTCAGTATTGCCGTCGGTATGAAGGTGGAAATCAACCCTGTGGTAGGGTTTTTGATTGCTGGTGGGAATACTTTGATATCGTAAATTATATGAGAAGCTGTTTATCCGAATCTCAATTTGACGCATTATGTAAAAATCAGCCAAAGCCAAAAATAAGCAGTCTGCTTGAATTGATCGCCCGGGCGAAGTCAAGCAAGGGCTGTGAAAAGAAATAGGTCTAATAAGCCATTGAGGAGGGCCTTTTGATCATAAAAGAGCTAACCGTCGGTCCCATCATGGCCAACTGTTATATCGTTGGTTGTAATCAAACCAAAGAGGCCGTTGTCATCGATCCTGGAGACGAAGCGGATCGGATTTTAAATAGCCTTGCGGAATCAAATCTAAGTGTAGCGTATATCATCAACACACACGGTCATTTTGATCATGTTGGGGCGAACAGAAAGATGAAAGAGGCGACCGGAGCGAGCATTCTCATTCATGCATTAGACGCACCCATGCTAAGCCAGCTGTCTGCCAGCGCTGCAGCCTGGGGGCTTAGCGTCGAGGATTCGCCGATGGCGGATAAAATGCTATCAGAGGGCCAGAGAGTATCTTTTGGGATGATCACTCTTGAAGTGTTACACACCCCGGGTCATACACCAGGCGGAGTATCGCTTTACACAAATGGTGTGGTATTCGTGGGCGACACCCTGTTTGCAGGCTCCATCGGGCGCACCGACTTTCCGGGCGGTGATTATGACACCCTGATCGCCAGCATCCGGAACAAGCTCTTTGTGCTTGAGGATAACGTACGCGTCCTGTCCGGTCACGGACCGGAGACAACCATCGGACAAGAAAAACGATTTAATCCATTTGTTCGGATCGCTTAAGCTTAAAACGCACCCAGTTGACAGGGTTTCACCTTGATTTTCATTTTTTCGCAAACGCCGCTTACAGTCATTTTGGGAACGTTAAACCGGCTTGCTATTTCCCAGGCGGTCTTACAGGGAAGACGTCCATCCACAAGGGCTTCTGAAATCGCGGTAACAAGTTCTTGTTGAACATCTTCCTTTGGTTTTACGATCTTCTTACCCGGCCCATAACCAAACAGGCCAAGCTGACATTTTATTAATTCGAAATCAATTAGATCGGCGGTTTTCCCGACCTCTGCAGGTGTTACGCTAAGTTCGTCGGCGATCTTAAATGCTACGGCACAGGCAAGAGTGTTATTTTTGCCGCGCTTTTCGATTTCGGCTTTGATAATCGGATCGGGTTGTTCTTCGGCTCCGTGTTTTTGGGAATGTTTTCGGAAAGACATCTTGGTTCTCCTTTAATGATCTTTTTATTTATATACTTAAGATTGCAGATAAGCGCAACCGCTGCCAGAGACTGTTGGTGAAATGTAAGCCGCAAGCCGAGTGGCGGAATTTTGAAGTGGATGGCCGGATGAGCGATTTAAGATGCGTTCCACGTTCACCGAGAATGGCTGCTAAAGCATTCATCTCCTTGAATAGAGGGAAAGGGTTTGTTAAGCTAATTGTTATTTAAACTGATCGGTTCCAGGTTCAGAGTTTAAGGTTAGAGGGTTACAACCCATTTTATTGGGATGATGCTGGATGCTGGTTTCTGGATACTGGATTTTAAAAGGTAACTAACCTTATTTTATCAAGTTATCGGAAACGCATGCAAATTGTAAAAAAAAGAAAAAAAACCCGAGCTATTTTGGTGGGAAACGTTCAGGTGGGGGGCTCAGCCCCTGTGGTGGTTCAATCTATGACCAACACTCAAACTGAAAATATTCAGGCCACCGTCACTCAGATTCACCGGTTACAGGAGGCGGGGTGTGAAATCATAAGAGTCGCTGTTCCCAACATGGAGGCTGTGGCAGCGCTTGGTGCCATAAAAGCACAAATTTCAATTCCAATAATAGCAGATGTTCACTTTGATTATCGGCTGGCAGTGGCGGCAGCTGAAGCGGGCGCGGACTGTCTTCGTATCAATCCAGGAAACATCGGAAGCGAAAGGAAAATAAAAGCTGTCATCAGAGCAGCCAAGGAGAAGAAAATTGCCATTCGAATCGGGGTAAATTCGGGTTCCCTTGAAAGAGACCTTTTAAGAAAATACGGAAGCGCAACCGCCGAAGCAATGGTCGAAAGTGCGCTTAGGCACATCGATCGATTCCGATCCAACGATTTTCATGAGTTGAAAGTGTCTATCAAGGCATCGGATGTACCTCGAACCGTCGAGGCGTATCGACAGCTTTCCCGAAAAACGGATCTTCCGCTTCATGTCGGGGTTACAGAAGCGGGTGGACTTTATCCCGGTATTGTAAAATCGGCCATCGGCATTGGAATGCTTCTTGCCGAGGGGATCGGAGATACGCTTCGTGTATCTTTGACACGAGATCCGGTTGAAGAGGTTCGGGTTGGTTATGAGATACTCAAGGCTCTTGGTATTCGACACAGGGGACCCGACATCGTATCCTGCCCTACATGTGGGCGGTGTAATATTGACATATTCGAAATCCTATACGAGGTTGAGAGGGCATTGTTAACCTATCGACATCCCATTAAGATTGCCATCATGGGTTGTGTGGTAAACGGCCCGGGTGAGGCCAGAGAGGCAGATATAGGTATTGCCGGCGGAGACGGAAACGGCGTATTATTTAAAAAGGGAAAGATCGTAAGAAAGATTCCCCAGGCTGAATTGGTGTATGAGTTGTTGAAAGAGGTCGAAGATTATACGGCATCGGTATTTAATGAACACATTGTGCTCAATTCATAACAGATAAAAGACGGGGATCGGAAAAAGGAGTAGAATGAAAAGACAATCTGAACACGCTATTTCACCCACACGCAGCGAGGACTATCCGGAATGGTATCAGCAGGTAATCAGAGCCTCTGATCTTGCCGAGCGATCTTCTGTTCGGGGTTGCATGGTGATTAAGCCCTGGGGGTACGCGTTGTGGGAGAATATTGTTAGGAAACTGGATGGGATGTTCAAATCCACGGGAGTAAAGAATGCTTACTTTCCTCTGTTTATTCCGTTAAGCTTCCTTGAAAAAGAAGCTGAACATGTGGAAGGTTTTGCCAAAGAATGTGCTGTGGTGACCCATCACAGGCTTGAAAAAAGCCCTGAAGGCGGTTTGGTGCCCAAGGGAGAGTTACAAGAACCCCTTGTGGTTCGTCCCACTTCGGAGACAATCATCGGAGATTCTTTTTCTAGGTGGATCAGCAGTTACCGGGATCTTCCCATGCTCATCAATCAATGGGGAAACGTGGTGAGGTGGGAGATGCGAACCCGCATATTCTTGCGAACCAGCGAGTTTTTGTGGCAAGAGGGCCATACGGTCCATGCCACAAAAGAAGAAGCAGTCGAGCGCACTAAAATGATGCTGGATATCTATGCAAAACTGGCAGAAGACTATCTGGCGATGCCGGTTGTCAAGGGAAGAAAAACACCGTCTGAAAGATTCCCTGGAGCTGTGGATACTTTGTCCATTGAAGCCATGATGCAGGACCGAAAGGCACTTCAGGCGGGCACCTCTCACTTTTTGGGACAGAATTTCGCCAAGGCATCGGAGATCAAGTTCCAATCCGCAAAGGAAACCGAAGAATATGCCTGGACCACCTCATGGGGGGCATCTACCCGGCTGATCGGTGGTATCATCATGACTCATGGAGATGATAATGGTATTATTCTTCCTCCAAGAATAGCCTCATCTCATGTGGTACTGTTGCCCATACTGAGAAAGGGCAGCGACCAGACGAGCGTGATGTCCTATACCGAGTCCCTTGCCAAAGAATTACAGGCCGTCTCATATGATGACAGTAAGATTCATGTTGAAATAGATGACCGTCAGATCGGAGGTGCCAGGGGATGGGAATGGATCAAGAAGGGGATTCCTCTTCGTGTTGAAATCGGCCCCAGAGATATCGCTCAAGATTCGGTTTCCGTGGGAAGAAGGGACAAAGACTTAAGAGAGCGTGTGTCCATGAAGCGCAGCCAGTTTGTTGCAGAAATTACCAGGCTTCTTGATGACATCCAAAACAATCTTTATAAACGGGCCCTTGAGTTTAAGAAGACCCATACCGTAGAAATTGTCAGCAAAAACCAATTTTATGAATTTTTCACGCCCATAAATCAGAATAAGCATGAAATTCACGGAGGGTTCGCTCTTTCTGCCTGGTGCGGCTCGGATCGGTGTGAGGAGAAGATCAAAGAAGACCTGAGTGTTACCATTCGATGCATTCCTTTAGATGCGCAGGACGAAAAGGGCGATTGCATCGCATGTGGAAAGCCAAACAGCCAGCAGGTGGTATATGCAAAAGCCTATTAGGCGCTTAGGGACATCATATCGATAATTTGTTGTCGTTATCGAATAACATGCTGTGTTCATAGAGAAAAATAGTGAACTAAAGTTTGAAGTGAGCTTAAGTGAACTAAAGTTAAGGAATTTGATCTATTTTTAAAATGGAAGAGCGAAGCGATACCTTAACTTTAGGCACTTTAGATCACTTAAGACACCAAAGGCCCAAAGCAAGAATTGTATATGATGTCCTTTGTGTCTTGGGGTCTCTGTGGTAAGCTTTTTTTAGTTCCCCGAAAGATCGGGATTTACGCACTTGTTGGGTCGTAGCCTGTGGCGAAGCGCAATTGCTCCAACCGGTTTGTTCGGGTTGGGATTATTAGATTTTCGAGCCGCGGATGATTATTTTATAAGAAAAAAATCGGAAAGTTGAAACAAAGATCACCAGCATGATTCGTATCACCGACATTATCGATAAGGTTTCCGCCAATCATCCAGGCTGCGATCTGGACATCATCGAACGTGCATACATTTATTCCGCCAGAGTGCACGAGGGGCAGGTGCGGTTGTCCGGAGAACCCTATTTGTCCCATCCCCTTGAGGTTGCCGGCATCCTTGCAGACATGAAGCTGGATTGGATCAGTGTCTCTGCGGGGCTTCTTCATGATGTCATCGAGGATACTCGTTCCACGCCGCAGGAAGTAAGAGATCTTTTTGGAGATGACATTTTCAACATCGTATCCGGAGTGACCAAAATCAGCGTTCTTCCTTTAAAGAGCTCAAAAGAGCGACAGGCTGAGAGCATTCGCAAGATGATCCTCGCCATGGCGAAGGATATTCGAGTGATCCTCATCAAGTTGGCCGATCGGCTGCACAACATGAGAACCCTGCAATATCATAAAGAGAAAAAACAATTGGAAATTGCTCAGGAAACACTCGACATTTATGCACCGATCGCTTCGCGGCTGGGGATTTTCTGGATTAAGACCGAGCTTGAAAATACGTCTTTTATGTTTCTGATGCCCCATGAATACCGGAATATTCAGAATCTCGTGAGCAAGGATCGAAAAGAGCGCGAGGAATATATCGAGACCGTAAAAGGATTTCTAAGAGAACAGCTGGCAAAAAACAAGCTCAACGGAGAGGTTCTGGGAAGATACAAGAACTATTACAGTATTTATCAAAAGATGCAAACCCAGGGCCTTGCTTTCGAAGATATATATGATGTGATCGCCTTTCGGATCATTCTCGACACCATCCCACAGTGTTATGAAGCCCTCGGGATAATCCATGCCTTATGGAAACCCATCGCCCATAAGTTCAAAGACTATATCGGCTTTCCAAAGCCAAACCTTTACCAGTCATTGCACACAACCGTCATCGGACCCAAAGGAGAACGGGTGGAGATTCAGATTCGAACCCACGAGATGGATAAGATTGCAAAATCGGGTATCGCAGCCCATTGGGGGTACAAAGAAGGAAAGCAGATCGACGAACGCATGAGCCAAAGGTTCGCGTGGATTCAGAACTTGGTGGAAAATCAAGAAAATTTTAGTAATCCCACCGAATTTATGGAAAGCGTCCGCATCGATCTTTTTCCGGATGAGGTCTATGTGCTAACCCCGCGCGGAGATGTGAAGACGCTTCCCAAAGGGGCAACCCCGGTGGATTTCGCCTATATGATTCATACGGAAGTGGGAAATCAATGCGTTGGGGCAAAGGTCAATGGCCGCATGGTGCCGTTACAGTATGAACTGCGCACCGGTGATGTGGTTTCCATCATAACCAATAAGAATCATCAGCCGAGCAAAGACTGGCTTAACTTCGTCAAAACGGTTAAAGCGCGTTCAAAGATCCGGCAATGGATTAAAACCCAGGAAAAAGATAAAAGCATAGGTCTGGGCCGCGAGATGTGTGAAAAGGCGTTTCAAAAGAACCGCCTCAACTTCACATCGTTGTTGCGAACAGAAGAGATGGCAAAGGTGGCGGAGCATTTCGGGTTTAAGACCACAGAGGATCTGATCGCCAGTGTGGGATACGGCAAAATAACACCCCTTCAGGTTCTTAGTAAATTTCTCCAAAAACCTGAATCGAACTCAGCCGAAAAATCTTTGCTCAATAAAATCATCGGCCGGGTACGAAAAAAGAAGCCCCATGCAGGTGTCATAGTAAAGGGCATCGACGACGTGCTGTTGCGATTTGGAAAATGCTGCCAACCGGTGCCGGGTGATTCCATTGTCGGTTACATTACCCGAGGTTACGGGATCACCGTGCATAGGACAAACTGTGTAAATGCTTTAAAGATGAATCCTGACCGGCAAATCGAAGTCGACTGGAGCCCTGAACTCACTGAGACTTACCCGACAAAAATTCGTGTTCGTTCTTATGACCGGGTCGGATTGCTGGCGGATATTGCTGATAGTATCGCTAAAAATGGAGCCAACATCCTCAGCGCCAGCACCGAAACTGCCGAGAGCAAGGAAGTCAACAGTTTCTTTACCATTGCAGTTGAAAACACGGATCACTTAAGAAGGGTGCTGTCCACCATAAAGAAGGTCAAGCTCGTTCAGGAAGCGGAGCGGCTCAGTTAGGGTGCTTTTGTGATGCGCCCCGACTTAATACAATTGGTGCAGACTACTATCTTTTTTACCCTGCCTGCTTGAACCGCTCTCACACGTTGAAGATTCGGATTGAAACGCCGTTTGGTAACATTGTGGGCATGACTGATATGATGTCCACTAAGCGGCTTTTTGCCGCAAATATCACAAACTTTAGCCATATTTTAGCTCCTCGCACATTTTATAGCTTGCTGAAAATAGAATTGATTTTTATACACGAAAAAAAGGACACTGTAAAGCTATTCCTGCTACCAGAATTTCCAAAATCGTTTTGAATTTCCTTCCTGAGAAGCCTTCTTTTTCTCAAGCTCCATGTTTCTGATAGCTTTCTCGCACTCAGCAATATAAACCAGCGCTTTTTGGTGAACACCTACATCGGGATAATTCGATATTATCGATCTAAAGCGTTGCAGGGCTGCCTCGTAATGCTTGGCCTTATAGTAAAAAATACCGACGTATAGCTCATGGCCAGCGAGAATTTTTTGACATTGGGTCTGATAAGCCCAAGCCTTTCTGGCATACTCGCTGTTCGGGTAGTTTTTTATCAGCCGATTGAATGTATCAAGCGCTTTTCGCGTGGCAGTCTGGTCTCGATCGATAGTATCCACCTGTTTAAAATAGCTTCGGCCTATTTGATAGATCACATAAGGGATCGCTTCGTTTCGCGGATGAAGCGATTCAAATTCTTCATAGGCAAAAATGGCGTCTTCGAACTCTTTTAGAAAAAAGTGGGCATCGGCAATTTTGAGTTCAGCCAATATCGCGTATTTGCTGAATGGGTACCAGTCTTTTAATTTTTCGAAAGACTCAATGGCCTTTTTGTATTTTCCTTCCTCAAAGTATTCCATGCCATCGGCGGCAAGTTCATCTGAGGTTTTTTCTTCCTTTGTTTGAAACCATCCGCAGCCGGTAAAAATATACAGACAAATGAGGCAGGAACAGAATAACCGTTTCATTTTTTAAGCGATTCTAATCGGTATATGATGCAAAAGTCCATGTCGAAATGTGCAGGTAAAATGATCGAAAAGCCGGTTTATTGGCAATGCATCCGGCGGATACCTGTCATATGAACGGTTTGTCTGTTCTATCTATAGAAGTTTGTCAAGAGCTTCGGCTATTTTCGATTTGGCAACCATCCCTGTGATTTGCTCTGCGACATTTCCTCCTTTGAAGAAGATAAGCGTGGGGATGGCCCGAATGCCGTATTTTCCCGGGGTTACCGGATTGTCATCAACATTGCATTTTGCAAACTTTATCTTTTCTCCGTAAGTTGCCTTCAACTCTTCTATGACTGGAGCGATTGCCTTACAGGGACCACACCAGGGCGCCCAGAAGTCCACCAACACTGGTTTGTCTGACTGCAATACCTCGGATTCAAAACTGTCATCATCAATCTCTACGATTCCTTCTGCCATAAACCATATCCTTCCTTTTCTTAAAAGCTTAAAATGGGTTAAAGCCCTTTTTGTAACAATAATAAGAAACCAACTGCTCACAAAAGGGATTGCAATGAAGCCCTGAAAATTCCGGGCATCAGGCAACCAAGATCAGATACGGCACCCCACTTTATGTAACAGAGAAAGGGTGTTGAAATATATTGCAACAATGATTTGAACTATAATTACATGTCCGGACATTGTCAACCAGCACCTTCCCCCCACACAGCAATCATTAACCCCCTGGCACGGTTTAAGGATTCCGCTTTTGTTTCGATTCACGCAAAGCAGAAACTTTTGCCATGATAAAAAATTTTTTTAACCAAAATGTGTTTCCCTGTCAATGGTGGAATATCCTATCAGGATTCGATAATTGACTTGTCTTAAGCCTTTTGATACCTGTTTACTTATGTAACGAGCAGTTGAAGTTGGAACAACCCTTGGAGAATGATTCGTATCCCGTATTTCCGTTTCTCGTTTCAATAGACAAAATTAAAAGCAAAGCCCCATGCCGATGCAAGGCTAGCAGCGGGGGATATGCTAACATGAAAAAAAAACTTAATGTCGGCGCTCTGATATCGGGCGGTGGAACCAATTTGCAGGCGATCATCGATGCATGCCGTAGGGGTAAAATTGACGCAAAAATCGTATTCGTGGGATCGGACAACCCGGATGCTTATGGAATTCAAAGAGCGGGAAAGTACCACATCCCCACATTTATTGTGGATTATCGGAGTATTATTCGACAGGTGAAGGAAAATCCATCGGCCCTTCCACCGCCAGATGATTTCGATTTACAGACGCAACTTCAAAAGCAGACGCTGTTTGGATCAGATACGGATCCTCAAAGGGTTCGGGATTTTATGATTACCAGGGCCATTGCCGAAGCAAGGCTCCTTGAGGAAATGAAGCCCTATAAGTTTGACCTGCTTGTGCTTGCGGGGTTTATGCGCAATTTCTCACCGTATTTTATCGATAAAGTCAACACGAACCCTGAACTTCCCCGAATAATGAACATTCATCCTGCATTACTTCCGTCCTTCCCGGGTGTCGATGGATATGGAGATACTTTCAGATACGGGTGCAAAGTCGGTGGCTGTACCGTGCATTTTGTCGATTACGGGGAAGACTCCGGTCCGATTATCGGACAGAGGGCGTTTAAGATTTTTCCGCACGACACGATAGAGAGCATAAAAGAAAGAGGATTGAAGCTTGAATGGGAGCTGTATCCAGAATGTATTCAACTCTATGCGGAGGGTCGGCTTAAGGTGGTGAGAAAGACATATCAGATGAGAGCTGGAAAAACCTGGACGCGCGCAGTGGTCGAAATTTTGCCTCCTGGATAGCTTGGGGTTTGACATCACGATAATTGGTTTTTAGATGAAGCACCGGTAGCGGATTTTCGAAAATTTATGGTGCATGTCTTTGAACAATACCGGTAGAGGATGCCTGAAGGTAGCGAAAAACATTTAAATTGGTCAGTGGTGTGGAGTGAGGTTTTCTTTAAATGGGGTGTGTCAGACAAGTTAAATGATCAATCTAATAAATAAGGCATGAGAGGTTTCTAATGACAAAGCGCTTGATCCGAGGAAAGATGGTCATTGATGGAACCGGAAATCATCCTATTGAGCAGGGAGCGGTGTTAATCGATGGACAAACGATCAAGGCAGTGGGAAAGCGGACCGATATCGAAACCGAACCCGACACAGAGGAGATAGATTTCAGTGAATGTGTATTGATCCCGGGTCTGATCGATTGCCACAATCACCTTTCGCTGGATACCAGGCTGGACAACTATCTTCTTAGGATGAACGACACTATTCCGGAGCTGACGCTAAGAGCGGTTGCAAATCTCCTCGTTGATTTGGATTCTGGTGTTACCACATCCCGATGCTGCGGTGATAAAGGGTATTTGGATATTGCCTGCAAACAAGCGATTGAAGCCGGGTATCTTAAAGGACCGCGGCTGCTGGTTGCAGGCAAGGGAATCCGTGCCTCCCACGGGCATGGATTTGTGGGGTATCCGTTTGACGGCCTCGAACCGGTTCGTGGTGCGGTTAGAGAGAATCTCAGACACGGGGTTGACCTGATTAAACTGTACATCACCGGCACCATTAAGGCTTCGGGTCATATCCCTGCTTACTTATCCAAATCTGAGATTTCACTGGCCATTCAGGAAAGTAAGCGGCTGCAGGTTAAAACGGCAACCCATTGTATCGGAGGGATTGGAGTGGACTGGGCTCTTGAGCTCGGGATCGATTCCATCGAACACGGATATTTCCTTACAGAAGAACAGATTGATCGAATGGCTCAATCGGACAGTTGGCTGGTAATTACCCCCAGCCCTTTTTTTGAAGAGAACCGGATTCGAACATTGCCCTCCCATCTCAGGGATGGGTTTCTGCGCCAGCGGGATGAGGTTGCAGAGCGAATTACCGCTGCCATTAAAGGCGGTGTAAAATATGCCGTAGGAACAGACGGCATGCACGGCGGACTGGCTAAAGAATTAGAATGGCTTACCGAATTTGGGGCATCAGCACAAGACGCACTTAAGGCGGCAACGGTAAACGGTGCCAGCGTATGTGGTCTTGCCTCGCACATCGGAACACTTGAAAGCGGCAAATATGCTGATATTGTTGCAGTTGATGGAGACCCGCTTAAGGATATTCGTTCGCTTAGACGGGTCAGGGGGGTGATTTACCGGGGGCGGATCAGACGTATAAATTGAAATTTTTATTTGACATACCACATAGTGGCAATTATAATATGGTCAGGACAATTGTCCGACCCAGGTTATTTCGTTAACTTCTAAACGAAACCTAAACCTCCTTCCAGGGGCAGCTATCCTAGGTGGCTGCCCATTTTTTTCACTCATTTCGATATTTCTTGCAGCCGGTTTGGGTCAGGATTCATTAGAACCTGAGGTGTGGTTAAGAATGTTCAGAAAATCTCTAAACCAAGGCGGGTTGAACAGAATAATATAAATCAGAAAAAATGCGGTTAAAGGCAGGAAAAAAACGATGAGATCTATCAGAAGGATTGCCGCTGAAAGCATCACACGTTTTGTCATGCTCATAGATAGGAGTTTCCCTCAAAAAAAGTGACCCCGGAAGGCCCCTCATACCTTCCGGGGGTTGGATTTGGGGCCATAGTGCAAAATCAGGGTTTAATGGGGAGGTTCACTATGACCGATTCAGGCACCTGCTATGGGACCCAGCTTTTTTGCGGTGCCCACCCGTAATATTCTAAGAGCCGCCTTTCATGTAATAAATTTAATATCACAATATGTAGGTCAATGTCAAGAAAAAAATCAATATGTGGTATTTTTTCTGAATTCATTGTCTTTTTTACAAGGGAGGCGCTTCATTTTTTTATCATTGTGACGATGTTATCAAATAGGTACAAGCTATTGTATAGGCCCTTCTTTTTTGATAGGTAGCTGTCGTTGAAAACAAACATTGGGATTGATGATGCAGGCGAAGTTTCGTTTTTTTTTATCATCCATTTTAACCGCAGTGATTTTCGGTACTTTCCCTGTTTCGGCGATATGTGATATCTATATCTATGTCGATGATAAGGGGGTTATGCATTTTACAAATGTTCCTGCATCGGCTTCAATACCTTTCCGTTTGTTTATCAAAGAATCGCCCTCCAGTGATGTGGCGACAAGATCCACTGACCGAGCTGGGTCGGTGTATAGTTCGAATACCTCCCTTTATGACAGGTACATTGCAGAAGCCGCTAAGCGGTACGGAATTTCCATCTCCCTGATAAAGGCCATCATCAAGGCTGAATCAAATTTCGATCCCTGGGCGGTATCAAAGAAAGGTGCGCTTGGGCTTATGCAGATCATGCCGCAAAACCTGAAATCGCTCAAAATCAAGGACCCTTTTGATCCAGAACAAAACATTATGGGTGGTGTGCAATATTTCAAACAATTGTTGAAACGTTTTGACGATAACCTTCGTTTGGCCATTGCAGCCTATAACGCAGGCCCTGAAAATGTGGAACAATATGACCGTATCCCCCCGTTTAAGGAAACAGAGCACTATGTCAGAAGGGTCTTACAATACTATGATATGTATAGAGAAAGCTAACCATCCTTCGTATCCCGTTTGAACACGGAGCGGGTCAACGGCCCGTGGATGTCCAAAATACCGGGATATCGGCACTGATCTTGGAGGAACCTAGAGGAGGCAATGCAATTGTAGCAGAGAGCTGACTGAAGATTCGCCAAGGGACTTCAATGCTGGAAATAACGGATGAGACAGGAAAACTTGAAAGGCAATCATTCTGCAAATGATATTGTTTGATACGCATGCCCACATGTGTGATCCGGTGTTCGATGCGGATCGCGCAGAAGTAATTTCAAGAGCCAAAGCAACCGGTGTTAAAGCCATCATTTCAGTTGGTGAAACAGTTGCGGATGTAAAGAAGAACCTGAAGCTTGCCTCTTTGTACGATGAGTTGAAACCGGCCGCCGGGCTTTATCCCACAAGGCTCAACTTAGAGGAGGCCGATGCCATGGTAAGTCTCATTAGAAAGAACAGAAACGCACTTGTTGCTATCGGTGAAGTGGGCCTTGATTACTGGATAGTAAAAGATGAGGCTGATCGGGAAACCCAGAGAAAGATATTTAAAACCTTTATTTATCTATCCCTTGAACTCGATTTGCCGTTAAATGTCCATTCCCGCTCCGCAGGCCGGCACGCGATCCAGATACTCCTTGAAAGCAAGGCACAAAAGGTGCAACTGCATGCTTTTGACGCCAAAACCACTGCGGCGATTCCGGCAATTGAGGCAGGCTATTTTTTTTCAATACCCACATCCGTTATCCGTTCTCGCCAAAAACAAAAGCTCGTCAAACAGCTGCCGTTATCCAGCCTGTTGATCGAAACCGACAGTCCGGTCCTAGGGCCCACCGGCCAGGAGCGCAATGAGCCGGCAAATGTTCTGATTGCACTTAAGGCAATTGCCAGGATCAAAAACCTGTCCGAGCAGGAAATTATGGAGGCTGTTGCCGGCAACACCCGGCGCCTATATGGCGATCTTACGACATAATAGCACAGCAGCGAAGTTTTTCCTGACCCGCAACATGTTCTGCACAACATCGCCCGTGGTTTCCAAATATATTTGACATTGGCCACCAGAAAATCTATTGTAACGTTGGGTTATTCAGGCGGTCAGACTACGAATTTCGCTCCAAAGAATACTTCGTCTTTCGATCAACAAACCCTATAATCATTACACGTAAAAGAAAGGAGGCCATTATGAAAAAAACAATGGGCATTGGGCTGGCGGTGCTATTGGTTTTAGGTTTTCTTGCAGCATCATCCATGGCAGACCAAACCATGGATAAGATTGAGAAAACCGGTAAAATCAAACTTGGTTTCAGGGAAGGTTCCATTCCGTTTGCGTTTGTTGACCCCAAGGTGGGAAAGCACGTGGGATTCTCGGTGGACATGGCAGGCGAGCTGGCGAAATATTTGGGGATGCGGTTCGGGAAGAAGATTGAAATCGTTCCTTTTACCGTCACACCCAAAACCCGGATTCCAATGGTCATGAATGGAACCATCGACGTTGAAATGGGATCCACCACCTATACGCAGAAACGAGAGGAACAGGCCGATTTCAGCATGATCTTTTTCTTTTCCGAAACCACTTTTCTTGTGCCCAAAGACAGTGGCATTCAAAAGCTTGAGGACCTGAACGGAAAACGGGTTGGGGCTGCCAGAGGTACCACAAATCTAAAGGCCGTGGAAGACTTGGCCCGGCAAGGAAAATTCAAACCCCGGGATATCATTGTTACCGAAACCCATCCACAGGGTATGCTGGCTTTGAAAAGCGGAAAGATCGAAGCTTACTCCACAGACCGAAGTCTCCTGGAGGGGTTACGGATGAAGGACCAAAATCCGGACAAATGGATGACCGTGCCGTTTGCCATCGCCTACGAGCCCTATGCTTACATCATGCGGGAAGGCAACTCGGATTTCAGGGACTTTGTTAACAACACCATTATCTGGTCCATTAAAACCGGAAAGTTTTTCGAACTGTATGACAAATGGATGGGACCCAGGGGGGTTGTTCCCATTCCCTTGTCCGAAGCATACCGGAATTACCTTCAGATGATGGTCTATCCCATATCCGATGGATGGTGGAAAAAGTAGCCGATGAAAGGAAAGAAGGGGGTATACCATCCCCCCTTCTTTCCCTTAACTATTTGTTTTAGACTGATCGGGGGGGATGGAATGGGTTTTGCTTACGATTTCGACTGGGGGGTTCTGTGGCGGCAACCATATGGGATGTGGCTGCTTCAAGGTATCTGGCTGACCATTAAAATCGGTTTTTTGGCGTGGGTAATCGCTCTTTTCTTGGGAATATTCGTCGGTACCCTGCGAGTTACCCCGTGGCGCTGGCTGCGATTTGTCTCCACAGCCTATACGGAGGTCTTTCGCAATGTTCCGTTTCTGGTACAACTCTTTTTCTGGTATTACGGTGGGCCCATGATATTTGGCGAAAACCTGGGACGGCAGATCAACCAGATTATGGAGCTAAATTACTACGTGGCAATCCTTGCACTCGGATTATACACCGCCTCGCGGGTCGCAGAGCATATGAGAGCCGGTTTCGCCTCCATCAGCCGAGACCAGTACCAGGCCGTAATGTCCACCGGACTGACTCACTATCAAATGTACCGTTATGTGATTATTCCCTATGCTCTTAGAATCATCATACCTCCGCTGACAACCGAATTTTTAACGATTTTCAAGAATTCATCGGTGGCCATGACCATTGGAGTGGCCGAGCTTACCTTTATGAGCTACCGTATCGATGCCGAAACCTTCCACGGCCTGGAAGCCACCACCGGGGCGATGCTGATATACCTGCTGCTGGGTTTGACCGTTGTTAGAATCATGGGCATTATCGAAAACAGGTATAAAATTCCCGGCATGGTTGGGAGGTAGCAATGTTCGATGCGGTTATTCGCAATCTGCCCTTTCTCATCGGTGGCTTTGGCGTGACCCTTCAATTGACGGCTTGCGCACTTGCCGGAGGTATTGCACTGGGAGCGCTGGTGGGATTGGGTCGAATTTCAAAGTGCAAATGGATCTATCATCCGGTAACACTCTATGTGAATTTAATCCGCAACATACCGCTTATCCTGGTAATATTCTGGTTTTATTTTATAATGCCGATCATTGCCGGGCGGCCCCTAAACCCCTTTCTTTCGGCGGTGATTTCCTTTATCCTTTTTGAAGCGACTTATTTCGGTGAAATTTTCCGCGCCGGCTATCAGTCCATCAGCACAGACCTCACCAGTGCCGCGTATTCCACGGGCCTGACGTACTCGCAGACCGCCCGGTACATTATGCTGCCCGTTGCTTTCCGCCGGATGCTGCCCAGTTTGATTACGCAATCGATTGTCACTTTTCAGGATACAAGTCTTGCCTTTGTTATCGGATTGCAGGAATTTGTCCGGCGAACTTCCATCGTGGACAATATGGAAGTTCGCTCAATCCAGCTCTTTGGTTTTGTCGCCATCGTATTTTTCGTGTTCTGTTTTATCGGCTCCAAGATTTCACGACATTTTGAGGAAAAAGGAAGAAAAACGGGCGTGCTATGATTGAAATAAAAAATGTGAGTAAATGGTTCGGCGATTTCCGGGTATTAACCGACATCAACGAAACCATCAGACGCGGACAGACGGTGGTCATTTGCGGGCCCAGTGGCTCCGGCAAAAGCACGTTGCTCAGATGTATCAACGGCCTGGAGCCCTACCAAAGGGGAGAGATAATCGTCGACGGCATCTCCCTTAACGACCCAAACACCAGTCTTTACAAGTTGCGGGAGAATATCGGCATGGTGTTTCAACGATTTGAACTATATCCTCACATGACGGCGATGGAGAATATCACGCTGGCACCGATCAAAGTTCGCAAATGGCCGAAAAAACGGGCTGAAGAAAAGGCCATGGAACTTCTTGAGCGCGTCGGCATCCCGGAAAAAGCTCACGCTTATCCTGCCAACCTGTCCGGTGGACAGCAACAGCGCGTTGCCATCGCCCGGTCTTTGGCAATGGAACCGAAATACATGATGTTTGACGAGCCCACTTCCGCCCTGGATCCGGAAATGATTAAAGAAGTTCTCGACGTCATGATCAACCTGGCCAAAGAAGGAATGACCATGTTGTGTGTCACCCATGAAATGGGATTTGCCAGGGAGGTCGCAGACGAGATTATCTTTATGGATTACGGCAAAATCGTTGAAAGGGGCACCTATGAGGAATTTTTTAATAACCCAAAGAGCGAACGGGCAAAGGAATTCCTCGCTCAAATTCTATAAGATTATGGTTCATTCAGATGTTGCGTAGTTTTAAGTTCTGATCAAATTCGGCCCGAGTCTCATTCGATTAAATAGGGCCTGAGGGTTTCTTTGAATCGAGTTTGAGGCCCAAATGAAAGCGAATGTGCCGGGCAGCATCCCTAGCAGCGTTCAACAACTGCGGCAATTCCATGCCCTCCGCCACCGCAGATGGTCTCAAGGCCGTACCGCACGCTTCTTCGCTTCATTTCGTAAAGAAGCGTCACCATACGCATGGCGCCTGTAGCAGAGATAGGATGTCCTAAAGAAATTCCGGAGCCATTCACGTTCACTTTTGCATCGAGCTCAGCGCCCGAAATACCCATCAGTTTGGCATCTGCCAGCACCTGTACAGCAAAGGCCTCCTGAATTTCAATAAGATGCATCTGATGGATACTAAGCTCCGCCTTTTTTAGTGCCTTTTCAACAGAAACCGGTACAGCCGGGTAGGTCAGTGTCGGGTCTGTTGCAGAAACAGCAAAGGACACAATGCGGGCCATGGGAGAAATTTTCAGTTCTTTGCATTTGGCTTCGCTCATCAGAACCACGGCTGCTGCACCATCATTTTCAGTTGAAGAGTTTCCGGCCGTACACACACCGTCGGTGTAAACGGCAGGCAGTCTTTTAAGCTTCTCAAGCGAGGTGTCCTTTCTGGGTGGTTCGTCGGTGTCGATCACAAGGGGCTCGCCCTTAACCTGCGGTACCGTTACCGGTACGATCTCTTGCTTGAACTTGCCTGAAGCGATTGCCTCACATGCCTTGCGATGGCTTCGAAGAGCCCACTCATCGGCCTGCTGCCGGGATATGTTTTCATTTCTTGCTGCAGCTTCGGCCCAGGACATCATGGAGTTAAGTTCCCCAAACCTCTCAATGGGCTGTGACATGACCCGGGCCCTGGCGATACGATCAAAGAACGGAATACCCCACATGGAAAGCGCCCCATGGCCCTTTGCCATAAAGCCCCACCTGGGGTCCGTTCTGCCGCCGACCCCCCATTTGATGAACTCACCTGGAATGTAAAACTCGGTGCGACTCATGCTTTCAACCCCGCCTGCAACAATAATATCGGCTTGTCCGCTTAGGATTTTCATGGCTCCAAAACAGATGGCATCCAGCCCCGAGCAGCACCGGCGATCAAGTGTAATGCCCGGTATCTCAACCGGCCAATCAGCCTTAAGCAAGGACATCCGGGCAATATTCACAGACTCGCCGTTCTGGTAAGACTGTCCCATGATAACTTCATCGATTTTTTCAGCACTCACGCCTGCTCTCTTGATCACTTCGTTTAAAACCACTGCACCAAGCTCATAGGCCGTCACCTCACGCAATGCCCCAAGGTAACGCCCGATGGGTGTTCGCACCGCACTTACGATCACAGCTTTATCCATGTGCTCTATCTCCTCTCATAATGGAAAGATCTGTTTACAAATCAACCCAAAAATTGTAGAAACCCCAAAACAAATCCAATCTTAAAGGAGGCTTTCTTGTGATTCAAGAGTTAGTTTGCAAAAACAGAAGCTATCGCCGATTCCATCAGGATTCTCCAATCGATATGGATACGCTAAAAGAACTGGTTGAGCTTGCTCGCATTTCATCATCCGGGGGAAACAGACAACCGCTTAAATACATTTTATCATGCGATCCTGAAACAAATGCCGTCATTTTCGATCAACTTACATGGGCGGCCGCATTAAAGGATTGGCAGGGCCCAGCAGAGGGGGAAAGACCCGCTGCCTATGTCATTGTTCTGGAAGATTCCACCATCGGCAAAGCCGGTGTGGATCATGGTATTGCCTGTACAAACCTCCTTCTTGGAGCGGTTGAAAGAGGCCTGGGTGGGTGCATGCTCGGTACGATCAAGAAAAAGGAACTGCGCCAGGCGCTGGGTATTGTAGAGAGATACGAGATCCTTCTTGTAGTGGCTTTGGGAAAACCAAAGGAAATCGTGAAGCTAGAGGAGCTTGAGCCAGGAGGCGATACCCGATATTGGCGAGATGAAAATCAGGTTCATCACGTGCCCAAACGAAAACTTGAAGAGATTATTGTTAAGGAATATACTTCTTTGGATTGAACCGAAACAGCGAGCCCTATTGAATTGCGCTTTGCGCACCCCTGCGGGGATTCAACAGGGCGAGCGCATTCCCCCTTAAGCTTGTCGAAGTGAATTGGGCTTCGCGCCATAGGCTACGAGCCCAAAAAGGGCAAAGATCCCGATTTTCGGGGCTGCAGGGTCTTCAATTTTAGCAAGCGTCAACGGGGGATGCATGCTTCGCCATGCGGACACTGCAAGGCGAAGCACACTGGCAATTAGTCTGCTAGAAACGTGAAGAGCTGGATAGACAAAAATATTCGGACTTGGAAGACTACCGATTTGAAGCAGGTAAGTAGTTTATTTTTAAAATCTGTTCTCAACGTCGAACTTCTTTAAGAATGCTCTGAGGAGATCTTTCCATGTGACGATTCCCTCAATTTCACTATCTGGCGAAACCACAGGAAGATAAGAACATTCTGTTTTAACAACAGTCTTGTTGCATCATATATAGTTGCTTCTTTGTATTGATCGGAGTCGCCAACATTCATTATAACACAAGAGGCAGAAAGAGCAGGAACTCATTCTATAGATGAAAAATTAAAATCAAGATTTTAAATAGGAGTGAATAGCTGATTTTTATGCTTCGTGTCGCTGCCTCAATTTACAGAAGCAAAAATAAGTTGCAATGACGCATTTGACACCGGAATTGCGACTTCAGGCCCGTTTGAGCATAGCTCACCTGTCTGCGTGCATCAGCGCCTTGACTTCTATACAAAGGTTCCATATCATTATCACATTGAAATTAAAGTGTATATTGCTGTTTACAAACAAAACAAGCGCAGGTAGATGAAAGCAGCCCAAGTTCCAAAGGCCCTTGAAGATGCAAAGAATCGGCTTCCAGCCCCGGCCATCAACTCAAAAGATGCAGAAGAAAAAGTCAAGCCGTTTCGGCTGGTAAAGTATTTTTCTTTTACCAGTATTGTCGTCATATTTCTTGGAATCATGGCCCTTTCTTTGCTTAACACCAACTATGCAAGAACCCTGCAGCACAAGAAAAGCGAAGAGTATGCAAAGGTGCTTGTTGAAAACCTCAACCACCAGATCTTCATTCAATTTGTTCTTCCGGTTCTGCTGCGATATGGTAAAATTCAGTTAAGGGAAGAAGATCAATATCGGAGAATGGATCAAGTGGTAAGGAACACCCTCTATAGTCTGAAGGTCGATTCTTTGAAAGTCTACGACTTAAACAATGTCATTATTTACAGCCTGGACAAGGAAATGACCGGCAAGAAGGGGCTGGGAGGGGAGGAATACAAGGCGGCACTTTCGGGCAAATACACATCCATACTGGACCGTGAGGGGCATTTTCTTGAAATTTTTTTCGGCCTGCCCAAACAGGTCAAGCTCATTACATTTGCTCCATTTCGTGCGGAGTTTCAGGTGTCCAGAATTACAGGCCCCGTGCTGGGAGTATTCGAGATCGTACAGGACTTATCCGATGATTATAAGACGATTTTCTGGTTCCAAATCCGGGTGATCATCACAAGCACCCTTGTGATGAGTGTGCTGTTTGTTGTGCTTCTTTTCCTGGTGAAAAGAGGAGAGGCTTTTTTTGAAAAGCGGGCGGAGGAAAGACTTCGACTAAAAGAGCAGTTAAGCCGGGCGGAGAGATTATCCTCACTTGGTGAAATGGCGGCAAAGATATCCCACGAAATTCGAAATCCACTTGGAATCATAAAAAGTTCCGCCGCACTGCTTAAGAAAAAAATGCAGCAGTTGGATCCTTCGAATACCGTTCCGGATGTCATCGTCGAAGAAACAAATCGGCTCAACAACATTATCACCGATTTTTTTAACTATGCCAAACCAAGAACCCTGAATTTAACCCCGTGCCATGTTCAAGAGGTACTCCAAAAGAACCTCACTTTTTTGGCTCCGCAGATTGAAGAGCAGGGTTATCGCATTGAAACCCGTTACGGGGAGAACATTCCGGAAATTATGGCCGATTCATCATTGCTCTACCAGGCATTTCTGAACATCTTGATGAATTCAATGCAGGCCATGCCAGAGGGGGGGGACATTCAGATTGAAGCCATTGCTGCAAACGGAGCCATCCACATTACTTTTGAAGACAGTGGGGAAGGCATTGCCGAAGAGATACTGGAGAAAATCTGGGAACCCTTTTACACCACCAAAGAAAAAGGTACCGGTCTCGGGCTGGGTATTGTCAAGAATATCATAGAATCTCACGGGGGCAATATTCAGGTGGAAAATCGCAAAACAGGCGGTGCTCGCGTGATTATTGCCCTGCCGATTCAACAGGGGACATAGAGAGATGGACACGGTGTTGATCGTTGACGATGAGAAAAATTATCCACCCATTATTGCAGCCGTTCTGCAGGATGAAGGATATGAAACCCTTATGGCATACAGCGGCCAGGAGGCGCTCAATATCCTGGAACGCTCTGATGTGGATTTGGTGCTTACAGATATGAAGATGCCGGGTATAAGCGGTATTGAGCTTCTTGAGAGAATCAAGGCAAGAGATCCGGATCTTCCCGTGATTATGATGACGGCTTACGGAACAGTTGAAAAAGCCGTTGAGGCCATGCAAAAGGGGGCGTACAGCTATATACTGAAGCCGTTTGATAACGAACGGCTTGTGTTATATGTGAATAAGGCCAATGAAATGTACCGGGTGGTCAAGGAAAACCGGCAGCTTAGGGACGAAATAGAATCGAAATACCAGTTTGGTAATATCATCGGTAAAAGCAAAGCGATGAGGGAGGTTTTTGAGGCTATCCGTAAGGTCGCCCCCACCAGTGCCACTGTATTGATTGAAGGAGAAAGCGGCACCGGTAAGGAGTTGGTTGCAAAATCCATTCATTTTAACAGCCCTCGCCGAGAAAAAGCATATCTTGCGGTAAACTGCTCGGCGCTGGCCGAAAGCCTGCTTGAAAGCGAACTGTTCGGTCACGAAAGAGGGGCATTTACCGGTGCGGTGTCCATGAAAAAAGGAAGGTTTGAGTTGGCCGACGGGGGCACCCTTTTTCTGGATGAGATCGGTGATCTCTCTCTGAGCTTACAGGTGAAACTGCTTCGGGTGCTTCAGGAAAAAGTCTTTGAACGAGTCGGGGGCGTGAAACCGATTTCTGTGGACATCCGCTTCATTGCTGCAACCAATAAAAACCTCAAGGCCGAGGTCGATGCAGGAAGATTCCGAGAGGATCTCTATTTTCGGCTGGATGTGGTTCATATCGGACTGCCGCCTTTAAGGGAACGCACAGAAGATATCCCTTTATTGATACATCACTTTATGGAAAAATACGCAAAAGAGCGAATATCGGATATTCCCGTCACCGGCATCGATCCGAGCGCCAAGCGCTTGTTTTATGAATACAGCTGGCCTGGAAACGTTCGTGAATTGGAAAATGTAATCGAACGGGCCATGATCCTATGTTCTGATAGTGTTATCCGGGAGGAGGATCTGCCAAAGTACATGAAAGAAAAAGTTGGCAGCACGCTGCCCCTGGACGGTATCCCGGAAGGCGGCAGCCTGTATGATACGCTTGCGATGGTGGAAAAGCGAATGATCGAGTCGGCATTGAAGCGTGCCAATTATGTCCAGTCTCATGCTGCGGAATTACTTGGAATCGGTAAAAGCGGCCTGAATCAGAAAATAAAAAAATACAAAATGAACGTGGCTTCAAAGGAGTGACTGAACCGATTCTTTAACCAGTTCGATATAGATCGAATCGGGGTGATTCGATAATATATTGTCAAACGCTTCTTTGCTCTTCTCTTGCTGGCCTGTCTTTGCATAGAGCCTGCCCAGTTGATAGAGCGCCTCGTCTTTCAAAAACTCCATGGGGGAAGATGCCACCTGTTCAAAGTATTTGATTGCGGTCTTGTAGTCTTTCTTGGCTTCATAAGCATAGCCCAGACTGATTTGTATAAACAGGCTGATCGACGGATCCTCGTGAAAGGCCTCTAGCGCCTTTAGGTAATTTTCGATGGCTGTATTGAAATCGCCCGTGTCATAGCTTAAGTTTGCATACATCACCCGGGCGAGTTTGCCCCCATGGTATCTCGAATACTTTTCCGCCACTGTTTGAAGCGCCTGCTTGACGTCATCAACAAGATCCGCCTTGTCTGAACGATTTTCATCATACCGGCTCATGGCTTTTTCCAGCAAATCGAATGCCTGGTTTTCCCGCCAGTTTGCATAAACATGAACGGCGGAAATAATAAGCACGACGAAAACCAGGGCCCCAAGGCCATAAAGAAGCTGGCTCCGATGTGCCTTGGCAAATCGAATCATTTTACCTGCAAAGGTGATAAACTCATCCGGTTCTTTCAACAGCTCTTTGCGGGTTACTCGTTTCTTTTTCGCCATTTAACCTCCATAAAACAGTTAATTTGAACTGAGATATATCAAAAAGTTGAACCTCCCATTAGTCATATGCGATCTTACATGCCGGAAAGGTTCGGCTTAGGTGTCGGCAATTCCTTACCATACCAGAGATTTATGTATCCATCCCTTGTCTCCATCGGCATGCTCGATATGAAACCAGTTGCCCTTGCGTTCGATAACCTTAAAGGGAATTCCCTCCCCCACAGTAAATTCTATGGGGTATTTGGTTCCGGGTCCGGCTCGAATGTTACATTTCTTCTTCCTTGTAATGACCGTTGACATTTTGCGTAGCAGCGATTTGTGAATCCAGCCTTCGTCACCTTCAAAATCCCGAAACAAATACCAGGAACCTGATTTTTTCAACACCTGAACCGGATAGTACTTCTCTACCTGCCAGATCCAATCGTACTGTTTACCAGGCCCGGAACGAACATTGGCTTTTGGTACTGAAACCGCATATCGTTCACCATGGGCCAGATGATATCCCAGGCAGATAAAAACAACCAAAAAACACAACCATCTCTTTATCTTCCGAAAAACCGTTCCTTTGCTGGCCTGGTAATTCATGGTGGAATTAGATTTGTAAGCCGAATGGTTGCATCCGGCAGAATTTCTTTCTCTACCATAGTACAAACACCCTTCTGGGCCTGTCAAGTCTCGTGATACCTTCTTTTTTGGCCTCCTCTACAGCGGTTTCATATTCCTTTGATGAAATGGGAACCGCCAATTCCTTTATTTCCGAGGCGCGGCCGCATGGTCGGTACTGAGACATAATGTTCACGTAACTATTGGGGGATAATTCTTTTGCGATGAATCTCATTACCTCCCGTGTTCCTGCCAGAGCATTTGGCAGAACCAGATGGCGAATCAAAAGGCCGCGTTGTGCAATCCCGGATGAATCCATCACAAGATCACCCACCTGCCGGTGCATCTCTATGAGCGCCTTGCGAGCCACCTCGGAGTAATCCGGGGCATCACAGGTTCGACGGGAAACCTCAGGGGCCCAGAATTTGAAGTCCGGCATGTATATATCGAAAACCCCTTCAAGAAGCTTCAGAGTCGAGACTCGGTCATAAGCACCGGTATTGTATACCAGCGGAACCCTCAGACCTTCGCGGATCGCTATTTCAAGCGCGGCCAGTATCTGACTCACCACATGGGAAGGAGTGACAAAGTTGATGTTGTGGCATCCGGTGTTTTGCAAGGCAATCATCATCTGTGCCAACGTATCGTTGGACACTTCTTCACCGTGGCCTTCATGGCTGATGTCGTAATTCTGGCAAAAGTTGCACATCAGATTGCAGTGAGTAAAGAATATTGTTCCTGAGCCTTTTCTTCCAACCAGTGGGGCTTCCTCTCCAAAATGGGGGTTGTAACTTGAGACATAGGCTTTGTCCGCTGTTTTGCAAACTCCTGTTTCACCGGAAAGCCGATCAACCTTGCATTTCCTGGGACAAAGGGTACACGACTTCAACCGTTTGTAAGCGACTTCGATTTTCTGTGCAAGTATTCCTTTTTCGAATGTTTCAAGATAGACAGGTCGAAATTCTGACATAACCTTAACCGTTTCTTAACCAACCGCGTTCAACTCGGCTCGTTTGCAGATGAGAGATCTCCACCCTCGCCGAGCTGTCTGGTCATGATTTTCTGGGCCAGCCCGCGCCCAAGAACATATCTGCGCCCGCCAGCGGCGATCACCATTTGGCCCCTGCCCTGATTGGTAAGCACTTCGATTTCATCTCCCACCCTAAGCCCCATGCTCATCAAGCGAAGTCGAGAAGCCGTTCCTCCCGTAAATTCCTCGATGATAAGCCGCTCTCCTTGTTTTGCCGTGATAAGCGGCATCAGACGTACTCGCTGTTTCAGACACTGGAAGCAGATCCCGTAGATTTCCATTTTATGCTGGAGCATCAAAAATCCCTTTGCCGCAGCAATCTGCACTTGAAGCCTTTCAAGATCCTCGTCGCTGAATTCGATGATCTTTTGGCATTTTGTGCAGATGAGATGGTCATGATGATGTCCAAGGTGCCTGTGTTCGTAGCGAACCTGCCCATTGTTGAATCGATTTTTCTGTGCGAAACCGAAGCGGCACATCAACCGAAGCGTATCTCTTACGAACTCCGTGCTATAATTATGCCCGTAATTGCGCAAAATATCCACAAGCTCCGAGGTGGTGATATGCCGTTCGGTTTTAAGAAAGGCTTCCAGAACATTGTACCGATCTTCAAACGCATCGATGTTTTCTTGCTGAAATAATTTTTTGAGCTGCTCCTTTTCCTGATGATGAATCGGTTTCATAACAGATTCCATATGAATTTCAAAAGATTGCTTGCCGTGGATGGTGCGTTGGATTCTGAACTTCTAAGGCCTATCATTGCGCTGTTCCAGTGTTCCGGACATTCAAGCAGCCCCAAAGCTCCTGTGTTCGAGGGTTGGTAACAATCAAAACGAAATGTGATCCAATGGAACGACCTGCTCAACCGGTCGGGCCCGGAATTTCGTAAGTGGTACAGGTTCCTCCGGAACACCTTCTGGTTTGCGTTTTCGGGCCGGATGCACGATCCGACGTCCCTCTCATGCAATAATTGGTAACGCTCACGACGCGTTCAAAATTTTCAGACTTGCATCTGGGACAATTCATTTCAACATTGTCTTCTTCGTTTAGTATCAGAAGTTCAAATATATCCTGACACTTACAGCAACGAAACTCATATATCGGCATGGCTATTCTCCCGGCATCGATTCAATATGCTTAGGCACTTTAGATCACTTACAACTGAGTGCTTCTTTCAACTGTCCTTAAAGGGGCAGCTTTTTCCAGGCTTAATCTTTGAAAAAGTGCAAATTCTTTTCAAAGCAGTACCAAAATTACCTGAAACGTATTTCTTATGATTCATATTAACAGGATTGTCAAGAAAAGGGAATGATCTCTAAGGCTTCATTGGAATTTTTGCTGCTCTTACCTATTTTCAAGCAATTCCTGAGCGTGGGATAGGGTTTTTTCCGTAATGTGAATACCACCCAGCATGCGGGCGATTTCTTCAACCCTTTCTTCATCTCTAAGCGGGGTGATTGTGGTGTGAGTTCTTCCCTTCAACACGTGTTTTGATATGCGGAAATGATGATCTGCGAATTTTGCGATTTGAGGCAAATGGGTTATGCAAAGCACTTGATGATATTTGGAAAGCGATAGCAATTTCCTGCCCACCACCTCTGCAACACTGCCGCCGATACCGGCATCCACTTCATCGAAAACAATGGTTTCAACGGATTCGGTTTCAGCCAGAATGGCCTTTAACGCAAGGATCACTCTGGACAATTCGCCTCCGGATACGATGCTCGCCAGCGGTTTTAAGGATTCCCCAACGTTGGGAGCGATCATGAAGGCGGCCCGGTCGAATCCTGTATCTGAAATCGTTTTTCCATCCAAGGAAAGATATGGATCGGCGGAATCTGAGGGCTGCAACGTGTCAAGGGAGACTGAAAATTTCGTTTTCGGCATGCGAAGGGTGGTAAGTTCCTTCTCAACTTTCTTTGCGAAGGTTTGTGCCGTGTCTTTTCGTTTGTGAGAAAGCTCTGTTGCCAGTTGAACCAGTCGTTTGTGGAGTTGCTTCAACTGCTTTTCGGTATCTGCAATCTGCTCGGGAATGGTCTCGATGCCGGATAGCTCCTTATGGATTCTGCTCAGATGATCCAGCACCGCCTCAAGGGAGCCGCCATATTTGCGTTTTAACCGGTTTAACAGATCCATTCGTTCCTCTATTGCCTCAAGACGCCCTTCATCCAGCTCAAGGGTATTCAGATAGGCGCGCAACTTTTCTGTTATGTCCTCAAGATGATAAGAAACCTCTGATAGCTCCCTGGCCAAAAGACCCAGTGCCGGGTCAAACTCGCCCGCTTTTTCCAGGTCTCTTTTTGCGACCGATAGTTTTTCGATGATGGCCCCCTGAGAGTCGTATATGGAATCAATGCTGCTGGTTACAATTTGATAAAGGGTTGCAGCGTTTCTCAGACGAATCTTCTCCTGCTCAAGAATAGCGTCTTCTCCGGGGGTGATGGCTGCTTGTTCGATTTCCTTTTTTTGAAACCGGTATAATTCGGTTTGCTCAAACCTCCGACTTTGTAAGTCATTCAGCTCCTTTAACTTCCTAACCAGCGGAAGTATCTCATTGTAACAGGCGTTCAAATCTTCTCTTAGCCGGATTAACCCCCCGAATTGATCGAGGATAAAAAGATGGTTTTCCTCTTTCAATAATCCCTGGTGCGCATGCTGGGCGGAAATACTGGCGATATTTTCGGTTATGTTGTTCAGAACGGCCATGGTGGAAAGCCTGCCGTTGATATATATCCTGCTTTTTTCATTCCGGGAGATAATGCGCCGAATCAACAGCCCCTCTGATCCGTCATAACCGCAAGCTTCCATGGCCCTTGCAGCATTTCCTCCGGGTTGAATCTCAAAGAACGCCTCAAGCTCCGCAGATTCGGCACCGGTTCGGATGAGTTGGGGGGATGCGCGGCTTCCCAGAAGAAGATTTACGGCATTGATGATAATGGATTTACCGGCACCGGTCTCGCCGCTTAATATGGTAAGACCTTCGGAGAAACGAATCTTAAGATCGTCTATTATGGCGAAGTTTCGAATGGAAAGTTCGCGAAGCATTTAAATACCTTAAGGTTTTTAAGCATGTTTTACCGGATTAGAAATTCTGTAACGTGAATTTTACCGGTGACGGTACCGGAAAATCCATAACCCTGGTTTTTCAAGGTACTAAAATATTATAAAATTTTAATGTTTCTTATTTCCAATTGCAATGGAGATTTGCCCTTAAAGAACAGGGAAATTGTAAAAAGTCGTGCAACCGATTCCACATTTTGTTAAGATTATTCATAAACTAAAACCATCACATGTTTTTTAAGCTGTTGGTAGCTGTGTGACAAAAACCCTGGGGTTTATGTCTTCCAGGGATATGATTTTCCGGGACATTCTTTAAGAAATTAAGTTGATACGATAAATGGATTCAGGTCCCTGTCTTAAGATTGGCCCTGTTCTTATACCCGCTAAGACCATCCAGGCGCCCCTTGCGGGAATTACCAATTTGCCGTTTCGACTCCTGGCTAAATCAGCGGGCTGCGGGCTGGTATACTCTGAAATGATCAGTTCAAACGCACTGGCGTATGGCTCGAGAAAGACGCTTCAAATGCTGGCTGGCATCCCCGAAGAGAAGCCTGTGGTGGTTCAGATTTTCGGAGCCGATCCTGCCATCATGGCAGAAGCTGCGGCCATCGTGGAATCTTCGGGAGCCGACATTGTTGATATCAATATGGGCTGTCCGGTGAGAAAAGTGGTGCGAACCGGGGCAGGAGTGGCGCTTATGAGAACATTTAAAACAGCAGAGGCTGTGATAAAAGCGGTTCGACGCTCGGTGAAGATTCCTGTTACCATCAAAATACGCAGCGGCTGGAATGCATCTGGAAGGCAGGCGCTTGGCATTGCAACCATTGCGGAGTCCTGTGGTGTTGATGCCATAGCTGTGCATCCGCGGACCGCTATGCAGGGATTTAAAGGAAAAGCAGACTGGTCGCTGATTGCGAGAATTAAAGAGCAGGTTCTTATTCCTGTTATTGGCAACGGGGATATTGTAAGCGCTGCCGATGCTGAGGCTATGATGAAACAAACCGCATGCGATGCGGTAATGGTCGGCAGGGCGGCCATCGGAAACCCATGGATTTTTGAGCAGATAAATCATCTGTTATGCGGCAAGCCGGTTCCTTCAGTTGATTTGACAAGACGTTTCCGGGGGATGAAAACTTACCTTCGAATGTCGGTAAACTATCTGGGTGAAGCTCAGGCATGCCGCATGATGCGAAGCCGGCTGGGCTGGTATGCAAAGGGACTGCCTTACAGCAGCCGTTTTAGGGAATCTATCAATCAGCTTCGCACAGAGGAAGAAGCGCTTGAAATAATCGACAAGTATCAAGCATTTTTACATAAGAAGCTGGTTATCTAACGCAGCTTCGCCTCAAAGACGAGTTGATGGGCTATATATCAACGCTGCTTGAGGCGTATCAATGCTGGATGCCGGATGCTAGATTCCGGACAAAACACCATCCAGGCTTGCCACATAACATCCAGTATCGGTTCAATTTTTCGTCAGGGCCTGATAGAAAAACTTGACATAAAATTTAATATCTTCGTTGCAGGTTTCTTACTTTGCTTTTACGGCATCTCCAACCTGAATCCCATGGTCTGCGATGACGATCGCTTCGGCAAAGTCAGGATGTGCGTATGTGATTCGGATTTCTCCTGTTTCAGGCCCTGGCAGAAAAAATTGCTGCTCTTCCACACCCTTTATCAACCTGCTGGCGTTATACACCTTGAAAACCATGTTTTGCCGAATACCCGATCTTGAACCGCAGGATATAATGATCCGTTTGCCCTGTTTTGAAATGACATAGCTTTTCCATGGTTGAGCACTGATTGTATCACAAATCTTCTCCCCCATAATGGATGCGATATATTTAAGAGCTTCGGGTATCTCTACAATGGTGGTCGGCTTCTTGGCCCTTACAAATTCATAATCTGTTTCGTCCACTTCAAGTTCGTGGATGAAGTTTTCGTCCACAAGCTTTGCACCTGTTTCTGTATCAAAAACTTTAACCATTATCTGAATCTGGATGAAACTGTGTGTGTCCCGCAACCAAAAAAGCCCCCGTTTTTCCTTAAATGCAGAGATACTCACTATGGCTCCGGTTGCGATGGCGTCAAAGCCGTACTGCCTGCCCAACAGCGCCAGATTAAGATTATCTATTCGGTCTGCAATCCGCGGAGGAAGTTCGACAAGAAAATCCGGGTAATTTTCGTCTTCGGGCCTTGCAAGAAGTAAATGCGAACATGCCGATCCCAGAGTTTCAGTCAGCTTGTTCTGAAATATTTTCTCGATGTTGTCTCGTCTGTAATAGGACCAATTCTCAAACCTTACGATACCAACGGATTTTACAAGGTCATCATCAAATGTCACCAGATCGCGGGTGACTTTCTTGGTGGCGCGCCGGGCGCTTAAATAAGTGGAGCATCCGTTTAACTGTGAAGATAGAATACAGATCATGACAAAGGCCACGGAGAAGGTCAACGGGGTGAATCTTCGGATTCGATATTTCATTTGCTTCCTTCAAACAATGCAACGGTTTTTGTTGTGATTCCGCCACGGGCGGTAAACTCACCTGTGATTTCCATTCTTTTCGGAGACAGCACATCTACGAGATCATCCAAAATTCGGTTTACCAGATGCTCGTAAAAGATACCCACATTTCGATACTGAAGCAGGTAAAATTTCAAGGATTTCAGTTCAATAATCAGTTTGTCCGGCCGATAATTGATGGTAATGGTGCCGTAGTCCGGCAAGCCGCTCATCGGACATACAGACGTATATTCCAGCTGCTTAATCGTAATGTCGATATCTCGTTTATCTGAATACGCGTACTGAATCGGCTGAAGAACATCCTTTTTTATGATGTCCGGACTCTCAACCTTGTAATTGATATTTTCAAAAGATGTACTGGACATAAGGATTTCCTTGTATTTCGCTTTTAATATCTCAACAGCCTTAAAACCCAACTGGAATTATATGGTTTGAGCTGTTACTTAAAATGAAAATGCCGGTGGATCATACATCATGCAATGTCCAAAAAATGAAGTTCATCCTAATACTGCACATCCGCCCAGTTGTCACCTCGTCCGATATTGATCTTTAGTGGAACCCTCAGATGCCATACATTTTCCATGATGGATTTGACAAGCTCTTCAACCTTCTCCAGCTCATCACACGGGACTTCAAAAACCAGTTCATCGTGCACAGAAAGCAACATGGCGGTTTTGAGGCCATGTTGCTCTAGGGCCGCATCTATTTTTATCATCGCCATCTTGATAAGATCGGCTGCTGTTCCCTGGATTGGCGTGTTGATGGCAACACGTTCTGCAAAGCTTCGAACCGCTGGGTTTGAGCTGTTGATTTCGGGAATTAGACGGATACGATCAAGCAGGGTGCTTGTTTTCCCTGTTTTTCTGGCTGTCTCAATAGTTTTTTGTATGAAGCGCTTAACCCCGCTGTAACGGGAAAAATAGTTATCGATGTACACTTTTGCCATTTTTTGGCTGATGCCCAACTGCTTGGACAACCCATAAGCACTCATACCGTATATGATTCCGAAATTGATGGCTTTGGCCTGTCGTCTGAGCTCCGGTGTGATCTTAGCCGGGGGGATTCCGAATATTTCACCGGCTGTGCGGGTATGAATATCTTCATCTTCCAAAAAGGCGTTCACCAATATTTCGTCTTCAGAATAATGAGCAAGAATTCGAAGTTCGATTTGAGAATAATCGGCAGATATGAATTTCCAGCCCTTTTCCGGAATAAAAGCGCTACGGATCTGCTTGCCTTCCTCGGTGCGGATGGGGATGTTCTGCAGATTCGGATCGGAGCTGCTCAGTCTGCCGGTTGCCGTTACGGTTTGATTGTATGAGGTATGGATGCGCCCGGTTTCCGGGTTGATCAGCTCCAAAAGCGCATCGGCATAAGTGGATTTTAATTTTGCAAGACTACGATGAGACAAAATGAGAGCCGGCAATTCATGCTGGGTGGCCAATGTGGTCAGCACATCGACATCCGTGGAATGGCCGGTTTTCTTTTTGGTCTTCTTTTGTGCCGGCAGCCGGAGTTTTTCAAACAGGATGCGCGATAGCTGCTGGGAGGACTTTATGTTGAATTCTTCACCGGCAAGTGCGTAAATTTCTGCCTCGATGCGTTCCAGTTGATGGCGAAAGGCTTCCGACAAATCCTTAAGCCGTTTTTTATCGACGCAGACACCTCGCATTTCCATTTTCATTAGCACCGGTACCAGCGGGATTTCCACGTGTTGAAGCAGACGAATCAATCCGAGTTCTTTGAGTTTTGGTTCGAGAACGTTTTTAGCGCAAAGCGTAATATCTGCATCCTCGCAGGCATACGGAACCGCTTTTTTCAGCGATACGGTTTGAAACCCCACCCCTTTTTTCACCTTTCCCACCACTTCTTTGTAGGAAATAGTTTTATAATCCAAAAAGTCCAGTGCGATCTGATCCAAATTATGGAATCGTTTGGAAGGGTTCAGCAGATACGAGGCAAGCATTGTATCAAATGCCACACCGGCAAGCCTGATTCCGTGGCGCAGAAGTACCATCCAGTCATATTTGATGTTTTGCCCGATTTTTTTGATGTTCGGATTTTCAAGCACCGGTTTCAGCCTGTTCAGCGTTTCGGTAAGATTCAGCTGCGGGGGGGCTTCAGGATCGTCGTGGGCGAAGGGGAGGTAGAACGCTGCATCGGGTTCAATTGAGAAGGAAAGTCCCACCAGTTTTGCTTTCATGGGATCTTCTGAAGTGGTCTCTGTATCCAGGGCCATCTCCGATGCCGCATTCAACCGCTGGATGAGTTCCGCTAGGGCCTGAGAGTCCAAAACGGCCCTATAGTCTTTCTTCGTGCGATCTGTCTCTTCGGGGAATAGTTGCTGCAGTTGTCGAAACTCCAGCATTTTGAACAACTTTAACAGTGCGGCTTTATCCGGGGCTCCAATTTTAAATTGTTTTTCGTTAAACTCAACTGGTGCGTGTGTGTCGATCGCCGCCAGTTTTTTGCTTAAAAAGGCTTGGTCTTTATAAGCAACCAGGATTTCCTTTTGTTTTTTCTTTGTGACGCGGTCTAAATGAAGATAAAGCGTCTCCAGGTTTCCAAACGCCTTAATCAGAGACAGTGCGGTTTTCTGACCGATACCGGGCACCCCTGGAATGTTGTCGCTCGCATCGCCTGAAAGGCTCATGACATCCAGCATCTGCTGGGGTGATACACCAAATTCCTTTTTTACGGTGATATCATCGATGATTTTGTCTTTCATCGGATCCCAAATCAGGGTATTGGGTGTTAAAAGCTGCATGAAATCTTTATCTCCTGTCACTATCACTACGAAAAAACCGTGCTTTTCTGCGCTGCGGGCCAGGGTTCCGATAAGATCATCTGCTTCATAGCCTGGTATTTCAAAGATTGGTATATTGAAGGCTTCTGTGACCTGTCTTACGTAAGGGATTTGAACTGCCATGTCCTCCGGCATGGTCGGCCGGTTGGCCTTATAGGCTTTAAACATTTCGTGACGAAAAGTTGGGCCTTTGGCATCGAAAAACATTCCGGCATACTGCGGAGATCGAACTTCCATGAGCTTTATAAGCATTCGGGCAAACCCGAATACGGCATTTGTGGGCAGCCCTTTTGAATTGGTAAGACCCCGGATGGCATGATAGGCCCGATGGATATATGCGGTTCCGTCTATCAAATACAATGTTTTTTTCATGGTACCACCGGATGTGGTTGCATTGACAGGTGAAAGGCCCTGCGTTAAAGTTTTCCAAACTGCGGGCAATCTATACCATTTATGGCTTAAAACAACAACCGCCTCGAACAGGAAGCAGCAATTATGGTGTAGGCTTCAAACAGTTGATCGCTCCAAAATCCGATCACCCGGCTCCATAGCAAATTGACTTAGAATTCCTGAATAGGAAGGTGTTTGCAGATCTTTTTGCGATAACTCGAAGCGAAAATCCTGGTCAGCAGTCGAGTGACTATGGGAGATGATGAGGCAAGCATGTCGGTGGGGGGGCAAAATTAGGTGTTCGACACAGCCCCAGCAAAGCAAAGACATATGAGTGTCACTGCTGCAGGCGGTCTTTTACATTTTGCTGGCGCTGCCGGTGTGGCTTTAGCATATGCCAGGGTTGCATGGAAGAAAACTTATGGGGCATGTCCTGCAACGGAATTACCTGGCAGTGTCCGGATTGCGGCAGCCAGAACGGCTTTGGTAATCAGTAATGATGCCAAGCGCTATTTAAGGATTCGTTTAAGCTCCCACAGGCTTTGAATATGGTATTGGGCGGAAAGCGCCGGGTTGTTATATGCAACAAGGGGGATTCCCGCCCCTTTTGCCGCCGTTTCATCAAGAGCAGAATCACCCACATAGATCGCCTCTTGAGGCTTCACATGGAAATGCTCAAGGATTTTAAGAAGGGGTTCCGGATCTGGTTTGGGCCTGTTTACATCCTGTGCGCTTACGACAAGGTCGAAATCGTCTTTCAGATCGAATTCATCCAGCACCCGATGGATTGTAACCATCCGGTTGGTGGCAATGGCCGTTTTATACCTGCTGCGGAGCCATTTGAGCAAGGGCTTGAGGCAAGGATCGATTTCAAGGTATCGAATGAATTTCATATCGTTCATCTGTTTTCTGTATGTTTTTGCAGCTTGAAGCATCTCCGGCTCTTTGAACAGGAATGCTGCTGTTTCATCAAAGGTATGCATCTGTGCATATGCTGTCTGCTCCGGGGTCAGCTCAGGCATGTTAAAATGATGTAATATTTCATTATAAAAGGTCGTGTTCGCCTTTACGGAATCAAACATCACCCCGTCGCAATCAAAGGCAACGACTTTAATATGGTTCATTGCGGCTATTCTGTACTTCTCTCTTTACTGGTTAGTTGATATTGCCAAATACCCAGATGTCGATATTCGAACGAATCTTGCTATCTATTTTCAATTTTATGGTATCGAAAAATCGCCCTTTTGTTGTCTTCGTATTTTCAACAATAAGCAGATATGCGTCTCTGTTTTCCCGTTTTACGGTTTCCATTTCAAATCGAATAAATTTTCCCCTTTCAGCCACAGCATCAACGATCTTAAACGGATATTTCTTTTCCGGCAAAATGATGACAGATACTTTTTTCGTGGTGCCCACAGGAGCATTCAGCTTGACATGGCGCGGGCGAATGACGACAAATCTCTCGATATATCCCTGGAGCAGCAAAATTAACCGGGGTCGTTTCGGGTCATTGGTTTCTACGATAATTTTTTTCTTGAATTTTCGGCCGCCGTATCCACTTGTATCTCCTTTGATCGTTATGGTTCCCTCGCCACCGGCGGGGATCTGTTTCGTAAAAGAAACAGCAGTACAGCCTCAGCCGGTACGCACCTTATGGATTCTTAAGATGGCATTACCCTTATTCTGTATCTTAAATTGATGGGTAACCTCGGTGCCCTCTGGAACAGGTTCAAACTCGAATCGAGTTTCGGGCAAAAATGCCTCGGGACTGCCATTTTCAGTCGAAGCCGTCCCTGCACCGGCTGCAAGAAAAAAAAGATAGCCGATGGCAAATAAAATGGTCAGGGTTCTTGTTTTCATACCAAATCCTCCGTGCTGTTTTTAGCAGCATCTGTTCTTAAGATGGCTTCTCATTAACTAGACGGGTTGTAAAGCCTTTCTTAAGAAGCCGCTAAAATCGTGTGGTAAATTAGCGGCAGTGAAATCGTGCACTGTTTTTGGGTTCGGGCGCTTTAAGATGATACGGTAAAGAGTTCCCCCTATTATGTCAAGTTTCAATTTCCTGTTGTGCCCACAGGTAGTGGTCGCCTCTGACCCGATTTACATCATATCCACTGGATCCACATCTACTGCAACCGTAACCTGCCTGTTGTTCATCAAGGAGCGGTTGTCAAGCAGTACTTGGTGAACAAGACGATGAAGCGCTTTGACATCAGATCCTTTCAAAAGAAGCTGCCAGCGGTATCGACCGGAAATCTTCGGTACTGGCGCAGCGACAGGGCCGAGCAACTGGATAGTGTCCAAGGACGTCTTTAGGGTCTTAAGCATCGAGCGGCAGCTTTTTCCAACCGCTTGAGCAGCCTTTTCGGTTTGCTGCTGGTTTTTGCCTGAGATTTTGATTAAAATCATTCTTGTAAAGGGTGGATATTTAAGTGCTTCTCGGAACTGAATTTCCTTTTCGTAAAACGCGATGAAATCTTGTTGCTGGGCTGTGATGATACTGAAATGATTCGGATTGTACGTTTGTAAAACCACCTTTCCAGGAGATTCCCCTCTTCCGGCCCTTCCGGAAACCTGTGCAAGAAGCTGAAACGTACGTTCACCTGCCCGGAAATCCGGAAAATTCAAGGAAAGGTCTGCGCAAATGATTCCGACCAGAGTGATGTTAGGAAAATCGTGCCCCTTGGCCACCATTTGGGTGCCCACAAGGATGTCGATGGTTTGACTCCTAAGTCCTTTCAGCAGTTTTAATAGCGAGCCCTTTGCTCTGGTGGTATCTCGATCCATGCGTGCGACCCTGGCAGTCGGAAACAAGCTCTTGACCGCCCCCTCGATTTTTTCAGTACCGAGCCCCAATAGCTGGATTTTGGCAGAACCGCAGGCCGAACAATTTGAGACCGCTGGCTTTGCGAAACCACAATAATGACATTTATATGCATTGATTTTCCTGTGCAGGGTAAGCGAAATGTCGCAATTTTTGCATCGAACGGGCTCGCCGCAAGAGGCGCAAATGGGAAAAGAGGCATATCCTCTACGGTTAAGAAACAAAAGTACCTGCTCTGAGCGGTTTAAAGTTTCTCTTATGGAAACAACCAGTTCATCGGACAGAAAGCGCCTGATTCCACGTTTATGTCTGATTTTGCATAGATCGACCACGGTTATCTGCGGCAGACATCGTTTTTCCACGCGATTTTTAAGGATCAATTCCACAAAGTTTTGTCTCTTAACATTGTGATAAGATTGAACGGAAGGGGTTGCAGAGCCCAAGAGCACGACGGCCTTTTGAAGTTTTGCCCTCACCACGGCAAGGTCTCTTGCATTGTAACGAAGTTGGTGCTCTTGCTTATAGGAGCTGTCGTGTTCTTCATCTACGATAATAAGTCCCACTTCTGAAAACGGTGCGAAAATGGCCGACCTTGCACCAATGGCAATGTTAACCTCTTTTCTTAGAATCCGAAGCCACTGATCGTATCGCTCACCACCGGAAAGACCGCTGTGAAGAATTGCCACGCAATCCCCGAAACGAGCCCGAAATCGTCGCTGCATCTGAGAGATCAACGCAATTTCCGGCACCAGCACCAGCACCTGATATCCCTGTTGAAGGGCGGCGGCGGCAAGCTGCATATAGACCTCAGTTTTTCCGCTTCCCGTAACCCCCGCCAGCAGGTACGTAGAAAATCCTTTTCCAAACGAATTCAAAACGGTCTCAACCGCTTTTTGCTGTTCTGCGGAAAGGATGGGCGGGGTATCAGGCGGTATGCTCTCTCCGAAAGGGTCGCGATAGACCGCCCGATGGAACAAACGAACATGCCCGCTGATTTCCATGGCTTTGATAAGGCGTGAAGCCGAGGGTACGATCTTTTTCAGATCGGCAACGGGCATTTCCGGATTTGCCGATAACGCTTCGATGATTTTAAGACGCTGCAATGAAAGCCCCTCTAAAGGGCCAGTTGGATCAAGCAGCGCAGCGAAGCGTTCCATCTTGGGTTTTATCTCTGCGCCTCTAAGTTCTTTTCGCCTGGTTATCCATCCGCGGCATTCTAAACGATGAATCAGTGCTGCGGAGACATCGGCTTCAAGATTTTTAAGAAATTTCTTTAAACGACAGGGGCCGCTTCGCTTTAAACCTTTAAGGATTTTCGCCTCAAGGGATGTAAGCTCCCCACCGGTGAGCGCTGCTTGTCCTTCTTCTGTCAGCTCAATGATTACCGCTTCATAAAGGTTGACCCCTGCCGGCAGGGCGCACTTTATTACATTTCCGATAGGATGCATGTAATAGGAGGAAATCCATTGAAAAAACGGGATCATTGATGCGGGAAATAAAGGAGTTTCATCCAGTACATCCAATATCGGCTTTACATCCTTGATTATGGAAGGGTTTCCGGCTCCCAGAACATAACCGGAGATTTTGCGTTCTGAAAAGGGAACAAGCACCCTTTTCCCCGCGCATACGATAGATGACAGAGGTTTTGGTACCTCATAGGTAAAGGTATGGTAAACGGGTAAATCAACAGCCACTTCAACATATGGCAAACCGGTCATTCTCGCTATCCTCGATAGCCGCTAATTTGCTTTTCAGGTTCAATGATACCATTTACCTGCATGCTATACGATGGTATAAAGAAGCTCTGCAGGTTGTCCGGGAAAAATTTTTTTAAAATAAGCAAGCACATCCGTTGCTCTTTTTGCTTAATTTCTGTTATTCGCTAAAATAATATTTGCATAAAAAACTAAAACAATCCACGGTTCTTTTGGGGTTCTTTTGACGGTTCTGGTCTAATATGAGTTTTTATGGGCTACAATTTTCACGAAAATTTAAATATATCGCTATTTCAGTGTGTTACAATTCTTGTTCACGGAATACGGGTTGAAAATCATACAACCTGTTGAGAGTAAGGAGGTTTTATGGGAGGCTGGATTTATACCACCCACATGGGATAATGGAGTGATGCGGTGATGGAGTGTTGGTTCGAATGTGAGCGAAGCCAACTGACTTGTTCAATTAGCTGGTTTGCTTTGGGCTTGGAGAGTAGCCAGGTTCAATAATATTCAAGGAGGAAGGTTTATGAGAAAGCTATTGGTTTGTCTTATTTTTGGTTTGTTGATTCTTCAAATTCATTCGGCTTCTGCATCCGCACCTCAAAGAGGCGGTCATTTGATCGTATGCCAGCCTGCAGAACCTCCCGGGCTGGATCCCACCGCCAATACCGCTGCTGCAATCGACCGGGTCGTGTACTCCAACATCTATGAAGGCCTGGTGAAAGTCAACCGAAATGGACAATATGTGCCGGGTCTTGCCTCTGGCTGGGAGGTGTCGTCGGATGGAAAGGTTTATTCCTTCAAATTACGTCGGGGTGTTCGATTTCATAACGGAGAACCTTTCAACGCTGAGGTTGCCAAATGGAATATTGAAAGGGCAAAAGCAGAAGGCACCGTCAATCCCCATCCTGAGTATTTCCGTGGTATTTACAAAATAGAAACTCCTGATGAGTTTACGTTGGTTCTAAGCTTAAAAGAGGTGGACGCCCTGTTTATTCCTCATATGGCAGAAGGCGATGCCGTGATGCTTCCCATGAAGGGATATGAAACAGCCAAATCTAATCCCATAGGAACAGGACCATTCCGGTTCGTTAAGTGGGTACGGGGCGATCGGGTGGAGATGGTGCGCAATGATGCTTACTGGAATCCGCAGCTTCCATATCTGGATCGTGTTACATTCAAATTTATCGGAGACCCAGGCGCCCAGATCGCTGCCCTTAAAGCAGGTGACATCGATGTGATCGGATATATCGCAGCTCCAGAATCGGCCATGTTGCTTTCAAAAGACAAGCGCTTCAAAGTCTATGCGGGAACCACCACCGGTGAGGTGATTATGTCCACCAACAATAAGGCCAAGCCGTTTGACAACAAACTGGTGCGCCAGGCCATGGCGTATGCTATAGACCGGAAGACATTGGTGGATTTGGTGATGTTCGGCTATGGCACCCCCATCGGTTCCCACTGGTCGCCATCAACACCCTATTACAGGGATCTGACGGGAAAATTTCCCTATGATCCCGAAAAGGCCAGGGCTCTGCTGGCCAAAGCGGGCTATCCCGACGGGTTTCATGCCACCATCAAACTGCCGGCCATCTACTCCTATTCCAAGCGATCCGGGGAAGTGATTGCAGATATGCTTGCAGATATCGGCATCAAGCTTGAAATTGAAATCGTAGAATGGGGTCAGTGGATTGAGCGGGTTTTCAAGAAAAAAGAATACCAGTTGACACTGATAGGCCATGTGGAGCCTTGGGACATTGGAATATATGCAAACCCCGATTACTACTTCCAGTACGATTCGCAGGAATTTAGGGATGCATATGCAAAAGCTTTAAGAGCTACCACCGAATCCGAAAAAGCCAAATGGTTCGGCATCTGCCAGGAGATTATTGCAGAAGATGCGGTCAGCGGATATTTGTTTTCCGCTCCAAGCCTGGCGGTTATGAGGAAAGAGGTGATGAACTGGTGGGAGAACTATCCCACCGTTGCTTTGGACTGTACTGAGGTGTGGTTAAATCCCAATTGATCGGGGATACAGTGATAAGCATAAGGGGGGGGCTTGTGGTCCGGTACGTCGTAAGGAAATTGATCATTCTGAGTTTGCTGCTCTTTTTGGTTTCTATTATCGTTTTCTCCGTGCTGTTCGTATTGCCGGGTGATCCGGCGCAAATCATTTTGGGAATCAACGCCACGCCGCAGACGCTTGAGAATTTAAGATCGGCTCTTGGATTAAATCAACCCTTAATAGACCAGTATCTTAAGTGGATTGGGAATTTGCTGTCCGGAGAAAATCGTTCCATCAATTATGATATACCGGTAAACGAATTGCTTGTAAGCCGCCTGAAAGTTACAGGACCTCTGGCAGTCATGGCCATGTGTTTCGCCATTCTGTTATCTTTGCCGGCGGGCGTCTATGCGGCCCAGCATCGGAACCGACCCGCAGATATTACCGTTATGTTTTTTACCCAGATTGGGTTAGCCACGCCTGATTTTTGGCTGGGGATGCTGCTTATTCTATTGATGGCGGTAAAACTCGGAATGTTTTCAGCAGGTGGTTTCCCAGGATGGAGTGTGAGTTTTTGGGGGTCCGTCAAAGCATTGTTATTACCCGCATTCTGCTTGGGAGTAACTCGCGCTTCCATATTGAGCCGCCTGACTCGATCTTCCATGCTGGAAGTTCTAAATGAAGATTATATTAAGACGGCAAGAGCCAAGGGCATGAAAGAGCGGGGGGTGATTTACAAACATGCACTGGGAAACGCCATGATACCGGTTGTTACCATCATGGGGCTTCAATTGGGCCAGTTGATAGCAGGCGCCATCATCATCGAAAACGTGTTTTTTCTTCCTGGGCTGGGGCGCTTGGTTTTTCAAGCCATTGGCCAGAGGGATCTTCCGGTTGTACGGGATATTGTTTTGTTTATGGCAGCCGCCATTGTCTTCATTAATTTCCTTGTGGATTTAAGTTACGCATATCTTGACCCTAGGATACGGCATGGGTGATGTGAAGGGATTTTTCAAAAATCTAAATTTTACGATCGGATTTGTTCTGTGCCTCGTGGTAATTCTTTCCGCTGCTGTCAGTATGGTCTGGACCCCTTATGACGGCAACAAAATGAATGCAAAAGCACGATTGCAGGGTCCTTCATGGCAGCATCCTCTCGGTACCGATCAATACGGCCGTGATATCCTGTCGAGGGTTATGAAGGGATCGGTAAATTCAATTATCGTGGGTCTCATCACCGTGGCGATCGGTATTAGTGTCGGGGTGGTTATAGGGCTTTCGGCAGCCTGTTGCGGTAAACTCATCGATGAGCTGCTCATGCGTCTGTGTGATCTCCTTTTCGGCTTTCCGGCCGTGCTTACCGCAATTCTGATCACCTCCGTCTTTCGCCCATCCATTGTCAACGCCATGATCGCCATCGGTATTTTCTATATTCCTGTATTTGCAAGACTGACCCGGGCATCGACGCTGTCTGTTTTAGCCCGTGAATTCATTATCGCCGCCCGGGCGGCCGGTGCCGGGCAGCTGGCTATTATCTGTCGACACGTTCTTCCCAACATCATATCCCCGCTGATCATACAGGGCACCATACAATTCGCCGTGGCGATACTGGCTGAAGCAGGGCTAAGCTATCTGGGCTTGGGCACTCAGCCGCCGAATCCTTCATGGGGCCGGATGCTCAATGATGCTCAGACCTTCCTTTCCATTTCTCCCTGGATGGCAATTTTTCCCGGGCTGGCCATTGCGTGGGCGGTTTTGGGCTTCAATCTGCTGGGAGACGGCCTTCGCGACACCCTGGATCCAAAGATGGCGAAAGGAGGCTGATGTGCTAACAGGTTAAACCAGGTGGACGGTAACAGCACAGATTCATCTTTAATTACTTTCTGCCGGGGGCCAGAAAGAATGCAATGACAAGCTGCTCTTTGCCGGTATTTTTCACTGCATGCTCCACTCCCCTGGGGATCCACAAGCCGACTCCCGGACCGATAGAGGTTTCCGTGCGCTCATCACCATACCAGACGGTCCCGTTTCCCGAAACACAATAATAGACTTCTTCCTGCTCTTCGTGAACATGGGGCTCCAGGCCTTCACCCGGGGTGAAATCACCCATCACAAACATGAGATCCTCTGTTCCCACCGTATCCTTTGTAAAAAATGTGCGAATCGTGCCTCCCAGGACCTTTCTGGTTTCCGTTTCGTTAAAACTCGTTTTCTTAACCGGCATCTCTAACCTCCCTGGTTATTAAAAATTATTCTTCCTCAATCAATTCTACCTTCGGTCTTGACCGGTATCCACCATGGACGGTTTCGGTAAGAAGATTGAAAATACCATTCCGATCAAAGAGATCGCTGCTGCCACCAGAAAGGGTGTGGTAAAGGATCGGCTTAAGTCTGCAAGGTACCCTCCCACTGCAGGTCCAATTGCCTGGCCGATTCCGAAAAAAAGAGTTATGAATCCAAGCCCTGCAGGCGCCAGCCGGGGGCCCACAAAATCTCCGGTCGCTGCAGCCATGATTGTGGGGATGCTCCATGCCGTGAGCCCAAACATAACTGCCGACAGGTAAAATCCAAGCTTGATCTTAAAGGTTGCATAGACGATATAAGAAAGCGCTAGAATAAAATAGGCAAAAGCTGCTCCGCGGCTTCGCCCCAGTCGATCTGAAATCGCTCCCCAAATAACGCCGCAAAATATGCTCAACCCCCCGACCATGGCCCATAGCCCCCCCGCCCATTGCTGTGACATACCAATTTCCTTGACAAGATAGGCGGCAAAAAAGATCATATAAACGATATAGGAAAATCCGTAAAAGAAATATACAAGACCCAGGTACCAGACAGCGCCTTTTTTGTAAACGCTTGCCCACATAAACGAAGATGTCCCTATTTCGGGAGGCTCCGCTGGTTTTTGAATTTCAGCACCCACGGGAGCCAATCCCTTATCGCTTGGTTGGTTGCGGATAAACAGGTATACGATTCCTGAGACCACAAGAACCGAACCTCCCAAAATATACCAGGAAACCCTCCAACCCTCAGCACCATATGCAGAAAGAATGGGCGGTACCATAAGGCCTGAAATGAGCGTACCCGTTCCAATGCCTCCGGTTACGATCCCGGTGGCAACTCCCCTTTTTTCTGCGGCAAACCACACAGAGCCCAGGGCCATGGCGGGTACATATGAGGCACCGTTGCCTAAACCTGTAAGAAAGCGCATCATGAGCGCGAATTGAAAGGATTTTGCCAGGCCGGTCAATATCAGGGTGATTCCCATCAACGCAAGGGCAAGTGTGATGACAATACGCATGCCGAAACGAGCGGCAAGGAAACCTCCAATAAGCGCCATGGTAAGATAACCCACAAAATTGCCGGTACCCAGAAGCCCAAGTTGGGTGTAATTGAATTTAAGACCATCGCGCATGGCCGGAAGGATTATGGTATACGCCATCCGCCCGAATCCATGAGCGGCAATGGTAGTGATGAAACCCATGAAAATCACAACCCAGCCGTAATGCAATCTGTTCTCGTTCATTATCCCCTGTCTCCTCATCCACAGCAAGCAGTTTGGACCACCGATAATTCCCCTTCATACAATTTTTAAAAATAATTTGTAAATAAAGAAAAAATGTTTTATCAAGGCATCTTGAATTTATCGATTTTGGTATCCTCTTGTTTCGGGGTTATGAATTAAGCGGTTATTTACTTTTGGATCTAAAAAAGCGGCCGTATTTAACGGCAACATCCGAACGAAGGAGTAATCACCATGGCAAAGCGAGTTGTTATCGACACCGAAGAATGCACCGGGTGTGAAACATGTGTGGAACTGTGTTCAGAGGTTTTTGCCTTTAATGAAGATGAAGAAAAGGCAGAAGTAATTCTTCCCGAAGGGGGGCCTGAAGATTGTATCGAGGAGGCCATCGAATCCTGCCCTGCTGAATGCATATACTGGGAAGAAGATTAAACAAGGGTATAGAGACGCAATCTGCGGGAAATCATTGATCAGGAAAGTTCAATGGATTCTCCTGGCTGCAAGACCGTCGGATTTGCAGACGTTTCCTGTCCTACCCTTTGAGCCCAGGCGTTGGGATCCTGCTTGATGACCTCGAACGTGTCATAGTGAATCGGCACCACCTGAACCGGTTCGATTAATTTGATCGCTCTTATGGCATCGTCGGGTCCCATGGTAAAATTGTCTCCAATCGGCAGGATGGCAAGATCGATACCTTCTTCACCGATAAGCTTCATATCGTAAAAAAGGCCGGTATCGCAGGCGTGGTATATTTTTTTCCCCTGGATATAAAGCAAAAATCCGCACGGGTTTCCTCCGTAGCTGCCGTCGGGAAGGGATGAGCCATGATGGGCGATGGTTAGTTTGACCCTTCCCCAGGGGTAGTCGAAACCACCTCCGATATGCTGCGGATGAACGGTTTCCACCCCCTGATCCGCCAGCCAGTTTTGTATTTCAAAGTTTGATATGATCATAGCACCGGTTCGTTTGGCAATCTCGACGGTATCCCCCAGATGGTCGCCATGACCGTGGGAAACCAGGATGTAGTCGGCTTCCACATCATCGGCCTTGACCGCAGACAGAGGATTTCCGGTAAGAAAGGGATCGATCAGGATTTTAGCTTTCTCGGTTTCAATGAGGAAACAGGCATGGCCTAACCAGGTAACTTTCAAAGCCATTTTAAGCCTCCTTACGCATGTGTTTGAATAATTCGATACCGGACTTTGTAGAATAAAAAATACTATATCATAACCTCTTCAATAAGAAAAGGATATGTTTTCCGGAAAATGCCGTTGGCGACCATATTTTATTGCATTATAGACGAGGATCTGTTACGTTTCTTTAGGCTTGCCCCAGGAACATGACGATTTTTTTTGTACAGGAGATAAGACCATGCCAACCGATGATAACGAGGCTTTGGATTTTAGAGTCGATAGAAAAAATCTATACAGGGAAGAGATTTTCACCGATCTGAAGGCTTGTTCCATTAAGCGTCTAACACCAGTTAAACCGGATGGATCGCTGGATAAATCCCGTAAAACCCTTTTCGTTGGCGAAACGACCCTTCTCCATCCAAATGGTGCGTTACCGATACAGAACGTGATTCAGGCAAAAGAGCTGCAACAGGCGGTAAAGCGCTTTCCAGAAGCAATGAAAACAGCCATGGAGCGGCTGATAGAAGAGGCCAAGAAAATAAAGGAACAGGAAGATTCACGAATCATTGTTCCGGGCAGATAGATATTCATTCACAGATGAGACGGCCTTTTTTAATAGGGAAAAACCCGAAAATAAGGACTCACCTGATTTTCTCAAACACTTTTCCGACAACAGAAGTGAATTTCACCTGAGATGGGGGTATCTTATATTTAGGTTGAGCGGTTCATCGTTCCGCGTTCCGGGTTAAAACCCCTAAAGTATCTCACTCACCTGCCGGATGGGAGTTACATTGGTAAAGTTTGGAATATCGGCGCGTAAAAGCGCTCCCTTTTCCACCATCCCTTTATCATATGCATCTTTTGTTTCGAAATAGAGATAACCAATACCAATGTAAGGTGCCGGCTGATCGCCTCCACCGGAAATTCCTCTGTCCACCTCGGTTTTTACCAGGCCAAAAGCCTTCAGGTGTTCCTCTACCATTGGCATATGAGTGTTCTTATAATAGTTGTGGTCAAATTTGGCCCCTTCTTCGTTGGGATACATGACAGCAACTCGAAACATTTCCAATCCTCCTTTTCATCTAACATGCCTTACCTGTTTTTAACAACGCCCAAAGGTTTGAGCAGACGCTTTTCTATCTCCTTTTTCGCCCAGTCCATATCGTTGTGCTGTTTGCCCCTATTGTAAACGCTGCCGATGATATCAGCATATTGTTCGGCTCTGGTGCGGCCGGTCAAAATGGATTGTTCCACCGAGCTCCAGTCTTCGGTTTTCATAAATATGCGAAATGCCTCGATCAGTTCAGGAAACAGCATTTTTGAAAATCCGTCAAGAAACGCCACATACAGGGCCAGTGAAGCGGTTTTTCGCTCCCTCGCTATGTGTTTCAGTGGACCATAATTATTGGTATCGGCAAGAAGGTCTTTGACCGAACGAACGAGCAATTCAACAGCGGTATGTGGAAAAGCAGCAATTATTTCCTTCCAAATCGTTGGATCGAAAGTGGTATCTTTTATCTCTCCCAGCTCGTGATATATGTAAGTGTCCAATTCGGTTTCAAATAGTTTGCCCAACAGGCGATGCGGGGCTTTTGGATACCATTGCCTTAATCCGCAACGCTCCAGAGCAAATTTAAGTGCATTACTGCCCGATTTTTTTATGAAAAGTACTTTATCCCAAAGATAAGGCAATGCGGATTCTTTCCGAACAAGTATGCAATCGTTCTGAGAGAGGGCAGGGGTTGTAGAAAGATCGCGGGCCAGCTCCCGGCCGAGCAGATAGAGGGGATGCCCCTCAATTTCTGTCTTGTTTTCTATGACAGCAAGAAAAAAAGTCGGCTTTAAGCTCTGGCCATATCCGGCCCCATAAAGCAGCCCGTGAGGTTCGATTTCAACATTGATAGCCATGGAATCAAAAGGATCATAGGACTTGCCGAAGATGAAGATTTCTTTAAAACTTCTTTCAGATACCTCATTCCAGAGAGCCTCTTTTTCTTCAATCCATTCAGAAATCTCGGACGTATCTTTTTCTACCCATGGCCTAAGTCCTTTTTCCCACTTATAAAGATCTCTTAGCCGAAGGGCCAGGTGGCAGAGCGAATAAAACCCCGCATAGCGAGCATCGGAGATACAACAATTGTGGCGTACCTGACTCGTAATGGCGTCACGATCAAACATGGATTATTTCCCGCAATGAAGTATGCTACAATAATTTGAATCAAGACATACGTCAAGCACCCATTCGGGATGGCTTATTGGATGTCCTTTGACTGGTGCTCTATTGATTTCTGGTTGAGGGTTGCTGGTGAGTGGAGATGATGGCAACCAGGCGAAACCCCAGCCCCGGTGCATAATAATCCCCTGGAAAGCTAAATCGCCTGGCACAACGCACACTCCATGCATCGATATTCCAGCTGCCTCCTCTAATGACCCAATCAGGGCCTCCATCCATGCAAAGGGGGTTTTTCTTCTGGAGTCGGCGGTAGGCATCTGAGCGAAAGGTATCCAGACACCATTCCCATACGTTGCCGCTCATATCATAAATTCCAAGCCCGTTAGGAGCCTTTGTACCAACAGGATGCGTCATACCATCGCTGTTTTCATCGTACCATGCCACAAGGTCAGCAACGTTGCTGCCGGAATACATTTCTTCTTTGCCACCGCTTCTTGCAGCGTATTCCCACTGGGCTTCGGAGGGCAACAGAAACGTATATTGTCCCTTATTTGATTCGTTTAACCTATCGATAAACAACATAACATCTTTTCTTGTAACCTGCTCCACCGGCAGCATTTCCCCCTTAAAGTGAGAAGGATTTTCCGAAATCAGGGTTTTCCACTGGCCCTGGGTTACCGGATATTTACCGATATAAAAGCTGTCCAGGTGGACCTCATGAACCGGTTTTTCGTTATCGATACCTTCACCGAAGGTGTCTCCCATCATAAACGTGCCCGCCGGCACTTGAACGAATTCCATACCGGTGACCGGTTCAACAAACACTTCAGGAGATTTGGATTTTGCAGGCTCCGGTCGGGCTGGTTGGCAATCCGGGCAGGTAGAATAACCTGGTGCCATGCGCCGCCCGCAGGAATTGCAAAAGAGCCTGGCTTCACATTCAGGGCATCGCTTCCAGTTTTCTTTTACCGGGTTAGCACACTGCGGGCATACCAGCTGCTTAAGTGAGGTTTCACATGCAGGGCAGAATTTCCAGTTTTCCTGCACCTGTTCACCACAAGCCGGACATATCCGATTCGAACTGGGTCGCTCCATTTTATCGAAATCCTCACATCGATTTTTTCATAAATCGTTGATTTTAGTTAATCAAAGATAGTATTTCAGAGCGCTTCAGTCAACTCCGGCAATGCAACATTCCCTCCGGGGCGTAAACTCCTTAAGTTAGCGCTTTTGTACCAATTTAGCCTTTTGAAAAAATACCCGATCACCGGGGAGGTTCCCTTTTAGCGCCGTGAAACTGTTCAAGAAAATCAAGGTGAGTCCTTTTGTGTGAATTTTCACGACACGAAAAGGGAATTGATACTTAGCAAAATTGTTGCTATTGAACCTAAAAAGAAAGCGTATCCAGTAGCTCAGCTTGTCTGAGCGATTGGGCTTAGACATAGGCTATGACCCAACAAGGGCGAAGATCCCGTTTAAGGCGGGGCCGCAGGGTCTTCAAAAAATACGATAATTGCGGGTTGCGGCGCGAATTCCACCGGCAATCATTGTCCAGGAAACAAGAAGCGAGACCTTTGAAAAATGTTCATTTTACAAATGTCTCGAAGCATGATCGGCACCGAGGAGATGTTATGTTTGATATGAACAGAATCCGGCATATTAACGTTAAACTGGCATGCACAACCATGAAAAGTCCTGTGGGCCTCTTGAGGCTCGTTGCATCGGAAGAGGAGCTTCTGGCTGTTATTTTTGAGAAATCGAAAGCACAAGAACAAAAAGGGTTAAGAGCAATCGAAGAAAGCCGCGGGCATCCGCTGCTCGGCCATGTTGAAAAACAGCTCAGGCAATATTTTTCGGGCCGTCTTAAGAGTTTCGACATCCCTCTTGGTCTTTACGGAACCCCCTTTCAAGTAGCGGTCTGGAATGAATTGCTGAAAATACCTTATGGCCGTACCTGTTCATACGGAGATCTGGCCTCTAGGATCGGAGATGCTAAAAAGGCCAGGCCCGTAGGCGGAGCTGTTGGAAGCAATCCCATCGGCATCATTGTCCCCTGCCACCGGGTCATTGGAAAAGATGGAAGCTTGACCGGGTTTGGAGGGGGGCTTGATGTAAAGACATATCTATTGAATCTTGAAACGCGCTGGGCATAATAAAAACAGATAAGCCACAAAGTGGGAATCTGCGCGGAATTCGGCATGTTTTAAATTTTAGTTGCGATTTGAAGAAGCATGATGGTCGATACGATAATAGGCTCATCGAAAGGAGGGAATCACTGTGGGTTTATGGGAACAGTATTTGAAAGAGAATGAATCTCGATTTTTGAATGAACTGATTGAGTTTTTGCGTATTCCCAGTATTTCAGCACTCTCTGAGTATTCACAGGATGTGAGAGACGCTGGGCGGTGGGTTGCGGATCGATTGGAAGCGGCCGGCTTGGAAAACGTGCAAATATTGGAAACTGGCGGCCACCCCGCTGTATACGCGGATTGGTTGAACGCCCCCGGGATGCCGACCGTTATGATTTACGGGCATTTCGATGTTCAACCCGTAGATCCTCTGAATCTCTGGTCGCATCCTCCGTTTGAACCTGTCGTGAAAGATGAACGCATCTATGCGCGGGGGGCTTCTGATAATAAAGGCAATATGCTGATTCCGATAATTGCCGCAGAGGCGTTGCTGCAAAGTGAAGGCGGGTTGCCGGTAAACGTAAAATTCTTTTTTGAAGGACAGGAAGAGATCGGCAGCCCACAGATGCCGGAGGCGATTCCCCGGCACAAAGCCCTGCTGGCCTGTGATGTGATCATAAGCGCCGATGGGGGGCAGTGGGAAGAGGATCAACCAGCCCTGCTCATCGGTCTGAGAGGTATATGCGCTATCCAAATCGATGTGCAGGCCACAAAGGCTGATGTGCATTCTGGTTCTTACGGCGGAGCATTCTTAAATCCGATTCACGCACTTGTACAAATTATCGATTCGATGCGAAGTGCAGACGGTAAGATTCTTGTAGAAGGTTTTTATGACGATGTGAGACCGCTGTCCAAAGCCGAACGCTCACAGATGGAGAAAATTCCTTTTGATGAAATGAGCTTTAAGAATCAGCTGGGAGTCAGTGAACTGTTTGGCGAACCAGGCTACACAACTTATGAGCGTCTGTGGACGCGCCCGACTCTTGATGTTAATGGAATATGGGGAGGATTTCAAGGAGAGGGTCTTAAGACGGTGATCCCAAGAGAAGCGCATGCAAAGATAAGCTGCCGTCTGGTTGCGGATCAGGATCCGGAAAAAATCACACAACTGCTCATTGCTCATGTCAACTCCCATGCGCCCAGGCAGGTTAAGGTATCGGCAAACGCGATTTCCAGCAGGGCAAAACCCTATCTGATACCGGCGGATCATCCGGGCAATGAAGCGGCCAGAGTTGTACTGAAAACATTATACGGAAAGGAGCCCTATTACGCAAGGCTGGGAGGGACCATTCCGGTATGCAGCATGCTGTTGGACACGCTTGGGGCATACACGGTGAATTTCGCATTTGGGCTAAAAGATGAAAACATACACGCACCGGACGAATTTTTCCGGCTCAGCAGTTTCAGGCTGGGACAAAAAGCCTATGTCATGTTGTTGGGTGAACTGAGCGGAAGGAAGTTTTAATTTGTATTGTTTTTGTGAATAAATCATTTTAAAATATAAATACGAATGATGAAATCTTTTACAGTGTTCTTTGAGTTTCCATAACGGGCAACCCGCAAGCCCCTGGTTTCCCATTACCCTCAAGCAATAGGGGGATACATGGATGCAATCACTTATGTCCCTCCCCACAAAGGCCTTGTGCTGGACCAGATTACCAAGCGGTTTGGTTCTGTTGTGGCTGTCGATCGAGTAAGCTTAAGCGTTGATCTTTATGAATTTTTGGCCGTCATTGGGCCTACCGGATGTGGAAAAACCACCCTGCTTCGTCTCATCGCGGGATTGGAAAAGCTTGATGATGGCCACATTTATATTTTGGGTGAATGTGTGGACGACAAAAAGCCGGTGCAGCGGGGCATTCGGATGGTTTTTCAGGACTACGCGCTATGGCCGCACATGCAGGTTTTCAACAGGGATTTCTATAGTAATTTGAGCTTTTCTATGAAAATCCGAAGGACGTTGCCGGTTAACATTCAGGAAAAAGTTCATACTATTGCCTCTAGGCTCGGTATTGGTAAACATCTCTTTCCCAGGAAGCCCGACGAACTGTCGGCAGGCCAGAAACAAATGGTGGGAATCGGCAGGGCCATGACCATAAAGCCCAAGATCCTGCTGCTGGATGAACCATTGTCCAACGTAGACCCCCAGCACCGTCTGTCTCTTCGAAAAGAGCTGAAAGACTACCACAATCGAATGGGCACCATATCCATATACGTTAGCCACAATCTGCCGGAAGCCTTTTCTCTGGCAGACAGGGTGGCCATAATGAAGGATGGAAAGATTGTCCAGGTCGATGTACCTTCCAAAATCCGTGAGCGTCCCGCCAATGCGTTCGTAAAAGGGTTTTTACAGTGTTTTGAGCTGTAAGCGTTCTTAATTGTTTGGAAAACGAGCTCCATAAATTCGCTCAATATCCTGCCTTGTGAACAGATACGGAGTGTTGCAGTACTGGCATCGTATTTCCAATGGAAAAGGGCCGTTGTCACGGATGTCCTTTAGCTCATCGATGGGAAGCAACGTAACAATGCTGCGAAGTCGGCTTTTGTTGCAATGGCACATGAATTCTATACGGCGATTCGCAAGAAACCGTGGCTTGTATTTTGCGAATGTGTTCATGATGAGCTGCTGTGGATCGGTTTCATGGCTGAAGGCAACACCAAGCGATGGTAAGCCGGCCACTCGCCCCTCGAGGTCTGCTACGGTTTCATCGTCCGTATCGGGTATCGTTTGTAAGAAAAACCCACCTGCTCCTGTTACAACACCGGACTTGTCAAATTTGATGCTTAAATTGAAAGCAGTGGGTATTTGCTCGGAAGTTAAATAATAGTTGGCCAGATCTTTGGCGATATTTCCGTACTTGAGGATTACCTGCCCGGTGAACGGTTGCTTGGCATCCTCCAGAAACTTGGTTACAGATAGAACACCGGAACCAAAAAACAAAGACAGGTCGAAATCTTCCATGGGTTTGTCCAGCGGAATCGGAACATTGCTCAAGTACCCCCGAACCTCCCCAAAGGCATTGGCTTCGACAACCAGGCCCTTTATGGGACCGCTGCATTCGATCCTTAAACTGATGCGATCGTTTCCCTTTAGATCCGAAGACATCAAACCAATACCTAAATAGGCTCTGCCCAGTACCAGGGTTTCTAAAATACCGAACTCATGGTTTGCACGCATTTCATTAATCATGCGAGTTCCGTTCATGATGACACCGCGGATGGCACCATCTGCCAGGATAAAATTATGAAGCCGATCCCGGGCACTGGCCAGCAGTTGCTCTTTAAGGGTTGCTCCATACAGTTGTTTCTTGTGCATGCCGAAATACTGCTCCCTTCCTTGGAATCAGGCAGGAATTTTCAATAAGCGCAAAACGTGTTTCATTCACTGAGAATTCCTGGATTTCTATCCGTTATGTTCATTACCTCATTTAATAGTGTACTCTAACAAGAAAAAAGGCTCAACTGTTTTGCTTCATTCGATTTCATATTTCTTTTACCTTCAAAGGCAGTTGAACATTTATGTGCGGGCATATCCGGGTTTTTACATGCGCAAACAAGAAGGGTAATTCCAAATGCTTTCGAATGCTGCTTGAAACGAGCATAACCTCTTGCTCTTAGTGGCAGCGGAATCAGTTTACTTTGCGTACAGGCCCCAACCGTGGTCCAGGGCTGATTGTGAAAGCAACTTCTCAGCACATTGAATTCTGTGGGCGGCAGCTCACGGCGGAGTTGTTCCAGAATCGCCGGTCTGAGATGCAGGTAGCTTATCGATACGGTTCGGATGTTCCTGTCTGCCAGTGCGCCAAGTAGTTGTCTGATGGATGCATGGTCATCGGTGTAAAAGGGGATAACCGGATCGATGCGAACTTCAACATGGACACCAAGAGCCAGAAGGCGATCGATATTTTCAAGACGTTTTACAGGCGGCGCAGTGCCGGGCTCAAAGAGATTTCGATATCGTTCAGACAGGGAAACGAGCCCGATTCTGGCGATGATCAAGTGAGGATAACGGGAGAACAGCTTCATAAACCGCTCTGGAATCCACCCTTTCGTTAAGAATGAAAATCCAACTCTCCTCTCCAGCAGTGCCGCCATGGCCTCATAGGTTACATCTAAAATATCTGGATGCGTCTGAAATGAATCCGATGCCGTATTAAACATGACCCGATCAATGGGGGCTCTTCTTCTGGGAGACTCAAGTTCCTGTGCAAGCTTACGGGGCAGGTTGACGTATAGATGGATTTCGTCTGAAGGGGTACCAGGATATCCTCTCGCATAGCAGTACGCACACTTAAACTCGCAGCCTCTGGTTACATTAATGGTATATGCCCCTGAGAGGCACCCGAAATCGGCCTTTGTAAGCACCCGGCTTTTCCGTTCGATTTCAAGGATCTTCATAGCATTTTAAAATGTTTCCTGATTGAAAAATTCAAGCCCTGTACATGCACGATCGGCCGAGGCAATTATTAAACAGCCAAGGTGGGTCCTTTTCAAGTTTGACGTCGCAATGAATTGCCTCATTGCGTTTGCTGCTTTTCTCCGTAAATTTCCTTTTCAGCCTTCCACAGAGGACAATGATCCGCGTGGATTCGTGCATGGAGTATTTTACCAATAAAAGATTCCGGATTTTTTCTTCCATACCTGCAGATTGGACAGTGGCGGCAAACAGCTCCCATGATTTTTTTGTGAAAACCGATTTTTTTATCTACCATTGGCACATCTCTGTTGAGGTTCACCGCCTATTTGACCGCTGGAAAATCATACAGCCTTGAAAGAAGTCATCTGGCAAGGATGCATGGCACGCCGAAAGTATCATGATATTCGGCAGCAACCCCTTGATGCTATGTGATAGGCAAGGGTAATCACCCTGTCAAACTCTGCAGAACAACCCCCCGATGAGGGCAAAGATCATTGAACTCATACTGACGGTAAGAAAGCGAACTGCTTCAGCACTCGACCGAGATGCACCCGTGGGCCAGAAACGATGGGTGATCATCTTCATGCCCATCCATATCATCATTCCTACAACCGCGCCTCCAACGCTGTAAGCAGCAGCCAGCGTGAAAAACAGGCGCTCCATAGAGTCAAAGATCCAATCCTGAACCCCCGATGGCTCCTGATCTTCATGCTCAGAGCCCCCGGCCTTTTCCATGAGATAGCCGCGAAACAATGAGGTGAAGAATCCACCCAGAAAAAGAGAAATATACAAACCCAATATCCAGAAAACGATGGTTTTTCCCATAAGTTTCCTTCCTTAGCCTGTTTCTGATAGGTATGTTTGCAGTTCCGATGCAAGGCAACAATCGGCTCTGTCTCTGTCTTTGAAAAAAAGATAGGCGCAGGAAAACAGTTTTTGGGTTAACGATTCTGTTTTGGTGAATAGATTTGAAAGATTTCCCGTTTTGTTAAAGCTGTTTCTTGAGGTCGACATCGAAAATTCTCCGGGGAACTTTTCATTCGAAGTCTCTAAATGAGCATAAAAAAGCGGCAATATGACAATAAGACAGTTGTTTATCAGTGATGTAAACAGTTTTGTCCATAAATAGGCCCATCTCCTGGTAAACAACCTGTTTGCCGTATATTGAAGCCAAAAGGCAACCCTTAAATCCTTTTCAGAAACCTTCATCTTTTTTGAAAGCAGACGCAGCGAAACAAGTTTTGATAGTCGAGAGATATCGATCATCTGTTCCATATAGAAACGACCGTTGATTTGTCTATCAAGAGCTGTTTCCAAAATACGATGTTTATATTTCTCAGCCCATGGGCTGTTCGGATTCTGAACAGCGTAAATTTTGCTAATCTTTTCTATTACTGGATGAAACCTTCCATCAAGGGCACAATGGGATAGATATCCAAAAACAAATGATAAATCTGCATATGCGCTTTGACGTCGAGCCTCCGATAAAAGGTGGATGATTATCTGATAAGGATCATTGCCAATGCCGTGTAGACTGTTGGATACGACCCGAACCGTCTTTTTGGGGTGGTAAAAAAAAGCATCTGGAAAAACGCTTCCAAGGTAAAACTCCTTCTTGAAACCCTTTATGTGAAATGAAAATTTCTGCTGGTCCCATTTCTCAAGAAGCTTTCCGGCAAAAAACAGATGGGTGTTTTCCTTAGGCATTTCAGGGTTTCCTCAATTCGCGACCAAATGAATAAAATACAAGCAATTTCACCGTTATGTTGCTCGAATCCGTCTTGTTTTGCAAGCATAAAACCTTTTCCAGCCCTAATCTAACGCTTACCAAAGCAGCAGATCAATAATTTAATCATCCGTATTGATTATTATCGATACACCGGGTATAAAAGGTTCTACAGGGCGAGCACTCTCATCCCGTGTGCCGCTTAACGGGGCGAAGGGATCTTCCGTACGCTTGGCTCAACCTGTGGTAATCATCTATGGATGATGCCACTGGTTATCACTGGAGGCCGTAAAGTGAGAAAGATTCACATAGGATCATTCTGCATACTGGTTCTGCTGGCAGGCTGTGCCGGTAATATGGGTCAGATTTCTTCTAATGCCGAAGAAAATTTAATTGCAAATCTCTCCCGGGATCTTTCAGAAATTAATCTGATTGTCGAAAATGCTAGAAAACAGTATCCCCAGCAAGCATTAAAATTTCAAATTATCGATGCGTGGAGTTTGACCAAGCAAAAACAGGTGCAAGTGCTCGACAGCCGCAAAGCTAAGGTATACAGCGTCATCCAGAAGTCGACCATTAAGGTTCTAACGGAAAAAGACACGATGCTAATAGATGTTTCCAAGATTCAGGAAGGTGAAAAAATCTTTATCGGAGTGGCCAGGTTCGGGAGCCTGGTGGCTCTGGATGAGCCTGCTCCAACACTGGAAGAGGCCGGAGGGTATGTTATTAAGCTTTATGATAGGATGCTCAAACTCGATGCCAGTGCAATGGAAGCCCTTCGCCAGTATGTCGTGCTGAGCTCGAGGTATGAAAAAACAGCGAGAATTATTTTAAAGAAAATTCTCGAAATCCACGAGAAATATAAGGGCTCCTCCGTGGCCATCGATCAGTTTATCGTCCATTTTCCGTCCATTTCCATTGAACTTCAATTCAAATTCAGGCCCTTCTAGCCCGTAAGCTTCTTTGCTTTTCCCGAGACTTAGCCAGGGCAAAGTGGCCCCTTTAAGGGCGGTTGAAATAGAAACTCAAAAGCCAAGGGTTCTTTTTGTTGTTGGGAGGTACGGGAATTGGGTGTTTCTCTGAATAATTAGTACAGGGCGGGCAGGAATATCATCTATAGAAACGATGATGAAGGCCTATCGCAATTATGTTCAAAAAGGTATAAAGGCTGGAAGACGTCCGGAGCTGTTCGGTGGCGGATTGATCCGGTCTTTGGGGGGTGGTCTGCAGTCAAGGCAATGCGGGGTTCTGGGGATCGTCAGTTAAGCGATGAGTGGATATTGGGCAGTGCTGAATTTGTTGAGCGGATCATAAAAGAAGCGGAAACCCGAATTAAATATCAACTGCCGGAAAAGGAGCATCATCGAATCATTGATGAAAATATCGTCAAATTGTGTAAGGATACGGGGATATCGATTAAAAAACCGTTCGGCTGATTAACGACGTTTGCCTTAATATGATTATGAAAAAAGAATACGTTAAATACATTCCTCTGACAATTGGCGCGGGAGTCGGCTTAACCCTCTTCATTACATTTGGTTGGTGGGGGTTCTTGATATTGTTTCCATGGATTGGTTTGTCTATTTCCGTTGGGATATATTTGCGCCAGATACTTCCACAAAAGAAGAAAACGCTTGGAAGACGTATTAGCATATTACTTATTCTACCCGCATTATTAATATTTGTTCCTCTTGTTAACAGAGAAAATTTTCAACTCGAAGGGATTGTTCTCATAGTTCTTGTCGGCTATTTTTCAAAAGGCTTTACCCATTACGTAGTAGCCAAATTATTTGGACCTTTAATATGGGGAAGAGGGTTTTGCGGTTGGGCTTGCCGGACATCTGCTATCCTGGATTGGCTCCCTGTTAGAAAGAAGAGGTCCATTTCTCCAAGTCTCTGGAATTTACGTTACATCGCATTGTTTATCTCCATCACCCTGCCACTCTATTTAGTGCTTGTTCTGAGATATGATGTGCAAGGTGATTACATCGGAAAAGCTGAATTAGGATGGATGATCAGCGGCAATATCGTCTATTACTTGCTTGCCATTCCCCTGGCTTACGTGTTTAAAGATAGACGTGGGTTTTGCAAGATAGTGTGCCCGGTTTCGCTTATAATGAAAATTCCCTCAAAATATGCCAAAATTCGTAAAAATCCTTCTGAAAATAAATGCACAGAATGTGGCATTTGTAATCACGTCTGTTTGATGGATATAGATTGAGGGTTTTCAAAATAGTAGACAGACCGAAAAGCAAAAGAAAATCAAATGCCAGGAATTTAAAGAAAGCAACGATCCCCCGGAGCGGTGCCCGATCTGTGGAAAGCGCTTGGTGATAACCACAACTTTTAAATACACCGACATGATTTCCTATCCACATGTCCTGCCCTCATTGATGTCATGTAACAAAGAGGCGGCATAATGTTGTCACCGCCGGCACTTTTCCTTGACCTCTCTGTAGAGTTGTTGCTAAAATCAGGCAAAATCAACACTATAGGCTTTTTTTTATACGGAAAATGGAAACAAAGGGTGCCGTCGCAGCAATTTTGAATGTAGGGCAATCGACACAACTTTTCTAAAATCTGATTTTTTTCAAATCGACTTGCCATTGAAAACCCATAGCGCGACGGGCACCGTAAAGAATCCGCGGGATGTCCAACACAGGGATTATACGGCATTGGTAGTTTCTTAGGTTAATCCCAACTAGGTGGCAATTAGAAAGATTTTCATTTAGCTACCGGTATCTCTGTTTACCTCAAATGCCGCATACCCCTAAAACGTTGGGCCTTTCAATACATAAAAGTCAAATTCTTTGTAAGACATACTAAAAGGGAGATATAGATGGGGCGAATAGTCGCACAAGTCAAATTGACCAATTTCACTGATCCTGACAAGTCGATTTCGTTCAGCGCGCTTGTCGATACTGGAGCTGCGTACATCACCTTACCAGAGTCGTGGCGAGAAAGACTGGGCGAGATTGAGGAACTGGCTGAGATTGAGGTGGAAATGGCCGATCAATCGGTTAAGAAAGGTATAGTTTGCGGCCCGGTCCGTGCCAAAATCGGAGGATTCCGGATCATCATGGCAGAAGTGTTGTTTGTGAATATGCAACCCGATGAGAATGGGCAGTACGAGCCAATTCTGGGATACATCGCTCTTGAACAGGCGAGCGCTGCGGTGGACATGCTCGGTCACAGGCTTGTGCATGTTAAGCGGGTTGACTTGAAATAATGGTCCAATCAGCCAGTGCACCTGACGCCAAAAGTTGGGCTTTTAGAAAATACTAACCCTTCTCAGGGGTTTTGGACAGGAAGCAGAAAGCATGGTTTGAAGGTGAAAAGTGGCAATCCGGATTACTCGATGTGGGTTCTGCTGAGCAACCCCCGTTTGCGGACAAGTCGCAGAGTCCAGGAAAAAATGCCCGCCCCGGCAACGATGTAAGCAAGGTTTATAACCGATGAGGCAAGAAGCAGAGAGATGTCCATTTGACCTGTGTTGAACACCGCCCTCATCCCCTCAAACACGTAGGTCGAAGGAAGCATAAAGGCAATCACCTTAAGCCAGGACGGCAGCACTTCCACCGGGTAGAAAACAGCCGATATGGGTTGAATAAGAAAAGGCACTCCCCAGATGAGTGCTTCGGCCGCATGGCCGAACCGAAGAATTATGGACATGGTCATCATGCCAAGTGCCCACCCGAACAGAAGCAGGTTCCCAAAAAAGGGGATCAGGAACAGCCCCATTTTCAGTATATTGAAGTGGTACAGCAAAAAAGCCAGAATACCGAGAAAAGCAGTAGTAATCAGTGATTTAGAGATACCCATGATGCACATGGCAAAAACCAGTTCGAATGTGCGTATGGGAGCGATGAAGAGGTTCATCACATTTTTCACCCAGAATTCTTCGGTAAGCGAAAGGGTAATCGACTGTTGGGATCGATATAGAAGATCCCACAGTATCATTGCACCCAGAAGGTAATCGATGGCAACCGGCAGATCCATTCTTTTTAAGTAATGGGTAAGAAAACCCCAGACCATCAGGTTCATCACCGGCCAAAAAAGGATTTCCATGACCCGCGCAAGGCTTCTTCGGTAAAGGTAAAGGTTTCGCAGCAACAACCCCCCGATTCGAACCCACATCAGTGCATCCTCCTTGCGTCTTTGACCATGCCGTCTCTTGCGATTTTGATGAAAACATCTTCCAGGGATCCGACCACAGCTCGCTTTTTTACCTCCTCAGGGGTTCCCTTAAGAACAATCTTTCCCTGGAACATAAATAAGATTCGATTGCACATGATTTCGATTTCAAACATGTTATGGGAGGTGTAAATGATGGTTATCTCATTTTCTTTCTGAATTTGGCGAAGCATATCTCGAACCCTGGAAGCGATTTCCGGATCAAGGCTTGCGGTGGGTTCGTCAAGAAAGATGATTTCAGGATCATTCAAAAGGGCTTTGGCAAGGTTAAGCCGAGTGATCTGCCCTGAGGAAAGCTCACCGGTTCTGACATTTAGCGTGTGAAGAATACCGAAAAATTCCAAAAGCTTGTTTATCTTTGTCCGCGGTTTTCGGATCCCGTAAAGCTTGCCAAATACATTTAGGTTTTCCCAAACCGTCAGATTGGTAGGAAGTTGGGTGTAGGTGGATGAAAAATTAACCCGCTGCAGGATTTGTCTTCGGTATCTCTTCAGGTCCATTCCCAATATGGTAATACTTCCTTCTGTAGGGGCAGTAAGCCCCAGCAGAAGATGGATGGTGGTGGTTTTACCTGCACCGTTTGGTCCTAACAACCCCAAAGTTTCTCCCCTGTAAACGGAAAACGACACATCGTTTACGGCGGTTAAATTCCCAAACCGCTTCGTCAGATCCTTTACTTCTATAACAGGAGATTCGCCTTTCATATCCGGCCTTTCTGGTATTGTTTCAACACGTTACCTGGAGCTTTTGCTTGCCTCCAAGATCCTGCGCACCCGATCGCGTTCGGCCCTGACCTTTCTCGGTTGATTCTCCAGTTCCACACGTCTCTCACCGCAGGCATTCTCAATTTCCTTTTCGAGCTTTTCCACCTTCCTATAAAGCGAATATAGCTCTTTTGCAATTAATCGGATCGACATGCTGTTCAAGTCCTGTCGATATTTGGACGAAAATGAAAAGTTCGATGGAATCTATCAGAATATAAAGAATAGTCAAGAACGGGGAAGAAGGAGCAGCATGTGTTAAAAAGTAAGGAGGAAAAGAGTTGTTAATCAGGCAGTTACGGTAAACCCTTCCCTGACAGCGGCCTTTGATAGGCGCTCATCAAAGCACACCATAGGCAGACGGGGAGGATCTTCCTGGCAGGCAACCAGGGCGGCGGCAAGCTGGCAGGCATCGGCAGCCCGCAAGAGGTGGACTTCCAGCAATCTTGCCGCTCTTTTTTTCACTCTTTCGATAGCTGTGACTTCATAGGCCCTGTCAAGGTAGGCATCCAGCAGTTTCTTGGCGGCCTGAAACTCTGAATCCCCAAGGGTTCCGTCCCGGAGTTTTCGACACAGGGCGCTGATGACCTCCACACGGCTCAGGCACCACACGAGCATTTCCCGGTCACCGGCTATGGCCTGCAGGCAGTACCGTGTCGCGGTTTCTTCCACCAGCAGGGGGACCAGGGCCGATGAGTCCCAGAACCTCATCTCCCGTTTCTCCTCTCCTTTAGCAGAGCCCGCAAAACCCCGGTTTCTTTTTTGCCCTTTATGGCAAGCCGTTTTTTCCCGGACAGGAGTTCCGGGGGAAATCCCTGCTTTTTAGGTGCTGTGACGATGCCGAGTTGCTGCAGCTCCTGGACCCAGGCCGTTTGTTCTTTCTGGTTTTCCGCCTGTGAAACGTGTACGATGCGGGCCATGGGCGTGTTCCTGTTCATGATTTCAACCTGTTCGCCGCCCTGCACGAGTTTCAAGTAATAGCTCAGGCGGTTTTTGACATCCGAAATATTTGCTCGAATCATGCGACCACCTTTCTTAATATTATATCCATCTATTTATAGCCATAATAGCCATAAATTGTAACCCTGTCAACCGGAAACACTGGAAACTACTTTAATTCCAATTTGCAGGAATGGTTGTACCGATAGTAGTGTGTAATAATTTTGTTTTTGATAGTTCGGACCTTCATGCTTGAAAATCTTCCTTTTCATTTGTACAGAAACTATGTACATAAGTGCGCTGAAGTCGAAAGGAGCTTTTTTAAAGGCTTAGGGTTTGAAAAATGCAACTATTCGGCTCATAGCCTGGATTTCACCGAGAATTGCTGCTTACAATCCATAGCACTTGTTTTTCATAAGGGTAAAATGTTACAGAATATGCAGTCAACGAGCGCCAAGAAAGGAGGCACAGGGATCATGGATTTTTATGATGTGGTCAAAACACGACGTTCCGTGCGATCCTATAAGCTGGAGCCAATATCCGATGATGTTTTAAATCGAGTGCTAAACGCTGCAAGGATTGCACCTTCCGGAGGCAACCGGCAGCCCGCGCGTTTTATTCTGGTAAAGGACAAAGAGCGAAAGCAGGAGCTGGTCCCACTTTGTAATGGTCAAAAGTTTATTGCCCAGGCACCGATCGTCGTGATCGCCTGCGGGCAAGACATCCAGATAAATCGCGGTGGTTACATGGGAAAACTATCCATGCTGATCGATGTGGCCATTGCCGTTGACCATCTGACCCTGGCTGCTCGTGCCGAAGGCCTTGGAACCTGCTGGATCGGATCTTTCAAAAATAACGCTATCAAGCAGTTTTTAAAGATTCCGGAAACCCATCAGGTTGTTGCCCTCACTCCCCTTGGTTACCCGGACGGGAACCCGTTTGTAGAAACAACCAACCGGCTTGCTCTAGAGCGGCTCGTTTGCGAGGAAACCTGGCAGTTTTGATTAGAGCGATTTGCCGACAAGCTGCCGGATGCGTGCAACCTTCGCCTCAAGTCCATTTACATTCACTGTGGCCGCGGCGATTCTGTTTGCAAATTCAGCCGCTTCCCAGGGCTCTCCCCCCGTCTGTTCGAGCCGCACCAAGAAGGCTGCAGCAAAGATATCCCCTGCACCCGTAGGGTTCACATTTTCAACAGGTATTGTAGGTATGTGTTTTGTCTTTTTGCCATAGAAAACTGTACAGCCGCGGCTGCCGCGGGTTAGTACCAGCAAGCGGGATAATTTGCGAAAATCCGCAAGTATTTCATCATTGAGGATATCTTCTTCGCTTAAGATAACCGCTTCAGCAAAGGGCAGTATGTCTGATGCGAATGGCCAGTTTCTTGGGCGCACATAACCGGAACCATTCCAATACCTCATCCATCCCTGAGGTGTCAACCCTACAAGGCTTTTTTCGAATCGATGAATAATTTCAGGCTCGATCTCATTGGCAACAGGTCCAAGATGAACTATGCGTGCCTGTCTCCACTGTTCAGGAAGATCTTCGATACACAATCTTTGTGCCACGCAGTGTATTTTTTGAACTCTGCCGCTCTCTGTATAAACGTTTTCAAACGTGGTGGTGCAGGGCGAGCAAACCGTATGTACCTTTATGCCGAAAAGCGTCTGATCAAGGTCATAATCACTGGCTGCGCTTGTCAGCACCGCGGCCTTACAGCCCAGCGCCTGGGCGGTTCGACCTGAATAGGCGACCGTACCGCCCACCTGACTCCCTTCAGGTGTAAGATCAGAACAAATATGACCCACCACCAAATAGTCAATCTGCGTCATCTGATCATCCATAATCGGCGTGTGCTTTAAAGGCATCACCATCTTCAAGCCTCGTCGGGTCTCTGTGGCACAAGACAGCTCCAGTTGAAATTTCATCGAAAACATAGCCGGATATTTGTTATATTTCAAGGAAGATGGCCTTCAAAAGTTTTAATTTGTCGTTGACTTGAAATATTGTTTCCCAGAAAATGACAACCATGCAGGAATTGTTATAAGAGCAATGAGTTAACATAACGCTTAAAGGAAAGTACCATGGCATTCGGAGAACCCAAGTCGGTAGAAGAGAAAATCAAGGGATACCAGAAATTTTGGAAACAGCAGCAGGTGCTAGGTCCCCTCATTGGTTTTGATGTGGGGGGATTTTTCCCGTTTAAGTGGTTTAAGGCCCTCAGAACGCTTAAGGAAAATGATTGGTTGTTACCAGAACAGTTGATGGTTGAGCAGTACCTTGATGACTATACAAAACTCTACAAGCGCTCCAGCAGCGTCAACGATGATTTAATAAAGGGAGTATCGCCAATCCCGGCCATTCCCTGGGCCGAAGCCATGTTGGGATGTCCGGTTGAAATATCCGGGGAGAGCATCTGGGGCAGGGAGCGGAATGCGAACTGGAAGGAGCTTGAAGATTTAAAACTTGACGATGATAACAAATGGTTTCAGAAATACCTCGAATTCCTGGCCGCTCTGGTTAAAAATGCCGATGGAGAATATCCGGTCAGTCAGCCGATTTTAAGGGGGGTCACGGATCTCGTAGGGGCGCTTAGAGGAAACAATCAGGCCTTGATCGATACCATGGAAACTCCCGATAAGCTGAAGCGATTGGCCGGGGCATGCACCGATGCGCTTATCAAGCTGACACGTAAGCAGTATGACATCATACAACCCTTTTACGGCGGCTTTTTGATCGAGCAGTTTGGGATGTGGGCGCCGGACAAAATCGTTCGATTACAGGAAGATGTCTCTGCGGTATACTCTCCGGATGCCTATTGCAGACTAATTCAAGAATACGATCGGGATATTGCAGGCACATTTCCATACTGCTTAATGCATTTACACAATTCTTCCCTGTTTTTGCTGGACTATTTTTTAGAGATTGAAGAAATCGATGTGTTTCAAATCAATCGCGATCTTGTGGGCATGAGTACCGAGGAAATGATACCTTATCTGCAAAAGGTTCAAGACCAGGGTCGTAGACTGCTTGTGCGGGGACCTATGACCTTTGATGATCTTCGTCTTCTGACAACTCGACTCTCTGCGGTGGGGCTCATCCTGCAGATTGTTTTGGATCATACGGAAAAAACACAGGCCTACACAGAGTTTATAAATACCCTTTTTTAGAAATACCCTTTTTTAGAAATATCTCTTACTTTTTACCACATGGTTGCAGTGTGATTATTTTTCATTTATTTTATGCCGGCCATGGCTGAACACAGCCGTCTACTCGAATAACCTGACCACTGATGTAACTGGATTTACTGGATACCAAAAATTCTACCACGCTGCTGATCTCCTCCACCCGTCCGTACCTATTCAAAGTGCCGCCGGCAACCATCTTATCCTGATCATAGTCGCGACTGGCTTTCCAGCGTTCTGTCACGATGTCTCCTGGGGCTACCGAGTTCACATTCACATTGTAAGGTTTTAACTGGACCGCCAAACAGCGGGTATAGTGATGCAGGGCCGCCTTTGCCGTTGCATAGATAACGGAATATTCAACCCCTTTTAACCCCGCGATGCTGCCGATGGTAACGATTTTTCCTGATTTTCGCTGCATCATTTCCGGGGCCACAGCACGACAGCACAGGATACAGGTCAACAGGTTTCGGTTAAGAACCGTTCGAATATCCTCTGTGGAGACGAAAACTGCATCATTTTTTTCCGGTTTCCCTGCCAAAGGAGCCTGCACCCCCCGGGTGCCGATATCACCTCCGGCACAATGAACAAGGATATCAATCCTCTCAAATTCGTCGTGGATCTGGTTTACGATTCGGCTGACGGTGTCTTCCTGTGTAAGGTCGCCATGTACCGGCAGACACCGAACCTGATATTTCTTTTCGATTTCCCGTGCAATTGCCTGCAGGGATTCACCCTCGTCAAACGTGCGGGGCGAGTCCGGGGAGGTACCGTGCAGGACCACGTTGGCTCCGGCTTCAGCTAGGTGCCGGATGATGGACTGACCGATACCGCGAGAAGAACCTGTTATCCATGCCACTTTATTTGATAGATGTTTTTCTTCCAAGGTCATTTTCCTTTCCTTTGTTTGATTGCTTTCTTTTTCTACCATCTGTTGACGGCCTTGACCGTTAATACCTGACTGTTCATACCCCCGGACAACTCAGAAGCCAAAAACAATGCAGCTCCCGCAACATCTTCGGGTGTTAGAAGGTCTGCGGGGTTTTTTAGAATAAAATCCTTAACTGCTGACTGGTTTAGCATCTCTGTTCGTATGGGACCCGGGCAAATCACGTTTACCTGAACACCCGACAGAGCCACTTCATCTGCCAGGGAATGGCTTAATGCGATTACCGCCGCCTTGGATGCGCTGTAAGCGGCGCTTCCGGGAAGCCCTCTTAACCCGGCTGCAGAAGCGATATTAATAATTTTGCCCTGTTTACGCCTGAGCATCTCCGGTAATACGGCCCTGGTACAACGCACCACCGCCTTCAGGTTTACATTGATTATTTGATCCCAGTCCTCCATGGAGAGTTCCATAAACGGTTGTTCTTTTGATATCCCAGCGTTGTTGACAAGGATATCCACTTTACCGAACTGCTTTCGAGATTGTTCAAACAGCCGCTTGACATCAGAATCAAGGGAGATATCAGCCACCACGGTAAGACAGCGGCTTCCATATGCGCGAGCCTTTTCAGCCACCTCTTGCAGTTGCGAATCTGTGCGCGAGGATATAATCACATCAGCGCCATGCTTGGCAAAAGTAAGGGCGATGGATTTGCCGATCCCCCTTCCACTGCCGGTAATTAATGCAACCCTGTTTTTAAGCGATACGGGTGGTTCCTCCATGGTTAGTGATGCTCCCTTTCCGCTGGATCGGCATTGGAAAATGTTTTGCGATGCGATCCTCAATTTGACTGGTAAAAAAGAACTTTTTTTCGTAAATACCGCCATAGGCTGAAACAAAACAAAAATCAAGTGCTTGTTTAAATGGAGGTGCATTTCGAAGAACAGTATGGTCATAAACGCACAGGGGGATTCCTATATGATTCGAAACGTAGCTTGCCAAGATGCTGAGGAAATTTGCCGAATCTATAATTATTATGTGAAAAATACGATTGTAAGCTTCGAAGAGATACCGGTCGATGCTGCTGAAATCATAAACCGAATCGAAGCGATTACACAAAAATTTCCCTGGCTTGTTTATGAAACGAATAAAAAGGTGGTTGGCTATGCATATGCCTCGGCATGGAAGCAACGAGCCGCATATCGATTTTCTGTTGAAAGCACTATTTATGTGCATCCGGATTGGACCGGGCGGAAAATCGGCTACCTGCTCTATGAACGACTTATCGCCGCGTTAAAGCAAATGTCACTTCATGCCGTAATTGGAACCATCGCACTTCCCAATGATGCCAGCGTTGCGCTGCACGAAAGGCTGGGCTTTGAAAAGGTCGCCCATTTCAAAGAGGTTGGGCGTAAGTTCGATAAGTGGATAGATGTGGGCTATTGGCAGTTGCTGATTTAGTTGTGATGGTAAGAAAACCAGGCTGACCTCCATCCTTCAGAGCGCCAGTGAAAATACCGGCAATAAAAATTTATGATTTCTTTATCGCCCTTGGAATCGGTTCTGCATAGTGGGGCCGGCCGATTTGCGATTTTTCCCTGTTGTTTGCGCAACATCCAGTGAATGGTACTTTTTATGCGATTTTTTTGAGCTTCGACACCGATATAAGCGCAGCAAACATTATAATACATATCATAAAAGTGATCAGGATTTCAATTAAGGTTAACCTCAGTTAAATTAGAATCAATCCCAGGGGAAAACATAGGCGCTTCGCCACGGAGGGAATGTTAAGCATGAAGTACCCCCTGTTGTTGCACCATCAAAACCGGCGGGAGGTAATGAATGCAAGTTTCATACGGTGAAGATTTAGCGAATCACATCGACCCCGAGTCATGCATGCAGAAGACGGGCGGAGTATTGACTGGGCCGGATTTTACGTCAAGAACCTCAGCTTTTTCGCACACTGGCAAATAGAGATTTTGCCTTCGGTTGGACGACGTGAGCCCGGTGAGCCGAAAAGGTTCACGCCTGGTTATGAGAGGGCCTGGTGGTATGCTTCTCCCGGGCTATTCACCGAAATATTTTCGTTCGCAACAAGAAAGCGGCACTAAGAAAATCTTGACTTTAAGTGTAAATCTATTATGATTCTGTTGTTTTTATAATGATTTATTGGACATAAATTCACATTTCCAAATAATAACAAGGTGTTGTGCAAATGAGAATGCTCTAAGGCCTTCGATAGTGCTGAGGGGAAGATTGGCATGCTGACAGAAGATCGTTGGATATCAGTTGAAGAGATCGCAGTCTATTTGGGTGTTAAACGTGACACAGTTTATAAATGGATCGACCGCAGGAACATGCCTGCGCACAAGGTTGGTCGCCTATGGAAGTTTCGAAAAGACGAAGTAGATGAATGGGTACGTTCTGGCGGAGCAGCAAAGAATTCCAATAGAAAATACGATGAGCATTAAAAGTTAAGACTTCGGGGATAACCGAGATGAATAAAAGAATATCAAATGACATCCGCGACACCGGAACGTATAGTTCGCGTTACACCTCCAAAGGTGCCCTTCTTGCTGAGGCAAATCTAATCATAGACAGTCTATCTTCCGGCCTGACCATGGATCAACTGCGTAAGCAAGTACTTGAAGGATCTATCATTAGACAACGTACACGTGCTTCGCGCGAAAGAGTTTGGGACTCTTTGAATTACAGGCTTTTCACCCACCGCAAGGGATGGATCA
>JAFDFZ010000014.1 GCA_019309565.1 Deltaproteobacteria bacterium
GGGTCGGCCCGTGATCGGAAAAACATGAATCCCGCTTTTTTTCAACCGCTCCATGGCTTTGAATGCAACGGAGGTGATTTGTCCATCGATGGTAAGCGTATCGTCGATATCCGTCAACACATAACGAACCTGCGGTTTTAAATGATCGGGAAATTGTGCAATAGGTTTCATAGTCTTAAATACCTCAGGGATCGTTAAGGAAAACCCCCTGCCCCTTTCCATTAATTACCCTGGATGATTCGAATATGTCAAGAAGATTAAAGGCTTAGCAATGATTACCGGTGGGCCTGAAATGGTTGTAAGATTATATCCGCAGCCCATGTTCGGTTCCGGTAGTTACTCTTGACGCATGACTTAAGCGGATGTATTTAGAAAGCATGTGGAGACTTCTAGGCGGTGTGCTCATCGGATGGGGGCTGGGCAGTAACGATTCTGCCAATATTTTTGGAACCGGGGTCGCCGCAAATGTTCTGAAATATAGAACGGCAATCGTGCTCACCGCCGGTTTCGTTATTGCAGGAGCGCTGGCCGAGGGGCATAAAAGCATGCACACGGTAGGGGATATGTCAAACATATCCCCTGATACCGCATTTATTGCTACTCTCTCGGCCGGGCTTTGCGTATCGGTTTTTTCATACCTTTCGCTTCCTGTTTCCACATCCCAGGCAATCATTGGAGCGGTGTTGGGAATAGGCCTGGTTTCAGGGATTCCTGATTTGACCCGTCTGTACAAAGTCCTGCTATGCTGGCTCTTCACCCCTTTTGGAGGAATGGTTTTCAGCGCACTGGTCTATCCACTTCTGGGAAGAATTTTTGAAAGGTTTCTCACCAATATTCAATGGCGAAATATATTCATCAAATTAGCCCTTCTATTTGCAGGCTGCTACGGTGCATATTCCCTTGGTGCCAACAATGTGGCCAATGTTACAGGAGTCTTTGTGGGGGCGGGCTACCTGACCCTGTTTCAGGCATCACTCATAGGAAGCCTTTCTATTGCTTTTGGCGTTTTGACTTACAGCAAGAAGGTGATGGATACAGTGGGAAGAAGAATTGTAGAGCTGGATGGTTTCTCAGCGTTCGTTGCATCATTTTCCGCAGCGATTACGGTTCATTTTTTCACCCAGATCGGGGTGCCTGTATCAAGCTCCCAGGCGGTGGTTGGTGCTGTGAGCGGAGTGGGTCTGATCAAAGGGGCTAGAACCGTTAGTAAAAAAACACTCACTGAGATTGCAGAGGGTTGGATCTCCACTCCTTTGTTCAGTGGTGTATTGTCATATTTGATGATGCGGATTTACATTGCTTTTTTCAGGGTTGCCGGGTAACCTACTGTGCTAGAGTTGCTTAGGAGTCGCAAAGGAGGCATTAATGTTTTTTTTTAAGAAAGAGAAAGAAGTCGTCGAGCTTCTCATAAAGCATCTGGATATTGTCGAAGCATGTCTAAACACCGTTATAAGGACGGCTCAGAATTATCTTCAAGGCAATATCCAGGATGCAAAAAACCTGGCCAAAGAGGTTGATGCGATCGAAAACCAGGCCGATCTTGTTCGGTATGAGATACGGGATAAGCTTTATGCCGGCGCCTATCTTCCCAGGCTTCGAGAAGATATCTATAGGCTGGTGGAAAGCGTGGATGAGGTTGCCAACGCAGCTGAACACTGTTGCGACTTCTTTTTAAACCAGCGTCCGCAAATCCCAGAGCAGTTAAAGGTGATGTTTCTTGCTGCTGTGCAGGAATCGCTTGGCATCATAAACCCTCTTAAGCATTCTATCCTGTGCTTTTTAAAGGGAGAGTGCCCCATAGAAGTCTCAAGGCAGCATGCAAAGGAAGTGGGTTTGAAAGAATCGGATGTGGATCATATTGAGTGGGATTTAACTAAGGATATCTTTACTTCTTCACTTGATTTCAGTCATAAAATCCACCTAAAGCTCTGCCTGGATGCCATAGCCAAGGTCTCGGACAGGGCAGAGGATGCGGCGGATCAGCTGGATCTGGTCATACTGAAATCCATGGTATAGACTTCGGTGTCAAATCTCGATCATTGATTTTAGGTTGTGGTGATCGATCTGTTGTGGTAATGACCCCTCATGGCACGGGCATGGCGCATAGAGTTTGAGGGAGCCTTATATCATGTTCTTTCCCGCGGCAATGAACGGCGGGATATTTTCTTTTGCGATCACGATAGGCGTATGTTTTTAAGCACTTTGGGCGAGATGGCGGATCGTTTCGCGATTGAACCTTGCGCCTATGTGCTGATGAACAATCACTATCATTTATTGCTCCACACCTTGCGGGCCAACTTATCCAAAGCGATGCAGTGGTTTGGTGTCACATACACCAACCGGTTCAATGCAAGGCATTCCCGCAGCGGGCACCTGTTTCAAGGACGGTTTAAAAGCATGGTGGTTCAAAACGATGCCTATCTGCTCCGGTTATCCTTATACATTCACCGCAATCCACTGCGTGCAGGCCTTGTCGAACGGCTAGCCGATTACAGGTGGAGCAGCTATCGGGTTTACGCCTATGGGAAGCACGGGCCTGATTGGTTGAAAACGGAACGGGTTTTCAATCAGTTTCAAAATGTTAAAGACAGGCATGCAGCCTATCGAAAGTTGATTCAGCAATATGCAGAAGAGGAACAGCGGCTTTTGGAAGATTTGCGCCATGGTTTCATTCTGGGCACAGAGCAATTTGTGGAGCTCCTTAAAAACCGATTTCTGCTGGCCACTGCACACCGTGAAGTGCCTCAACAGAAACGGGTACTCAAGGATGTGGATCTGGCCGCAATTCTGGCGAAGGCCGGTTTATTTTTGGGATGTAAGCCAGAAGACTTCAAGAAGGCCGCGCGTATTGCCCCAAGCCGGGTGCTTAACCGGGATCTGCTGCTTTATTTGATATGGCAGCTTGGGGTTTTGACAAATTCAGAGATCGGCTGTCTGTTTGGACTAACCGGCTCTGCAGTCAGCCGCAGGGTGAGGGTTCTGAAAGATAGAGCTTCAGTCGACAAAGAGATTCAAAGGAAAATCGAGGGCTTAAAATCAATAATCGAGATTTGACACCAAGAGGAGAAGCTATGCCGACAAAAACAAACGTACCTAATATATTCAAAAAGCTGGGAGTAACACCAATCATACACGGATCCGGAACGACGACACGATACGGGGGCACTCTCATGCGTGCTGAGACCATCGAAGCCATGCGTGAGGCCTCCCAGGCTCCAGTGAACATCGATGAACTTAACGAGGCCGCAGGCGATGCCATAGCCCGTATGCTCGGTGCCGAGGCGGCGATTGTCACAGGAGGTGCGGCTGCAGGTCTTGTGCTCCAGGCCGCTGCCTGTATCGCCGGAGACGATCCTGCCAGGATAACACGCCTGCCCGATACTGCCGGTATGCGAAACGAGCTGATCATTCAGCGCGCTCATCGGTTCATGTACGACCAGGCATTTCGATTGGCGGGTGCTGAGCTGGTGGAGATCGGGCTTGGCCGTCGCACATTACCGTACGAACTTGAAAGCGCCATTACGGAAAAAACCGCTGCTGTGGTTTATCTGTTCGCGCCCTTCAGCAGCCTGCCCGGCCTTCTTCCGTTTGAGACCATCTGTGAGATTGCTCATAAACACGGGGTGCCGGTCATCGTTGATGCGGCATCCATGTTACCCCCGCGCGATAATCTGTTCAAGCACCTGAGACAGGGTGCTGATCTTGTGAACTTCAGCGGCGGGAAAGGGATACGTGGCCCACAGAGTACCGGCATACTGGCAGGACGCAAAGATCTGATTCGCGCTGCCGCCCTTAATAACAGCCCGAACCAGGCTGTCGGAAGACCGTCCAAGACATCAAAGGAAGAGATAGTCGGCCTGGTAACAGCCCTTGAACTTTTCCTGGCAGGGGATGAGGAAGCGGAGATGAATCACTACCGCGAGATCTCCACGTATATTGTCGATGCGCTCTGCGATCTGCCGGGCATACGAGCTGTGGTGGAACAAGATCCTTTCAACCGTCTGCTGCCAACCGCTGTGATATACTTCGAACCCTCGTGGGACGGGCGTCCGGGCCATGCTATCCGCGAAGCCCTGGCAGAAGGGAAGCCCCACATTTATGTTCAGCAGGGAGCCCAGCAGGGAGGTTATTTCGATGAAATTGCCGTTGATCCGTTCAATCTGCAGCCAGGCGACGAGGAAATTATAGCCAGACGTCTTCGCGAAGAACTTACCCGGCGGTAGCCAATACAAAACATCAAGCTTAATACACAAAAGGGAAAGACTACCAAGAAAAGGCTTTTTAAAGGATTGAGGGTGTTAAATTCGAGTTCGCTATGAAATTGTTGAGATTATCTCCCTCTAATTCCGGGATGGAGATATTTTGGTGAATCTATTTCTTTTAATCTGAAGATCAATTCATGCTCCGTTACGCTGCTCTTCCAATGGCCTGTTATCTGAGCGGTGTACACCGAGCTAAGGAAAACGATAATAATAACCGTTCCTAGCCTTACAACAGACCAGCTCCTTTTCCCCATCCCTTTTGTTTTCATCTCAAGAGTATCTTTTGCAGGGCAGCAAAGGGTGCAATCCATGCATCCATTGCATTCTGCGCTTCTAACGTTAAGCTTTCTGTCGACAGGAAGGTGGTAAGGGCATGCCTTTGTACAGCGTTTGCAGTCTGTGCAGGACCCGGGGTTGCGTTGAATGCGTGTAGGGCTTACAAGCGCAAGCAATCCCATAAGAGCTCCGTATGGGCAGAGATACCTGCACCAGAAATTGCGAATCGGTATGGATAGCAACACCAAAATTATGAACACAACCAAAGTGGTAACCGATATCCGGGTAAAGAAAAAGAGCATCTTAACATCAGAAAGCTTATAATAAGGGCTCTGGAGAAACATGTGAATCTCGTCGCTTCCCATTCTTATAATAACCCATAGAAAAAATCCCAGTAAAAGGTATTTCACGCTGCGCAGTGGAATGTCCAGCCACAGAGGAACAATGAAGTTTTCGCCGAACAATCTTCTGCCAAGCTTCCACAGCATCTCAGATAAAGATCCTGCAGGGCAGAACCATCCGCAAAAGGACTTTCTTAAAAGCACTGAAATAAGTGCGGCATATCCCAGGATTACCATGGCCGCTGGGTGTACCGTATCCCAGAGTCCTGTAAGGATAAAAAGCTTCCAGCCCATCAGCGCTCCTATAGGCAGGAATCCCTCCACCCCGGGAGGTCTTAAGACAGTTATCTGACCTCCCTGAGATGCCTGATAAACATAAATAAAGAACTGGATTCCAATTGCGATTGTTAAAACAAATACGCCCCACTGTACCTTTTGTCTGAATCCGAAAAGGGCGGATTTTTTCTTTTCCGGTTCTCCCTTGGAGTCTTTTTCTCTCTCTGCAAGCAGTTTGGCCTTCATCGAGCCCCTCATGACAGGTATATTCACATTCGTTTCATTTTCTTCCGCATCTTCCGCCCATGACGAAAAACTTGTGCTTTTTAAACAAATAACGGGCTGAAAACCGAGCCATGGCTGCACCGTTCAACAACAGAATATAGAACTGGGCATTAACAGTTAGGTTCGATTATAAGGTAAAACCACAGGGAAATGCATTGACTTAGGTCAACAGGACGGCAGGCAAAAATAAAGGATGCTCTCTCAAGCCCCCCTGAATAGGGAGGCATGCTATTCTTATTCCTTAAAAATACCCGTCGGCAAAAAGCAGTTTCTCTTACTTGCGCTTTTTCCTGAAAAGACTTCGTGCGATCTGGGTAAGCAGTGCTTGAGGTTTAACCCTCTGCAGAATCAAATGACCTGTTTTCGGTTGACACACAATCCCTTTCCTGACATATTCACTCTCGTTTATCTATTTATCTGTCGCCTATTCCTTGATTTAAAGAACCTTACGAGGAAAAATCTTCGTCCCCTCAAAATATTACTTCAGGAGTGTAATATGAGAAGAAAAAATGTACTTCGAGAGCTATTAAATGAAGACAAGCCTACGATCGGAACCCATGTGCATTCTATGTGGCCTGGAATGGTAGAGGTGATCGGCCATACCGGCGTTATTGATTACATCGAATTTTCGGGAGAATATGCGCCATACGATCTTTTCTCACTGGAAAATTTCAGCCGTGCCATCGATCTTTTCGATCATATGTCCTCGATGATGAAGATCGAGGCGGAGCTCAGAAGCTATCTCGCGGTACGAGCCGTTGGATCGGGTATTCAGAATCTGCTCTTTGCACGAATTAAGAATGCAAAAGAAGCAAAAGAAGCGATAGCCGCAGCTTTAGCGGACACACCGAGCTGTGGGGGCACCGCCGGTGCCGGCATGCGCAGGGATGTGGGGTATGTGATGGGGCCGGGTTCGGCCGATTATGTGAAATCCCTTGAAGAGGGGGTAAAAGCGTTGATGATAGAAAGAAAATCCTCGGTGGATGATCTTGAACAGATTCTGTCCGTTAAAGGAGTCGATATGGTACAGTTCGGCCCCGCAGATTATTCCATGAGCCTTGACTTACCAGGCCAGTGGGATCATCCAGAAGTCAAGAAAGCAGATAAATATATCATAGAAACCGCGCTTAAAATGGGAGTTCGGCCTCGTATCGAAATATTCGACATGGAAGCCGCCAAGCCGTACATCGACATGGGGGTTCGAGATTTCTGCATCGGCTGGGATGTGTTTACTGTCTATCAATACTGCAAAAAGCATGGAGAAGGTTTAGCAAAACTGCTTGGCCGATAAAGGTTCTTAAAAAAACGCTGACCAAGACAGCCCCAGGATTCCTTTTTTGCTTGACACATGGAGCACCATTCTATATGTATTTGACGGTGATGATTTATATTTTATTTAAATTCAGCATGTTATAGGCACCTAACACCATCATATCGACAATTTGTTGTCGTTATTGAATTACATGCTTTTGATAAGCGTTTATAGTAAACTAAAGTTTAAAGTGAGCTAAAGTGAACTAAAGTTAAGGAATTTGGTCTATTTTTAAAATGAAAGAGCGAAGCGATACCTTAACTTTAGGCACTTTAGGCACTTTAGATCACCTGCTCCCAAAGGGGCCACTTTTTCCGAGCAAACTCTCGGGAAAAGCATAGGCACCTAGCACCATCATATCAACAATTTGTTCTCTTTGAGGAATATTTCCAGGGGATCACTTTTCTGTATAGTATTCAAGGAAACATAGCCCGACCGGGGGGGAAGGGGTATATTTTTACGATTTTCATTTAAGCCATTCTTTTTATTGATTTTAACCCACAGGAAAAAAGAAAGGAGGGATCAGTGATGAAAAAGCTCTTAGGGATACTTTTTTCAATCCTGGTGATTGCAAATGCATCTGCGTTTGCCGAGCAAAAAGTACTTAGCCTTTATGGTAGCGCTGAGCCGCGGATAATTGAAAAATTGGCAGAGGGATTTGAAAAGGAAACCGGAGTCAGGGTGGACTGGATTCGTATGTCCAGCGGAGAAACCCTGGCTCGGTTGCGTGCTGAAAAATCCAACCCAAAAGCGGATGTATGGTGGGGGGGGACACTTGACCCGCATTCCATTGCGGCTCTGGAGGGACTCACCGAACCGTACAAGCCTTCAATTTTCGACGAGCTCGATCCTCGATTCCGCGATCCCATCGGTGGAAATCGGGTGATTGGTGTTTATGTCGGTATTCTTGGCTTTTCTGTAAATGAAAAACTGTTAAAGAGCATGGGGCTTCCAACTCCTTCTGGATGGGACGATTTGCTGGACCCCCAGTATAAAGGGTTGATTGGAGTTGCAAATCCCAATACATCGGGAACCGCCCTTACCACTCTGGCAACCCAAATTTTCCTCAGAGGCGAAGATGAAGGAATAAATTACATGAAAAAGCTGCATAAGAACATCGCCAACTACACGAAATCCGGTGTGGCACCAGGAATACTCGCCGGCAGAGGAGAGATCGCCATTGCCATTATTTTTCTTCACGATTGCATCTATCACATGGAACAGGGATATCCCGTCATAGCAGTGGTGCCCAAAGAGGGAACCGGGTATGAAATCGGTGGTTTGAATTTGATAAAGGGTGCTCCCCATCCGCAAGTGGCCAAGCAGTTCATAGATTGGGTGGTCAGCGCAAGAGCCATGGAATTGATGCCCACGGTTGGAAGCTACCAACTGCCGACCAACACGAAGGCCAAGGTTCCTGCCGTTTCCATACCTATCGATTCCGTAAAGACGGTCGATTATGATTTCGCCTGGGTGGCGAAAAACGGTGTGCGGATTGCAGATCGATGGACAAGGGAGGTATTCACCCTTCCTCGCTGACATCCGACATCCACGCACAGCAATTCTCGGTGAAAATTGTGCCGTGAGCCTAAATTGTTGCATTCTGCTGGGCATATCTTGTTTTGGGTAATTTTTGACCAATATGGTTAACGTAACGGAAGAAAAAGCAATCTGGATAGGAAGCATTGCGGTTTTTTTGCTTCTTACACTTTTCCCGTTTACCGCAACAAATCAGGGCATACTGGGGGTGATCCAGCAGCGAGACGTCTCAACCACCATCTGGATGCTCACCGATGAGTTGCCCCTGTTAAACGGCTTTATTATATTGTTGTTGCTTAACGCTGTTGTTGCGATCTTGAAGATCGAAACATTTTTCAAAGCACGTCTGCTGCTTGTCCTTAACCTTTTGGCGATTGTTCTTTTCATCGTGCAGTTTGTTTTCATCACACCGGAAATTCCTTTGGGCAGCGGCAGCTTTGTTATCTTTTTTGCTTTTCTTTTCATTCTTGCAAAAGCGATTTCCAGATTGAGAGTCATCCCCGGCGATGCATTCATTTCCGGATCGGTTCTCGGTATATGGGTGCTTTTGATTATCTTCATCCTGTTCCCCCTTTTAATCATTCTTACAAAAAGTGTCATGGTTGAGGGCACGGTGAGACCGTCCAATTTTGCGCACACGCTCAGGGATTATCCCAGTACCTGGAGGATTTTGAAAAACAGCGTGTTTATGGCATTCTCCGTGGGTGTGCTTGCGACGGCCGTGGGGCTTATATTTGCTCTTGTGATCGAAAGATCCCGCGTGCGGTTTAAACGATATCTGCAAGGGTTTTCTTTGCTGCCTATCATCACCCCACCGTTTGTGATCGGACTTGCCATTATCTTCATGTTCGGAAGATCCGGTTTTATCACAAACAGCGTATTGGGTATGCGGACTTCTGCCATCTTCGGGTATCCTGGTATTGTGCTTGCTCAAAGCCTGTCTTTTGCTCCGATCGCTTACCTGATTCTATCAGGAGTCGTCCGCTCGCTGGATACGGCACTTGAGGAAGCCAGCTATACGCTGGGGGCTGATCGCTGGTATACATTCAGGTCGGTTATCTGGCCTCTACTGAGGTCTGGAATCGCCAATGCTTTTCTGCTCTCTGTTATCGAGTCTCTTGCCGATTTTGCCAACCCGATTTTACTGGGAGGAGACTTTGATGTACTGGCGACATCCATTTACCTGGCTATCATTGGGCGTTACGATGAGGGGCTGGCTGCGTGCCTTGCGGTGATTCTTCTTGGCTTTACGCTTACCACTTTTGTCATTCAACGCCATTGGGTGGGGAAACGTTCTTATGTCACCATAACCGGAAAACCCACAAGGTATCATCCCATTGCTTTGCCGAAGGCGCTTGATTACGGGCTGGTTGTTTTTACGCTTATCTGGGCAGCCCTGACCATTGTTCTTTATGGCTCCGTGTTTATCGGAGGTTTTCTAAAACTCTGGGGGATCAACAACACGTTTACTTTGTTGCACTATAAACGGTTTTTGAGCGATGGGTTTGAATCGTATATTACCACTTTGAAACTTGCTGCGATTTCCGCCCCCCTGACGGCTGTTTTGGGCCTGCTCATTGCTTATCTTGTGAGTCGGTTTCAATTTTTCGCCAGACGGTCCTTTGAATTTACCTCCATGCTCAGCTTTGCCATTCCCGGCACGGTGATCGGTATCGGCTATGTTATGTCTTTTAATACCCCTCCACTTGTCTTTACCGGCACTGCAACCATTTTGATCATATGTTTTATATTTCGAAACATGCCGGTTGGGATCCGCTCAGGAATGGCTGCCCTGCAACAGATCGATCCCTCTTTGGAGGAAGCTTCAACCACCCTTGGAGCCAGCAATTTGAGAACATTGCATCGTATTGTGATTCCGTTGATTCGACCGGCACTGTTTTCGGGGCTTGTTTTTTCATTTGTCCGGGCCATGACCGCCATAAGTGCCGTGATATTCCTGGTTACCGCCAGGACGAAACTGGCAACTACGGTTATTTTAGGCCGAATCGAGGCCGGTAAGCTGGGGCTGGCAACCGCGTACTGCACCATTCTTATCCTCACCATGATTGCAGCAATTGCCCTGATGCACCTGATAGTCCGGAGTATGGAAGGTGCCATGATGCAAAGGGTGCACACCGGCGAACTGGAGGCAGCCAGTTTATGAACAGAGTTTCGGTTCAAACAGCGGATCTTAAACTTGAGAATCTTACAAAACGCTTTGGAAGTGTCACTGCCGTAAACAACGTCTGCCTTCAGATTCCCCATGCCAGGCTTGTAACTCTTCTGGGCCCTTCAGGCTGTGGGAAAACGACTATATTGCGAATGATCGCAGGGCTTGAGGCTCCAACTTCGGGAGCCATTTACTTAGGGGGAGAAAATATTACCAGCCTGCCGCCGAACGAGCGAAAGATCACCATGGTGTTTCAATCTTATGCCCTGTTTCCGCATATGAACGTGTATGAAAATATTGCCTTTGGCTTGCGGGTGATGCGCTGGTCGGAAGATAGAATCAAAGATGCCGTAAGTGAGGCATTGCAAATGGTTGGGCTTAAAGGTCTTGAACGGCGCAGCGCTCATGAACTTTCCGGGGGCCAACAACAACGCGTTGCCGTTGCCAGAGCGCTGGTTCTAAAACCAAGAGTGCTTCTTTTTGATGAGCCGTTATCAAACCTGGATGCAAAGCTTCGTAAACGGATGCGAGGGGAGATTCGAAATCTGCAGCGGGATCTTGAGATCACAACCGTTTATGTAACCCACGATCAATCCGAAGCCCTTGCCATATCAGACCAGGTGGTCGTTATGGAAAATGCCGTCGTCTCCCAGCAGGGGCCACCACAGGAGTTGTATTCACGTCCTGCTAATCCTTTCGTGGCAGACTTTATCGGAGAGGCGAATATCGTCGATGTTAAGGTGCTGGATCTAAACGGCAATAGGGCCGTCATCGAGCTGGGATCTGTTCGGTTTTCGGTCCCCTTTCTTAAACCACCCCTGCCGGGTAAAAGGGCCAAGTTTATGATTCGGCCCGAGGACATTCGCATTGGGCCTGCAACAGAAGCGGCACTGCGTGGAGTGGTGAAGTTTGCCATGTACCAGGGGGCAACCAATGACTACAGCATCGATACCGAAGTAGGAGAATTGGGGGTTGTTGATCACAGTCCGGACCGTATTTTACATGAGCGAGGCACTGAAGTGGCCCTGTTTTTCAGGCAAGAGCGGGGGCTGTTGATCGGCTGAAGAGAACAGGAAATCCTTTTAAAAAACGTTTCAAACCGGTTAACGGAAAGGAGGGCTTAAGTGATGATACGATTGATATTTTCAATACTCAGCGTGTTTCTACTGTGTTTTGCCGTGCAGGCGACAGCGGGAGATCTGCCTGAGAGTGTGCAGAAGCAGTCCCGCAAACTGGCAATTGAAACCAAGGAATGGAAAAAATTTGATAGATCAGGAAAGGTAAAGTTTCTGCAGGTTCAGACAACCTCTGCTGCTTCTCATTCCAACAGCGGCTCCAAGCTAGACGGGTCATCTGGTGAGCGAATCATCGAGATCAAGGTAGACCCGGCATTAAAGGAAAACATTGTGAATTGGAGCTTTAAAAATAAAGGCCCCACGGCGGTGTGGGTCGTTGCTGCAGGCAGCAGTGAATCTGCTCTGCCCATCAGAATAGAGAAGGGAACGACGGAAAATTTAAAAACCACGCTTGATGAGGATCGATACACATACATCGTTGTGGATAACGAGGGGGGCAAGAAGACAACGCTTGAAATCAAGGCCAAGTGCGGTGAAACTGCTGCGAAAACCACCCGTGGCAAATCGATGAAGATCATATGGTTTTAAGACATGGTCGCCTTTTGAATGAAGCGGCTGTTTGAAAATCCGTAAAATCTGACCAGTGGAATCGATTATGTTTCTGGATATCTTTGTTTTGGGAATGGCTACGCTGGTCGGTCTCTACATGGCAGCGAACATTGGCGCAAACGACCTTGCCAACGCCATGGGAACATCGGTAGGATCGGGGGCCATCACCATAAAGCAGGCCGTGCTGTTATCCGTTGTTGCCAACACGCTGGGTGCGGTACTTGCCGGCGGGTATGTAACCACCACCATAAGTAAAGGGATGGTTTCGCCTTCCCTGTTTGCAGACGAACCCAACAGCTTGCTGTTGGGGATGTTTGCCGCTTTGCTTGCTGCGGGGATATGGGTCAACCTGGCCACCTATTTCGGCCTGCCTGTTTCAACCACTCATTCCATTGTAGGAGCGGTGGTGGGATTTGGTATCATCAGTGTGGGAGCAGGAGCCGTAAGCTGGGGTAAGATCTTCAAGATTGCCATAAGCTGGATCATATCCCCGATGGCCGGAGCGACAATTGCAGGAGGCTTATTTCTATTTACCGAAAAAAAGATACTTGCCAGCCAAAACCCGATTAAAGCAGCGGAGAGGATTTTTCCGTTCCTGATTTTTATGGTCTTCGTGGTTCTGATTCTTTCAATTATCTTCAAGGCACTTAAAAATCTTCACCTTGAACTCGGGTTGGTTCAAACCTCACTTATGACCATTCCCCTTGCGGCACTGGCGGCGGTATCCGGGCGCAGCTGGGTGAAATGGCAAACAGCCAGGAGCCGGTCGGCAGATTCCGGTGAAAACTCATATTTGCCGGTGGAGAAGATTTTTGCCCAGCTACAAATTCTCACTGCATGCTATGTGGCTTTTGCCCATGGTGCCAATGACGTGGCAAATGCCGTTGGCCCTCTGGCAGCCATCTTTTCGGTATTCAAAACAAAAACCGTGGCCTTGAGAGTGGAAGTGCCGTTTTGGATGCTGTTTATCGGAGGGATTGCCGTTGGAGGCGGGCTGTTCTTGTTCGGAAAACGAGTTATGGAAACCATAGGTAAAAACATCACCGAGATTACTCCGGTTCGGGGCTTTTGTGCTGAATTTGGGGCTGCAACCACTATTCTTATCTGCTCCAGGCTGGGTTTTCCGGTATCTACCACCCATGTGCTGGTGGGCTCTGTGGTGGGAGTCGGGTTTATGCGCGGGCTGGGTGTTCTGGATTTGCGAATCCTTAAAAACATTGGTGCATCGTGGATTGTCACCCTGCCGTTTACGATTCTACTGGCCATGCTGTTATATAAGATTCTAATTTATTTTTTTATGTAACTAACTCACCCAAAGGAGGGGGTGATTATGCGTTTGCTCATCAGTTCTTTGTTTTACCGCTCTCCGTTTGAAAATCTACAAAAACATGCCGACAAGGTCAGAGAATGTGCCCGCCTTTTCAAAGAAGCAGCCGTCTGCCACGTGGGAGAGGAGTGTGAAATGTTTGACATGCTGGTCGATAAGGTTTCCCAGCTTGAACACGAGGCGGATGATATCAAGCGCAATATTCGAAACCACCTTCCCTATGGAATCTTCATGCCGGTGGATAAGTTTCAGTTCCTGCATTACTTAAGAGAACAGGACAAGGTGCTTGACGAAGTGGAGGAGGCGCTTTTCTGGCTTTCGTTTCGTCCTAGAAGCATACCGAAAGAGGTGGCGGCAGATCTTAACAAACTTGTGCAAGCCGTGATTCCTCCCATAGAGGTGTTGTCGGATTTGGTGTCGCTTGCAGTCAGGTTTTTCAAAACCCGTTCAAGTACGCTAAGAGAACAGATGAAGGCTCTTATCCGGGATATCCGTAAATACGAAGGAGACGCCGATGATCTGGAGCGGGAACTGAAATTTAAGATCTTCAATGTGATTAAAGACCCACTGGCGGTATTTCACCTTGTTCATCTGGTTGAAATTATCGGAGAGATCGCAGATCACGCGCAAAACGCATCTGATCGCATGCGGGCTATGATCGCAAGATGATGAATATACCGGATAACGCTTCTGCTTTTAGAGCTGCGGGAAAAGCTAACATCATCATCTGCACCGCTGCTGTTGTCATTTGCCTTATTTTTGTTGTTCTATCGCCCCTTAAGGGACTGCCGCCAGCAGGACAAAAGGTTTTGGGCATCGCTCTTGTTGCGATAGCCTTTTGGAGCACGGAAATGCTGCCAATTGCTGTGACGGGCATGATGGTTGTCATCTTGCTTGCCGTTTCAGGAAGCGTATCAGGTTTGAAGGAAGCTCTTTTCGGGTTTGCTCAGCCGGTTGTCTACTTTTTGATAGGCGTATTGACCATCGGATCGGCGGTATTAAAAAGCGGTCTGGCGGAGCGAGCCGCTCGCTATTTCCTGCTGGCCTGTAAAGGAAACCCTCGCAAGCTGTACATACAGTTGCTTGTCTCATTCCCGCTGCTAACGTTAATCCTGCCTTCGGCAACCACCCGATCCGCAATCCTGATTCATGTGTATGAACAGGTATTGGAGTTAAGCCGGGTTCCGCGCAACTCATCCCTTTCCAAGGCGATTATGATGGCGCTGAACTCCATCAATCGACTGGCCTCAACAATGCTGCTTACCGGAGGCATCACCCCGGTGCTTTCCGCGGCCATGGTTGGCGGAGTGGCCTGGAGTCGCTGGTTTGTTCTTATGAGCGTTCCCTACGGGGTGCTGTTGGCTGCCGGCGGAATCATTCTTTACAGAAACCACAGCAGCGGGTTTTCAGAGAAGTTGTCGCAGCTGCCTGGTTCAGGGCTATCTTTCCTGACGAAGATGGAAGTTCGAACAGCCATCATTACCTTTGGCACTTCCGCCCTGTGGTTGACGGACGCGGTGCATCATCTCAACCCTGCTCTGCCAGCGCTTTTTGCATGGATACTGCTGCTAGCCCCCGGGGTTGGTGTGCTCAAATGGAAAGAGTTTGAAAGAAGCTTCGGATGGTCGAATTTTTTCGTGCTGGCAACCTCTTTGTCTTTGGCCAATGCGATCATTAAAAGCGGAACCGGGGCCTGGATTGCAGACACCATCCTGAACCATGTTCCCCTGTTAACGAAACAGCCGCTTCTGGTTGTGATTGTGTTGCTTGTGTGTGCTGCCTTTGTGCGATTGCTGATACCCAACATTACGGGCTTCCTGGCCATCACCATTCCCGTTGCCATGGCCATTGGAAAAGCCACCGGCCTGAATCCGTTGCTCTGCGGTCTTATCGTCATGATAGCCGGGGATTCAGTGCTCTACTACCCGGCCCAAAGCGCTTCGTCTCTGGTAGTGTATGAACGCGGGTATTTGAGTGCACCGGAGATTTTCCGGTTTGGAGCTTTGATGACAGTGGTTGCTTTCCTGGTAGTGCTGCTGGTCGCTTTGCCCTATTGGACTGCGGTGGGGGAGCCTTTGTTTTGACGAAATAGAAAAATCAATTCTTTTGAAAATAAAGAGCGATGCTTTTCCCCAGCACGGGATTAAGCAGTCTATCGACAAATTGCGTGATCCAGGGTCGCTTCATGATGTCCCAGACAAGCAGGCGGTGATACCCTTTAAGCAAAGAGCAGTTATCACTCGATAAACCCAGGGCACACTTAAGCCACCAGTAGGGGCTGTGCAGGCTGTGGGCATAGTGACAGCCCAGCAGCTTAAACCGATGATATTCCAGCAGGCTCACCAGTTTTTCCTTCTTGTAGATTCGAACATGTCCGTTGTGGGTCGAATGGTATCGATCAGAAAGGGCCCAGCAGATCCGTTCCGGCAGGTATCTGGGAACGCTTATGCCCAGCACTTTTTGCGGCTTCAAAACCCGGCTCAGTTCCTTTATCGCCCTGTTGGGGTTTTTAACGTGTTCCAGCACCTCGGAGCATATGACAATATCAAAAGATCGATCCGGAAAGGGAAGACAATGAATATCGGAGACGGCGAGCCCCCACAGGCCGCGGATGCTGCCAAGAGTTTCGTGAAGTTTCAATCTGTTTCTAGTTTTGATTACATGGTCATATTCGATGTCCGTGCCGATGACGAAAACGTTCTCAAACCGCACAGCCTCGCCGGTGTGCCGTCCCTCACCACAGCCTACATCCAGAATCCGGCTGCCTGCAACGATGGGAAGCCTATTGAAGTCGATGGTAATCACAAATGACCTCCTGATATGCTTCAACATATTGCCGGGCTGCCTTCTGCCAGGTAAACCGTCTGTGAATCCGGTTAAAGCCCGCCTGCCCCATACTTGCGGCTTTTTGTGGGTGATCCAGAAGATCAACAATGGCATGTGCAAGAGCATCGGAATCAGCAGGGGGAACCAGCAAACCGGCATCACCTACCAGTTCCGGCAGGGCTCCGGCTGTTGTGCTGATCACCGGAGTTGCACAAGCCATGGCTTCCCCGGCGGGAAAGCCAAAACCTTCGTATACCGAGGGGATCACCGCAACAGCCGCTCTTGAGTATAGATCAGCCAGCCTAGAATCGCTGACGGTTCCGGTAAAATTCACAGAGCCCTGAAGACCAAGTGCTTTGACGATTTTCAGTATGTGGGCATCTTTCGGAGGCCTTCCCACAATCGTGAGGCGAATTTTCCTTCTTCCCGATATTTTGGCAACGGCTTTGAGCAGGTATTTCAAACCTTTAAGAGGCATATCCGCACCGCTCAATGCGATCACCCCCTGTCTTCTTATCCCGGGGCTCGGGCAAAACCGGGCGGTATCGATGCCGTTTGGTATGACCCTGAATTTTTCCCGCGGAATGCGAAACGCCTGGCTGATATCCTCTCGCGCTCGGTTTGAAACGGTGATGATGCACGGAAGTGCTCTTGATACCCGCTTCTGCATGCCGACAAAGGAGTACCATCGAAGCTGCTTTAGCTTGTGCCAAAATGAGCTGACCGATCTTATCGCCAGATCCCGATCGATGGTGATGGGATGGTGGATCGTTGCAATGGTCGGCATTATTCTCCTGATGCATCCGATACTGTAAGAAAGGCTCTGGTTGTCGTGTATAATATCGTATCTGTGATATGTTCCATTTAGAAATCTACGGGCTCTGATACCAAAGGTTCTTGGCTCCGGAAATCCCATTGTAGAGACTTCCAGCCATTCGATCAGATTGATTGGATTGGAAAGCTCACGCAGGGAGGGCATTCTAAAAAGGTTCTGCGGGTTGTAAAGATCAAGAGAGGGAAGCTTAAAGAGCCGAACACCGTCATCCAGCCTTGGATATGGGGGGCCTGAAACCACATCCACCTGATGACCCAGATCTTTTAAGGCTCGGCTCAAATACCTGATATAGATCCCTTGGCCACCGCAGTGAGGATTGCCCCGATAGCTTAAAATACAGATTCGAAGCCGCCCCGGCGGTACTTCAGACATCAGACAACCTCCTCCAACTCGAGTCGCGCAATATCCTGCTCGGAATATCCCAGCTCTTTGAGAATGGTACGGGTATGTTCACCAAATTCAGGAGCGCAAGTTCTCAACGACCCCGGTGTTTCGGAAAGTTTGATCGGAATCCCAAGCGCATTTCCGGAACCTCTTTCGTCCGAATCCATCTCTGTCACCATCTTCCTGCCTTTCGTATGTTCACTGTTAAGAGCTTCTGCTATGCTGAGCACTGCCCCGAGACATGCATCCTTGTTAAAAAAAATTTTCATCCATTCATCCCGGGTTTTTTCCAAAAATTTCGCCCTTAGAAAATTGATGATTTCTGTTCTCCTCTCCTCGCTGTATTGCAAGGGAATATATTCTGGAACTTGAAAATACTGACAAATCGTTTCCCAGAACCGCGGCTCCAGGGCACCAACTGTAAGGTATTTTCCATCGGCCGTCTTATAAATGTTATAGCAGGCATACTTTTGATACACCAATGCCGCAGCTCTGGGTGAAAATTGTCCACGGCCCCAGATCATCCCGACGACAACGGGGAGCATGGCAAGGCAGCTATCCGTCATTGCGATGTCGATATATTGCCCTTTGCCGATTTTCTCCCTTGAATACAGCGCAAGGGTAATTCCGATGGCAGCGTTAAGCCCGCCGACAATATCGGCCACCTGAATGCCCGGCACACAGGGGATACCGTCTTCCGAACAGATAATGGACAAAATGCCGCTATGGCCCAGATAATTGATATCATGACCGGCAAGCTCCTTCAGTGGACTTTGCTGACCGTAACCGGTAAGCGAGCAATATATAATTTTGGGGTTTACGTTTCGAATCTGATGATACCCTACTCCCAGTCGCTCCACGACACCGGGTCGAAAGGTTTCAAGAATGACATCCGCTTTTTCCGCCAGCGCAAAGAATATCTTTTTCCCCTTTTCGGTTTTAAGATCTAGCGTCATATGCTCCTTGTTTCTATGAATACCTCTGGCGGCAGCGGACGTATAATCTTCCTTGAACCGCTTATGCTCGATACAAATAACCCGGGCGCCGTGATCGGCAAGGATCATGGAGCAGTAAGGGCCTGGAAGCAGCCTGGACAGATCCAGCACCAGACAACCGTTCAATGTGCCATGCAGAAAATGGTTTGCGCGCATTGGGGTCACCGGCTGTGGAATTTTTTGTTTCTGTTGATAGGATTTTCAATTACCGTCAGTGACCAGGATTCGTCAAGGGCTTTTTATGTCAAGGTTGGGTAAAAAGGAGAGATGTGTTTAAGGACCTGTCAGTTCTTTTTGTACACACCCGGGATGGCGGTTTTCACGATAACAGGCTTATCGTATATCAATCTATATCGTCAGGGGTATCGGTTTTCAATTCTATGATCGTCCCCTGGTTCAGCCGTTTCTTTTTTCTTTCCTGGAGGATCTCCTTTTGTCTTTTCAACACATATTGATGAATCCTCTCTGTGGCGTCTTTTGTAATTCCTTTAAAAGTGCAATGACAGAATCCATTTGTATCAACCGCTACGATCAGAAGATCTGTTTCAATCTCAGGACCGACACCGGGCAGTTCAATAGTTGTACTAAACCGATCCCCGTATTTGAACTGGTCGTTTTTGAAAGATAATCCAGCAGCGCCGATATCATTAATCTTGACTTCTTTTCCATCCAAAACAAACGTTATCGGAGCGTCTGCTGAAGGCTGAACCCGAAAAAATTTCCGCCGTTCTCTGGTTTCAAAAGAGAATATTTCGGTGTTCCTATCTTTCTGTTTTTTTCTCCAGAACAAATTCAACCCTCCTGTTTCTTGCTCTGTTTTCAGGTGTATCGTTGGGCACGATGGGAAACAATTCTGCATAGCCGGTCGCCGTGAGCCGAAGGGGATCCACCCCACCTGAAATCAGATGTTTTAAAACCGTGGTTGCCCTAATTGCCGACAGCTCCCAATTGGAAGGGTACTGTTTATTCGATATGGGAATGTCGTCCGTGTGACCTTTGATATTAACATTGTATTCCGGATATGTCTGGATAATATCGATAATTTCATCCAAAATAGGAATGGCCGCCTCGTTAAATTTTGCAGATCCTGAGCCGAAAAGAACCTTTCCTCGAACCTGGATGATAATTTTCCCCGCCTTGGAATACACGATAATGTTTTCACTCTGATTTTTTCCATCGATAAACTCATTGATGGTCTTGATCATCTCCTGCTCTCTGGAGCGAAGCCCGGTTAAGTTCTCGATGACGAAGTTCATGTCCTTTGCTTCCGGCACGTTGACCAGATCCAGCAAACCGATCTTTGGATTGGTCTCCCCCAGACTGACCTGAATGGATTTGATGGCATTTTTGAATTTTTCCAGGTTTAGTGTTGAAATTGAATAAAGAAGAACGAAAAAGACCAGCAGCAACGTCATCAGATCGGCAAATGTGACAATCCAGTCCGCCTTGTGCGATTTTTCCGAATATATGTCGTTTGAATTTCCGTCCGGTTCCATTTTAAGCCGTCCTCATGGCTGCCAGTGGCTTCCTTAGCCGTGCCGGTATGTATGATGAAAGCTTTTCATAAACGATCAACGGGTTGTTGACCTCAAGGATGGATATGGCCCCTTCAAACATGATTTCAAGATTGATGACCTCAAGAACGGTTCTTGCTCTAAGCTTACCGGCAATGGGCAGGAAAAACATTGTGGACAGAAGAGAACCGTAAAAGGTGGTAAGCAGCGCCACCGCCATGGCAGGTCCGATGGTTGAGGGATCATGCATTTTGCTCAACATCTGGATCAGCCCGATCAGAGTGCCCAGCATCCCGAAGGCCGGTGAATAAGTTCCCATTTTTCTGAAAACATCCTGCACAACGTAATGCCGCATTTTGAGAGAATCGATCTCGGTGCGCAATGCCTGGCGGATCACCTCCTCAGAAGAGCCGTCTGCAATCAGATCGCACGCTTTTTTCAGGAATCGAGATTTGGTTTTTATATCCCCAAGCTCCAAAATCCCCTGCCGGCGGCTGATATGACAGAGCCTTATCATGGTGGCGACCATCTGGTTGGGATCTTCTTTTTCCTGGGTAAACACGAAATAGGCTGCCCGAAAGGCGTTGGCCACATCTTTGAACTGAAACGTCAAAAGGGTAGTGGCTGTGGTGCCTCCCAAAACGATCATCAAACTTGGCACATTGACGAAGTTATAGACGTCTCCACCTAAAAAAATCGCACCAACAATAAGTCCCACACCCGAAAGAATGCCGATAAAGGAAGCAAAATCCATTCAGGCTCCTTGCCCATATGCGATCTGGGGTTTATCCGCATGTAAAAATATGCCGCCGGCGGTCTCACATTTCATGACGCTTAAGCCTATGTCACAGACGATTAGCGCCCCGGTTCAATCTTCTCTTACGGTCATATAATCGGTAATGAGGTGAAAAGCTTGAGGCGATTATTCGGTAAATTGACTTTTAAGGATCACCCAAGTTGTACCATATTAAGCGGTGCATTTAAGGGTTGGAGGGAGAAGCAGGGCATGGGTTTCTTTGAAGAACCCCCAGGGTTTTGGTTTTGGGATGGGGACGAAACAGGCCTGAATCCAAAGCCAGCTTGTAGATACGATACGGCGCCTGTCCACCTTTGGCAGGATCCTCGAAGATATCGTGTATCAGCAGGTATCCTTCCGGCATTACATGGCCTGCCCAGGCGCTGTAATCTGTATACGCGGCCTTGTAACTGTGGCCTCCGTCTATGAAGATCAGGCTCAAAGGGGTGGTCCAGCAACGCGCTGCCAATTCGGAGCTGCATACGATGGGAATAACGGTATCTTCCAGTTGGGCAAGTTCAAGGGTTTTTCTAAATGCAGGAAAGGTATCCACTCGGTTGGCTTTTGGGTCGAATACCCTGGCATCGAAATACTCCTGCCCCGGTTGGTGTTCCTCGGAGCCCCTATGATGATCGACGGAGAAAAGGATCTGCCGGTTTTCTTTACAGGCAGCACCTATATAGACGGTGGATTTGCCGCAGTACCCGCCGATTTCAAGGCACGGCCCCTTAATGCTGGCTGTAAGGGCGATTTCGTATAAGCGTCGGCCTTCCTCTTCATCAAGAAAACCTTTTATTCTTTTTATCAAGGAGCTGTCAATCGACATGGTGGCTGAGAAGAAAAAAAGATCATGGCATCTTATCGTATCCTGTAACCAGTACCTCTCTTGGCTTGACCCCATCCGAGGGCCCCACAATACCCTGCTTTTCCATTACTTCTATGATTCTCGCGGCTCTGTTGTACCCGATCCGAAGGTGTCGTTGAATCATGGATATGGACGCCTGACCTGTTCTGGTTACCAGCGCGACCGCTTCATCATACCTCTCGTCAAACCCATCGGTATCCGCCGCTTTTTCATCTTCGACAGGGTGTTTTGTTACCGATGGGTCATATTCGGGTTTTTTCTGGGTTTTTAAAAAATTCGTGATTCTTGTGAGCTCCGCTTCGGAGATGTACGCCCCGTGGATCCTTTGAATTTTTGCAGTGCCTGGAGGTAAAAAGAGCATGTCGCCGTTTCCAAGAAGATTCTCTGCACCATTGGTGTCAAGAATGGTGCGGGAGTCTGTCTTGGATGACACCTGAAAAGACAGGCGAGTCGGAAAATTGGCTTTGATAACCCCGGTAAGCACGTCTACCGAAGGCCTCTGAGTGGCAAGGATAAGATGAATACCGGCTGCTCTTGCCATCTGGGCAAGCCTGGTGAGCGCAATCTCCACATCTCTTGAGGCCAGCATCATCAGATCGGCTAGTTCATCGATGACTATGACGATATAAGGCAAGCGCTTACCGTCGTCTGAAGATTCTTTTGCCACTTTGGTATTATACTGGTAAATGTTACGGGCCTGTCTTTCCGAGAGAAGCTCGTATCGCTGTTCCATTTCTTTGACAGCCCAAAAAAGCGCATGAGTGGCTTTCTTGGCATCCGTTACAACAGGTGTGATTAGATGGGGGATCCCGTCATAGATGGAAAGTTCAATGCGTTTTGGATCGATGATGATCAAACGCACATCATCCGGTATGGATTTATACAAAAGGCTGCAGATCATCGCATTAAGCGCCACACTCTTGCCGGAACCTGTGGCGCCTGCGATAAGCAGGTGAGGCATTTTATCCAGATCCGTAACCACAGGGTTTCCGACGATATCCTTTCCCAGACAGATAGTCAGCTTTGATTTGGATTTCTCGAAAGCCCCTGAAGAAACAATTTCCTTAAACCTTACGGTCTCTCGGACAAGGTTAGGAATTTCGATTCCGATAACCGCTTTACCCGGAATAGGCGCCACCACACGTATGCTTGCCGCCCTTAAGGTCAATGCCAGATCGTCGGTTAAGTTGATGATCTTATTGATTTTAACCCCGGCAGCCGGTTCGTATTCGAACGTGGTCACCACGGGTCCGGGCGTTACCGCCACCACCTCACCGCTGACACCGAAATCGGACAGCTTCTTCTCCAGCAGCCTGGACTGCATTCGCAGGTTCTGCTCATCGGCGGCCGCGGGTTTTCTTTCCGGAGCATCCAGCAAATTGAAGGACGGCATCTTAAAACCGCTATCCACATTCATGAATTCAAACACGTCCTGTTTAGGAACCGGAGCTGTTTTAACGGAGCCGGGAGGAGGCTTTTTTATTTTAATTTTTCTTTTTTTCTTCAACGCCTGTTCCTGGCGAAAACGGGCCAGTTTTCGGGTTTTTTTCCGGCGCTCGTTCCATTTGAAAAAAAGGGTGACGATGCGCTCTTTAAGATAATTACCCATCTTCCATGAACGATTGAAGAGGTTTATAAGGGAAAATCCGGTAACGAGAATAAACCCGATCATCCATAACAGAATCAGAATAACGGAGGATCCGATGATGTTCGTGTATTGGATCAAAATCGATTTTGCGGGAAGGCCGATAAGGCCGCCTGCGGGGAATCTGGTGCCCAAAAGAACATAGGAAGGCTTGTGCAGGGCCATCAGGCTGCCGGTTGCAAGAACAAGCAGAATCCCACCAGCGATAGTTGAAACCAACTTCTTTGCCGGCTGGTTGCAGAAGAAGTGAATGCTTAAAAAAAGAAGCAGGATGGGAATCCAGAACGCTCCCAGACCAAAAAGCCCAATAAGTGTTCCAGCCGAATAGGATCCCAACAGCCCGAACAGATTCTGAATCTTCTGCATAGCTTTGGGGTTGAAAAAGGAAGGATCGGCCGCGCTGTAAGATAAAAGACTCATCAATGAGAAAATCACCATAAAAAAAAGGCAAATGCCGGCAATCTCTTTACGCATGAGAAACCCTCGATAATAAAGCGCTCATACCTCTATGATGAACGGTAATATAACCGGCCGTCGGCCTATGGTAAAGTAAAAATACTGCCTCAACGCTTTCTGAACCTTGTCTTTGATGATCTGAACCCGCTTGATCTCTTCGGTGCCCACCTCTTCAACGACTTCCAGGATCACGCATATGGCGTCATCAAGCAGATGTCCGGTTTCTGTTTCAAATACAAATCCTCGCGAGTCGATCTCAGGTCCATAGATCACTACACCGGTTTCCTCGTCAAATGCCATTTTCACCACTACAAGTCCATCTTCAGATAGAATTCTCCTTTCCTTGAGCACACTTCTGCCCACATCACCGATTCCTTTCCCGTCGATCAACACTCTGCCGGTTACGATCTCACCGTTTAGTCTTGCACCCGATTCGTCGAATTCGATCACCTTACCGTTTTCGGCCAGAAGAATCCTGTGCTTTGCGATCCCCATCTCTTCGGCCAGTCGGGCATGGAGAATCAGGTGTCGGTATTCGCCATGGATGGGTATGAAGAATCGTGGCTTGGTGAGCCGAATCATCGTCTTCAGTTCATCTCGAAACGCATGGCCCGAAACATGAATGGCCGATATCTTTTCATATATGACGTCCGCACCCAGTTTATAGAGCTTATTGATGATGTTTGCGATGGCCTTTTCGTTACCGGGAATAAATTTTGAAGAGAGAACCACCGTATCTCCCTTCCTAACTTTGATCTGCCGATGATTTCCATCGGCCATACGTGCAAGCGCGGACATGGGTTCTCCCTGGCTGCCGGTGGTGATGATGACGATTTCATCATCCGGATAGTCGTCGATTTCGCTTATGTCAATTTCCAGGCTGTTAGGAATATGAATATATCCAAGGCTGCGGGCGATATCGATGCTTATTTCAATGCTTCTCCCATTAAACACCACCTTACGACGGCGCGCGTTTGCGATGTTAACTATCTGTTGAATGCGGGCGATGTTTGAAGAAAAAAGAGATATAATGATCCGCCCTTTACTGGCTTCCGTGATCTTGGCAATGGTATTTCCAATTTCTATTGCAGAAATCGTGTGGCCCTCTTTCTCCACATTGGTGGAGTCCGACAGCAGGGCCAAAACCCCCTGTTCGCCGTATTTCGCAAACGCTCTGGAATCGGTTGTCATCCCTTTTATGGGTGTGGTACTGATTTTGAAATCTCCGGTATGGATAATTCTTCCATAAGGAGTTTGAACGGCAAGACCAATACCATCCACAACACTGTGGCTGACCCGAATAAATTCGAGTTCAAATTCCCCGATTTTGAGTTTTTCTCCAGGTCGTATTTCATGCAGGCCGCCCGTAGCCTGAACTTCGAATTCTCCAAGCTTGTGTTTTACGATCCCCAGCGTGAAAGGGGTTCCGAAAACGGGCGTATCAATTTCTTTCAGCAGGTAGGGAAGCGCTCCTATGTGGTCTTCGTGGGAATGGGTAAGAACGATACCGGAAATCTTTGCGCTCTTCTCTTTGATATAACTCATGTCGGGGATAACGTAATCTACCCCCAGCATATAATCCTCTGGGAACATCAGCCCGGCATCGACAACAAACATCGTGTTGCCGTATTCAAACACCATCATGTTCAGGCCGATTTCCCCAAGGCCTCCTAGAGGGATAATTTTTAATCTCATGGCGGGATGTTTTTACCTTTTTCAAATCTATCGCAAATCCTGCCCCTGACTTTCTCCATAAGAGCGTCTTTTGTTTTTCGGGTAAAATTTAAGGTATCGATGGGTTCGGTAATCTCGAGCATTACGTTTCCGGATTCGATTCGAAGCTTGTCCCTGGGCATGATAGACCATGTACCATGCAGGACAACCGGAACAATAGGCACTCCTGAATCGATGGCCAACACAAAACCGCCTTTTTTAAATGGTCTAATGCTGCCGTCCCTGCTGCGCGTGCCTTCAGGAAATATGAGGACCGAAACACCGTTCTTAACGGTTTCGGCTGCTTTTTTAAGGCTGGCAAAAGCGGATCTGCGGTCCGACCGGTCGATACTGATGTATCCTGCGCGCTTCATGGCAATGCCGAACAGAGGTATCCTGAAAAGCTCCGCTTTCGCAAGCCAGCGGAACTGGACTTTCAAATATGCAAGCAGAACCGGAATATCGAAATTACTCTGATGATTCGACATGAATATATAAGACCTGCCGGGGTCAATATTGGAAAGCCCTCTGACAGTCACCTTGATCCGCGAGGCGAACAGGATGGACCGTGCCCAGCTTCTGGCAACCAAATGGGGAAATTTGCCGGTGCGGTCGAAAAATGACCCCATAATGGCAATACTGCCGAAAAGAATGGTCACAAACACTGTCCATATCACCACAAATAGGGTACGTATCATTGTAACGCCCGCAAATCGTGACTTTACCCTCAAGGAGCTTAAAGCCGGAAGCAGAGTCTGGTGTTAGTCAGCCGTCCTGCTAATCAGCAATTTGATTCAGTGAAAACCGCCTCAGGCCGTTATGTTCAGTTTGTTCAGGATGCAGTCAATATATCGAATCAGCCAGTTGCGCTGGCTGTCTGTTGCATAATCGATACAACTGCATCTTACCCTGTATTGGGTTCTTACCAGTAACTCACAACACAGACGGTCTGGTTTGAGATCCACCATAAAATAAAGCGGCTGGCATTGAGTATGCACAGCCTGCTTTTGGGTAAGCAAATCCGGCTCAATGGGAATCCAATAGATCCCATCAATACCACCGGCTCCAAGATTATCATTAAAGTATCTCTTTATTTTTTCGTAATCTTCGGTCCTAAGTTCATCGATCACATATTGTTTCATGTTGTATAAAAATACCACAAGTTATAAAGGTTATCAAGATTGCATACAACTCATCAACGATTCTAGGTGACCTGGGTTGGTGTCTTCCCCCATTGCCTCCGCGCCTTACCATTGCCCCTCTATATTGGGTGTTTTTTATACAGTTTTGATGGTTTCAATGGTTTAACCGGGTATTTTGTAAACAATTTCATATTGGTTTGGGGTTTTGCTGTAGATCAAAAAAATAATCTATATTCAAAGGCTTATGAACATATACCAAAAATTTCTGCTTCCGTGGCATACTCATTGCTTGTGCAAAAGCGTTGTTGCATATTTAAAATAAAGAAGGAAATACCAATATGAACATAAGGCGAATCACTTCATTAACGGCTCTGTTGTCTTTTACCATCATCCTGATAAGCAGCTTCATTCTCTATATAGTCCCACAAGGGCGAATCGCCTACTGGGCGGATTGGCGGCTTTGGGGGTTGAGCAAGGAACAATGGACCAACATTCACATGATAAACGGGCTGCTTTTCCTTATCTCGATCTTTCTTCATATTTATTACAACTGGAACCCGATTATGACATATTTAAAAAACAGGGCAAAGCAACTGAAAATCTTTACCCGAGAATTCAATGTGGCACTTCTACTTACGGCTCTATTTACCATAGGAACTTACTTCGCAATGCCGCCCTTTCAGTGGGTGATAGATTTAAGCGACACCATTAAAGAGGCTGCTGCCAAGAAATACGGCGAGCCTCCGTACGGGCATGCAGAACTGTCCTCTTTGCGAACTCTTGCCAAAAGGCAGGGATTCGATCTCATCGATGCCAAGGAGCGGCTTAAGAAAGCCGGGATACGATTCGAAAATGAAAATCAGAAGATAAAGGATGTGGCCCGCTTAAACGGGATATCCCCCCAGCAGGTATATCTTGCGATGAAGCCTGAGAGGAAGGTGAAATTAATCGCCGCATCTCCGGCCTCTTACACTCCATTTCTATCATCGACAGGTAAAAATTCCTCTGCTGCAGACTCGGCCTTAGAGGGTCAAAAACCCATTGGGCTCGGCAAGATGACGATCACCGAAGTTTGTGCTAAATATAATCTAAATTTACAAACGGCATTGAAGAACCTGGCAGATGCCGGCATACAAGCAACCCCCGAAGATAAGATGAAAAAAACAGCGGAGAGACACGATACCACCCCCTTTGATCTTTTAGAGGCAATGAGGTAAATGTGATTGAAACTGCGCATCAAGTCATGTCATACTTGCTTTGTCATAACATTTTGGCCTTTTGAAAAACCACGGCTATGGATTGTATGGTCCTGCTACCGGTGAGATTTTTGTTTGGAACCGGGAAATAAGGGAATCTCACCGGTGCGGGACATTTTTTCAAAAAGCTAATTGGTGCGTTTTCTCAAAGGAGGTCCAACACCGATGGATTTCAGGGCATTGGTTCGAAAGCATAAAGATCTAATTGTCCAAACACGCCGGGAGCTGCATCGTATCCCGGAACCGGCCTATACTGAAAAAAAGACATCTGTATATATCGTCGATTTCCTGAAAAAAGAAGGCCTGGCCGTTAAATGTGGTATCGCCAAATACGGTGTTGTCGGTCTTCTTGATACAAAAAAGTCGGGTAAAACGGTGATGCTGCGGGCCGATATGGATGCCCTTGCTGTTGATGAGGAAACCAATCTGCCATTTGCTTCCACTCATAAGGGGGCTATGCATGCCTGCGGGCACGATGCCCACATGGCCATGGTTCTTGGCTCCGCAAGGATTCTCAACGAAATTAAGAAACACCTCAAAGGCACCATAAAGTTCGTTTTTCAACCTGCAGAGGAAGGGCCCGGTGGGGCGAAACCAATGATCGAAGAAGGGATCATGGACAACCCGAAAGTGGATTACTGCTTTGGCTGCCATGTTTGGCCGGGTATTCCAGAAGGTTACATCGGCGTGAGAGACGGGCCGGTGATGGCTGCGATGGATCGTTTTGATCTAAGAATAATCGGAAAGGGAGGCCATGGAGCCATGCCTCACCTGTGTGTGGATGCCCTGGAGGTGGGAACGCAGGTAGTAAATGCTCTTCAGAGGATAACCAGCCGGCATATGAATCCCTTGCAGCCGACGGTGGTCTCTGTCTGTAGCTTTCACGCAGGTACAACCTTCAATGTTATTCCGGCAGAAGCGAAGTTGTCCGGCACCACACGAACTTTCGACAGAAATGTTTGGCTCTCCTGGCCCCAGAGGCTGGAAAGAATCATAAACGGTATCTGCAAGGCTATGGATGCCACCTATGAGCTTGATTTTAAGCAAGGGTACCCTCCCACGGTAAATCACGCTGGGATGGCTCAAGTGGTGCGGGATTGTGCATCACTGGTTGTCGGCAAAGACCGCGTCATTGAACCGGAGCCTACCATGGGAGGGGAGGATATGTCCTTTTTCCTGGAGAAGACAGAGGGATGTTTCTTTTTTCTTGGCGTCGGCAAACAGGGAGCGGCTCCCATTCACAATCCGAAATTTGACTTTAATGAAGATATACTTCTAAAAGGAGTGGAAACCTATTGCCGAATAATTTGGGAACTGTTAGGGTAGATCAACCAATCATTTCTTTCTTTTTTTCTGATATGCATTATATTTTCGCTGCTAGCGATTAAAATAGCAGGGATAAATGAACGGTAGTTCATAGTAAAATGACAAGTTTCCATTATTGTTTTATGCTACTGTTGCATTTAACTTCCAGGCGGTAGAGATGAACCCACGCCTTGAGATGTACCTCTTGCCTACTGCTATCATCGACAGTGATCATGAGTCGATCATCCAATTTGCAAGGAAAACCGTTGGTACCATAAAAGATTCGCCGGTTGAATCGGCGGTAAAACTCTATTATGCAGTACGGGATGGAATATGGTACGATCCGTATTCACCATTCCATTTGCCGGAACACTACCGTGCCAGTGAGATTTTGAAAAAGGGCCGGGGTTACTGTGTTGCCAAGGCCACATTGCTGTGTGCTCTTGGAAGAGCATTGGACATTCCTTCCCGGGTAGGCTTTGCTACGGTTAGAAACCATCTGGCAACCCGTCAGCTCATTGAGTATATCGGATCGGACCGATTCGTATATCACGGTTACACTGAATTTTACCTGGATGGTAAATGGGTGAAGGCAACCCCTGCCTTTAACATAGAACTATGCAGGCGCCATCAGGTGCCGCCGCTTGATTTTAATGGTCGGGAAGATTCCATTTTTCAGCCCTATAATTTAGAGAAAAAACGATTTATGGAGTACATTGAAGATCATGGAAGTTATGCGGATATTCCGGTGAACATAATCGTTGCGGCATGGAAAAAGGAGTACGGGAAAAATAGAGTTGAGAGATGGATTGCAGCCTTTGAAGCATCTGGTGGCGAGTTGAAGCGGGACTTCGGCAGGGAGGAGGTTTTAAAAGAATAGCAACCATTCTTTTAGCCGTAAGGAGATTTTTCATATGAAAATCTCAAGGCGCCAGTTCATCAAACAATCCCTGTTGTTGGGAAGCTCGCTGTTTGTCGCCCCCGGTTGTCTCAGCGCCTCTTTTAAAGAAAAACAAAAGTGGGTGCCTGCTTATGCCATATTGGAACAACAGGGGCGACTTAAAGAGCGTATCGAGGAGGCCTATGCCATCTTCGAGGAGTGCCGGCTCTGTCCCCGTGAATGCGGTGTAAACCGGCTCAGGGGTGAGCGCGGTTTTTGCCGGGCACCGTCTGAGGTCATGGTTTACGTGGCACAACCACACTTCGGAGAGGAGATATCGCTGGTGGGTCACGGCGGATCAGGTACGATCTTTTTTTCAAACTGCAACCTTCGCTGTGTGTTCTGTCAAAATTGGCCCATCGCCCACCGGGGCGAGGGAAAACAGATAACAGACGATGCGCTTTCAGATATGATGCTGTTTCTACAAAGAATCGGCTGCCATAATATTAATCTGGTCACCCCAACCCATGTGATGCCCAACATCCTAAATGCAACACGAATTGCATATCAAAAGGGGCTGAAGATTCCTCTTGTCTACAATACTAGCGGCTATGAACGTGTTGAAATTGTTAAGATTTTGGACCAGATCGTTGATATTTATCTTCCGGACATGAAATACACGGATCCTGAGAAAGCGGCTTTGTACTCGGCCGAGGCATCGGATTATCCGGAAGTGACCCAAAAGGCGATCCTTGAAATGCATCGACAGGTTGGCCTGCATACCGTTGATGATGACGGTATTGCATTGAAGGGGTTGATGATACGGCATTTGGTCATGCCAAATGGCGTTGCCGGTACCGAAAAATTCGTCAAGTGGGTGGCTGAAGCTCTTCCCAAATCAACATATGTCAACATCATGGCTCAGTATCATGTGGATTACCGGGCTTTCGAATTCCCTGAAATTGCCAGAGGAATAACAGCGGAAGAATTTTTGCAGGCCATGAAATGGGCGGAAGAATACGGGCTTACAAACCTCGATCCCCGGTCAAAAAGAATCCAGGACTTTTACTTGCGCTCTTAGTTAAAACCGCTCGATCAATTTATCGATCAAGTACGTGCTTTCCCGCATGGCTTGCTCGCTGAACGGGCCGAACCATTCAGCGATCTTCCTGAATGCCTCGCAAAAAGCATCCTTGTCCCCATTTTCTATCATTTCAAGGTTTTCATTGATGGATGCAAGATAGTCTTTCAGCAGGTTCAACCGCTTAGGGGAGGCGAAAATGATTTCCGCATAAAGCGAAGGGTCCTGGTTGAAAAGCCTGCCAACCATTCCCAGCTCCAACCGATAGATCGGGCTTGAGAATTCCAGTGTACGCTGTAAATCGACTCGTTTTCGGCAAAGAAACTGACCAAAGGCGAACGTGGCGAAATGCCGCAGGCTTTGTACGATATCCATGATCTCATCATGCTCCCGGGCGCTTGATTTCACAACTATGCTACCCCAGGACGTAAACTGGTCGATCAACCACTGGCATGCAGAGGGGTTTCTGCCTAAGGTAGCTACAATGATCTGCTTGTCCATGGTTGAGGTTGTCGGGCCGAACAGTGGATGTAAACCGATCACCGGTCCCTGATGGGCCTTAAGCATGGCCTCCATCGGGGGGCCCTTTATGCTTGTTATATCGGCTAAGACACAGTCAGAAGAAAGATATGGTCCAAGTTTTGAAATGACATCCACGGTAGTTTCAATGGGCACACAGATCAGAGCCAGGTTAGCACCGCTGCACAGCTCTTTTGCCCGCTGCCAATCTTTACGATCCAGTACCCGGACGCGATAGGCCGCATCCTGAAACCAACGACGAAAATATCGCCCCATGCTTCCGTTGCCTCCGACAATCAGCACGGTCGATCCAGCTCGAATACCCTTTCCTGCCATGTAGGCAGCTTGCTCGGTTCTTGATTTACGAAGGATCAATCTGAAAAGCTCTTCCAGATAATCCGGATCGAGCCCGGCCTTTCGGGCTTGATCCCGTCTTTGCGTTATGAGATTTTCCTCTCTGGCCGGATGGTAGACCGGCAATTGATGAGCTTTTTTCAGAGCCACTACCTGTTCAATCTTTTTCTGCCGCTCGATCAGCAGAGAGACGATCTTCTGATCAATGGCATCGACGTCATAGCGCAGGCGCTTAAGTTTTTTTTCAGCACTTTCTTCGGCCATGTGCACGGGGGATTTGGAATGTTTTTGTTTTGTTTCCATTGTTATCATAAATATAGTATTTTCGATTCGAAAACAAGTTCCAGAAACAGCCGCAAATAATTCTCTGTAAAATTCAGACCATGAGCTGTAATTATTGCATTTTGAAGTGTAGCTTGTTTTCAGCGAATCAGTGCGCCTTACATCCAGCAGGCTGAAGGATGTAGCTTAATTGGGAAAAAAACAGAACTCAAGTTTCGCACCCTATTTTATTGTAAAACCGCCAATGGTTTTTTAAGGCGAATGAAATTTTAGGCAAACCTCTTGAATTTTTTCTCTGGTACCGATAAAAAATGTATTACTTCTTTAGGTAAATCGGCTGCTTTACAAAACGCACGCCAAATGAGAGTTGCCTGACAAAGTAGCTATTGTTTTTTTGTTTAAGAAACAGAATGTGCGGGTTCCGCAGAAGGGATTTCGGTTTTTTTCTGTAAGAAGGCTGCGGGGGATGTTTCCACGGTGCTGAATATAAGAGGGTTTTTTTCATTATGCGCCTTTCATTGATTGGCATGTCCGGTTCCGGTAAATCGCACTGGAGTAAAAAACTGGTCGAAGATGGTTTCAAAGCATTTTATTGTGACGACATGATCGAGCAGAGGCTCGCATGTGAACTGAACGGACCCGATGGCCGGCGACTGGAAGTCGGGCAATGGATGGGATTCCCATATGAGGACGGTTACAGGAGGCGGGAATCGAAATATTTATCCTATGAAAAATCCGTTCTTGCCGACATCTTATCTATGATAGACAATTTCGGTGGAACATCATGGAGCAACCTGGTTATCGATACCACGGGCAGCGTCATTTACGTTGGAGACGAAATATTAACGAACCTTCGAAGGCTCACCACAGTGGTGCATCTTGAAACACCTCCTGAGGTTCAGGATCAAATGCTTGCAGCATATTTAGAAAACAGGCGACCGGTATTGTGGAGAAATTTTTTCAACAAAGACCCCGATGAAACCAACGATGCGGCACTTGCCCGATGCTACAGCTTGCTGCTATCCCGCCGAGAACGGTTATACCGCCAATGGGCGGATATAACCATTGATTATGCCACCCACAGTAAAAAAGAACTGTCCTCGGGCGAATTCATAGAAATGATAATCGATCGGTATGGAAAGCTAATGCGGTATAAGAAATAGGCGCAAATTTCTGTTGTTGATAAATGATGCGTACAAGACATTTTATTATGTGATATATGTAACTAGGAGGTAAAGTTAAGGAATTTGGTCTATTTAAAATGAAAGAGCGAAGCGACACCTTAACTTTAGGCACTTTAGATCACTTTACCCACTTACAACTGAGTTCTTACCTCAGCTGCCTTTAAAGGGGCCACTTTTTCCGGATAAACTTCTGGGAAAAGCGTAGTCACTTACAACTAAAGGAGAATCCTCTTGATAGAGATAAAGATTCCAGGTTACTGCGATTTGCATCTCGAACACCTGGTGCTGGATTATAACGGCACCCTGGCCTGTGACGGAGAGTTGTTTGATGGTGTCAGAGAATGTCTGACGGCACTGTCTGAGTTACTTGAAATTCATGTGTTGACGGCCGATACCTTCGGCAAAGTCAGATCCCGGATAAAAGGGATCCCTTGCAGGCTGTCTATCCTTTCAAAGGAAAATCAGGATCTGGGCAAACTTGAATATGTGAAAAACCTGGGTCTTTCTCGCAGCGTTTGCATTGGAAACGGGCGCAACGATCGATTGATGCTTAAGGAATCGGCTCTGGGAATAGCAGTTGTCTTAAAAGAAGGTGCGGCTGCAGAAACACTGGCGGCCGCTGACGTGGTGTGTCCGAGTATCGTTTCAGCCCTTGAATTGCTGCAGCATCCTATGCGGCTTGTCGCAACGCTGCGATCCTGATTTGATAGCGGAGGTTCATTGCAGGGCAAACTCGACGACAACCATGGGGTTTATGCGCTCATCCTGCACATTGCCTGCGATCGTATGATACGGATCGGAAAGCTGGGTGATCAGCGATTTAAACGCGGCTATTATGTATATGTTGGAAGTGCATCAGCCCCCGGTGGGTTGGCCGCCAGGGTGGGATATCATGTCAAAAAGGCGGATCGGCCGCATTGGCATATCGATTATCTTAAAGAAGTGGCGGAAATAAGGGAAGTGTGGTTTTCCCGTTCAAAGCCTGTAATGGAACACGTATGGGCAGGTGCTGCACAGAGAATTTCGGGCATGCATACACCGGTGAAAGGTTTTGGATCCAGCGATTGCCGCTGCTTATCCCATCTTGCTTATTTTTCAAGAAAACCAAACTGTCGTCTTTTTGAAACGTATCTTAAACGAAGCGGATATACACAACAGGTGAAAGCGGTTTTCTGCTTTTAAACCTTATGGTATTGACAAAGGTATTTATCTTTTGTAACTAAAAATAAACAACGATTTTAAGGAAAACAGATGATGATTCATCTATGCTTCTGGTGGTGGCACAGCAGATGAAGCGTGCTCGCCGCCATTTATAAACGTTAAGCAAATTATAGGTCGTGAGCCGCTTCACAACGGGCTGGTGAAGAGGCTCGCGGCTCATCGAAAAAAAAGCCGGGGTCTCTTCGGAGGCTCTGGCTTTTTTCTTTTAAATAACCTTTGGGTTTTAACTGGCGCAGTCGGCATGGCGCAGAGCATTTTTGGAAGAAGACAGGTTTTTGCCATGCCCTAAACACATAAAGGGGTCTGTTATGAGATTCATTCCAGATAGCCTTTCCAGGGATCAACTGGAAGATATTCAACTAAATGGACTTAAATGGACACTTGACCATGCTTATCGCAATTCGCCTTTTTACCGGAAAAAACTGAAATCAGCCGGTGTCGAGGCCGAGGATATTCGCTCGCTGGAGGATCTTAAACATCTTCCGTTCACGGACAAAGAAGACCTCCAACAGGATTACCCTTTTGCCTTACGGGCTTCTTCTTTCGAGGATATTGTACGCATTCATGCATCTTCGGGGACCACGGGAAAGCGCAAGATATTGTGTTACACTCAAAAGGATATAGACCTATGGGCCGATATGTTCGCCCGGTGTTATGAGCTTGCGGGTCTTGGCAGGCAAGATCGAGTGCAGATTGCAGTGGGTTATGGGCTTTGGACAGCGGGAGCGGGCTTTCAGGCCGGTTCCGAGCGTTTCGGCGCCATAACCGTGCCCCTTGGGCCTGCCAATGCGGATATGCATTGTGAAATGATGGTTGATCTTAAGACCACCGTGTTCTGTGCTACCGCTTCCATGGCCCTTTTAATGGCAGAGGAGATTCACAGGCGAAAGTTATTGGAAAAGATAAACGTAAGAAAGATCATACTGGGCGCAGAGCGGCACAGCGATGCCATGAGAAAACGGATTCAGGAGTTGATGAATGTCGATCACATTTTTGACATCTATGGGTTGACAGAACTCTATGGGCCCGGAACCGGTCTTGACTGTGAGTTGCACCAGGGTATTCATTATTGGGCGGATTTTTTTATTTTTGAAATCATTGATCCGCAAAGCCTGACCCCGCTGCCACCGGGTACTAAGGGCGAGCTTGTGGTGACAAGCACATGTAAGGAAGCCAGCCCGCTTATCCGGTATCGTACCCATGATATTACATGCTTGTTTGATCAACCGTGCCCTTGCGGTTTGCCGTTTCCCCGGCACGATCGGATTCTCGGTCGCACCGATGACATGTTCACCTATCGCGCCGTAAACATCTACCCGAGCCAAATCGATCATGTGTTAAGCCAAATCGACGGCATCGGAAGTGAATATCAGGTTCATCTCACCCACAGGGAAGATGGCAGGGATATGATGACACTTAAGGTGGAGCGGAGCATGAATGCTTCGGAGAACGATGACATCCATCTGGCACAGAAAGTGACTGATGACATACGACACAAAATCCTGGTGCGTTGCCAGGTGGAAATCGTTCCCCATGGATCTTTGCCACGTACCGAACGAAAGAGCAGACGGGTGTTCGATCATCGCTCATAAGCTTGATCGGAGCTGCGGATTCTGCTCAACAAGATGTGATTCATTGATCCGTATTTAAAGGGAAATGATGGCCGTGGATAAAAAGAACGGTTTTCTTGAGCTTAAAAATGTATCGAAATCCTTTGGTGGTTTGCAGGCTGTTCGTGGATTGTCTTTTCACGTAGAGGAAGGCGAGATTTTTTCGCTCATCGGACCTAACGGAGCTGGTAAAACCACGGCTCTGAATCTGATTACCGGTGTTTATCAGCCAACCTCGGGAGAAATACACCTTCTGAACAGGCGGTTGACCAGAAGAAAGCCACATCAAATAGCTCAAATGGGAATCGCCAGAACCTTTCAAAACATTCAGCTGTTCAAGAACATGACGGTTCGGGAAAATGTCATGGTGGGCCAACATATCCGCACCCGTTCGGGGTTTTTACGATGCCTGTTCAAAACACCATTGACCCGAAAAGAAGAAAACCTTGTTCGTGAAAAAACAGAAGAGGTCCTTGAGTTTCTGGGCCTGCTTTCTGTTGCCGATGTCCCTGCAGAATCGCTACCATACGGCATTCAAAAGCAGATTGAAATCGCCAGGGCTCTGAGCGCTGAACCCAGAGTTCTGCTGCTGGACGAACCGGTAGCAGGGCTTAATATGAAAGAAACCGAGGAGATGTCCCGAATGATTCTTAAAATCAGACAAAGGGACATAACCATCATACTGGTTGAACATGATATGAACCTTGTGATGGAAATTTCCGATACTATCACCGTTTTAAATTACGGTAAGAAGATCGCCATGGGCTGTCCCAGAGAGATACAATGCGATCCGAATGTCATCGAAGCCTATTTGGGATGGGAGGCAGAAAAGATTTGCTGATTGTAAGGAAAATAAGCGCAAACTACGGTGGGGTTCGGGCTCTTTATTCAGTGACTCTCGAGCAAAACAAGGGTGAGATCGTAACCCTGATCGGCAGCAATGGTGCGGGTAAGACATCGTTGCTCAATATTATTTCAGGGATCCTTAGACCCACCGCCGGCAAGGTGTACTTCAACGGGCAGGATATCACCGCGATGCCACCGGAAAAGATCGTTGAACTGGGAATCAGTCAGGTTCCAGAGGGCCGGCATCTGTTCGATACCATGACGGTGAAAGAAAACCTCGAGCTGGGTGCCTATAAACGCAGAGGTGTTGGCAGGCGTAAAATTATGGAAGACATGGATAAAGTCTTTCGGCTATTCCCGATTCTAAAAGAAAGGTTAAACCAAAGAGCCGAAACATTAAGCGGAGGTGAGCAGCAGATGGTGGCTATCGGGCGTGGTTTGATGAGCAAGCCGCTATTGCTGCTGTTAGATGAACCCACACTTGGACTTGCGCCGATGGTGGTTGAAGAAATTCTGGCGACCATCCAAAGACTAAGAGACATGGGAACCACGATTCTGATGGTGGAACAGAATGCTCGTGCGGCTCTTAGAATTTCCGACAGGGGCTATGTACTCCAGGCAGGCACCATCGGGTTTAAGGGAAGTGCTTCGGAGCTTTTAAATAACGAAAATGTGAAACAAGCCTATCTTGGTAAGGAGCCATACACACGGCGAGCCCGGGTGTAATACCGGGCTTTTTCACACGCACAGGAATATATTAATCAAACGCGAAAAGGAGGTTTACAATGAAAAAGAGATTAGTGATCATTGCATTTATCCTGTTGGTAATCGGTTTGATGATGTCCCCAATTTCCTCCCATGCCGCTGAGCCCATAAAAATTGCGGGAATATTTGCTCTCACGGGACGTGCCGCCCATATTGGAACCGCCCAGCGGGATGCGGTTATCATCGCTATTGACGAAGCCAATGAAGCAGGTGGTGTCAACGGCCGCAGGCTTGAGTTGGTGATGGCCGACACGGAGAGCAGTCCGACCAAAGCGGTCATGGCATTGAAAAAAGTACTGGAATCCGAAGATGTGGTTGCCATAATAGGGCCCACTACAACGGGTACGGCCATGGCAATGAGAGGATTTATCGAAAAGGCGAAAATTCCTGCGTTTATGCATTCCGGAGGAGATGTCATCCTTCAAGCACCTCTTAACAGGAAGGATCCAAAATCCTTGCCGCGCTGGACGTTTAAATCACCCTATCGAGCCGCCCATGCGATGGGGAAGATCTGCCAGTACGCGGCCAAAAAGGGTATCAAAAAGATAGGCTTTCTTTACTCCAATGAAGGCTTCGGCAAGGACGGATTAAAGAATGTTAAAGTCCAGGCTCCAAGGTACGGTATAAAAATCATCTCTCAGGAAGCATTCGAACCCAAAGATGTGGATATGACAGCGCAGTTGACCCGCATCAATGCAAAAGGGGTGGATGCCATCATTGCCTGGACCGTGGGGCCCCCAATGGGTATCATTCCCAAAAACGCAAAACAATTGGGAATCCAGGTGCCGCTGTTTGAATGTCACGGTGCCGGTGATCCGATTTTTTGGAAGGTGGCCGGAGAAGCCGGGGAGGGCGTTATGATGCCTTCGACAAAGATTGTGGTCGCTGATCAACTGCCTGATTCGGACATTCAAAAAAAGAAGCTGCTGTCGTACATCGAGGCTTACAGAAAGCGGTTTAACCGTGAACCCGGAACAATGGTGGCATACGGGGCGGATGCAGCCTATATTGTGGTGGAGGCCATAAAAAAGGTTGGACCGGATCGCGCCAAAATTAGAGATGCCATTGAAAATACCCGTGGTTATGTCGGCTTAAGTGGTATATATAATCTGTCTGCAGACGATCATAATGGACTGTCCATGAAGGATATCGTGATGATAAAGGCTACAGGAGGAGGATGGAGACTGCTGGAATAGAGCATACTGAAGCAGGTTGAAGAATGGACGTCGGCCAACAAATTGCTCAATACATCATTACAGGGCTTACCATCGGCGCCATTTACGCCATCGTGGCCATGGGCTTCAATATTATCCACAACGCCACGGGGATCGTGAATTTCACCCAATGTGAATTCATATCCCTCGGAGGCATGTTCATGTATACGATGGTGGTAATATTCAGGGTGCCGATGGTGATATCCTTCTTTGTTTCGATGGGCGGCGTTACCCTTATCGGAGCTCTTATTGAAAGGGGGCCTATCAGATATGCCCGCTCCAAAGACAGGATTGTTCTTATTTTTCTTACCATCGGACTTTCGGGAGCGATCCGGGGAGCGGCCCAACAAATCTGGGGTACCGATAATGTGGGGGTACCGTCCTTTTCAGGAGAAGATGCCATCTATTTGCCGTTGGGTGCGACCATTGTTCCACAGCACCTCTGGATCTTCGCAATCAGCCTGGTGGTAATGATTGGGTTGCATTATTTTTTCAGAAAAACCCTGACCGGCAAGGCCATGCGGGCAACTGCAGTAAATCGAAGAGCAGCAGCCCTGATGGGCATTCCGGTCAACCGAATGGTGCTTTATTCTTTTTGTTTGAGCGGTGCTCTGGGGGCTGTGGCAGGAATGATCATCGCTCCGGTAACGACGACTTCCTACGATACAGGCATCATGCTTGGTTTGAAAGGCTTTGCAGCGGCCATACTTGGAGGGTACGGGAATTTTGCGGGTGCGATTTTAGGAGGCGTGATCCTGGGCCTGCTTGAGTCGCTTGGAGCCGGTCTGGGTGCATCCCGATACAAAGATGCCATTGCATTTATGGTGCTTCTTTTAGTGCTTTTTATCAGGCCCACCGGAATCATGGGATATGGAGAATCAAAAAATGCCTGATGCAGGGGCCATACCACAAGAAAAAACAGATCGTCTCTATTTCCTGCTGCTAGGCTCTGCCATCGTGATGGCTGGGGTTTTCATGGAAAGCAGATATTACTATATCGTTTTGAATGTCATCGGTCTCAATACCATCGTTGTTGTGGGACTTAACCTGCTTATCGGATTTGCAGGCCAGATCTCTTTGGGCCATGCGGCGTTTTACGGCCTTGGATCCTATTTTTCCGGTATCCTTACGGTAAACTACGGTCTTTCGCCCTGGCTTGCCATGGGGATAGGGATGATTGTGACCGCAGCCATTGCCTGTATGATTGGCTACCCGTCTCTTAAGTTAAAGGGACATTATTTGGTGATGGCCACCTTGGGATTCAGTATTATTGTGAACATCCTAATGGGAGAGATGGATCAGTTTACCGGAGGCCATGACGGTTTGATCGGGATTCCACCAATATCGATCGGCCCCATCGTTTTTGACGACGATGCTAGAAACTTCTACCTGATTTGGACCTTTGTCTTCGTTTGCATGCTGCTGGCTAGAAATCTGCTGAATTCCAGGGTGGGCAGAGCCCTTCGGGCGATTCGCGGAAGCGAGGCAGCGGCAAGCTCACTGGGAGTCAATGTATCGCAGTACAAGGTCAAGGTTTTCGTTTTAAGCGCTGTTTATGCATCTGTCGCAGGCAGCCTGTATGCTCACTACATAACATTTATCAGTCCGGGCACTTATGATTTCTATTACTCCATTCAGGTGGTGACGATGGTTATTGTGGGGGGGCAGGGCAGCCTCTGGGGGTCCCTTTTCGGCACCGCGCTGCTGACGACCATCTCAGAGGCGCTTCATGTGGCAAGGCAGTATCATGTCATCGCATATGGTATCTTCTTGACCCTTGTTCTTATTTTTCTTCCTGAGGGGATTCTTGTCGGTTTCGGAAAATTATATCGGAGCTGCCGGGTCAACAAACCGTCAATATCCGTTCAATAGAGAATTTTTTAAAAAAAGTTAAAAAAATGCTTGATTCCATGAAATGAACCTGATAGATGCATGCGCGTATTACCTGAATCACGGGGTCCTGAAGTTGTTCTGAAGTTGTTGTGTTCATGCTGCCCTGTCCTGTGATTCATTTTCCTAAAAAGCCCAGACCGCCGTCTCCGAATTGTGCGAGTAAAGGTAGCCTCACACTGTGGCGGTCTGGGCATTTTTTTACCCTTTATCCCTTCGCGCTGCTGCCTTCCTTCAGCCTCCAATGCTGGACATGTGGCTTGAAACAGGAGCAGACTCCGAGCAGAAAAGATGGTGGCCGGATGGTTTGCGACAGACCGTCTTTAGAATCATATTTGCCAGCTCAGTGTCTGTACATCCTTTTCGAAGTGGGCCTTTGAGATCGAATTGATCGTCTGAAAGCAGACAGGTTCTAAGCTGACCGCTTGCTGTAATCCTCAGCCGATTGCAGGTGTGGCAGAAATGACGGCTCAATGCACTGATAAATCCGATTTCACCCTGTGCTCCTTTAAATTTGTATCGTTCTGCAGGACCGTCGTTGATAGCATTTTTAACAGGCACCAGTTCTCCCAAACTGCAGATCTGAGCCTTAATCTCAGGTGTCAGCAACGAGTGCTCGGCAGAGGCTCCGGGGGTTCCTACGGGCATGTGTTCGATGAACCGGATATGAAAGGGATTTTCAAAGGATAGCTTGGCCATATCGATCAATTCATCGTCATTAACCGCTCTGAGCGCCACGACATTTAATTTGATGGGCTTAAAGCCTATTTCTTTAACGGCCTGAATACCTCCCCAGACCCGATGAAATTTGTCCTGTCCGGTGATCTTCAAATATTTAAGCGGATTTAGGGTATCCAGGCTTATATTGATTCGCCGAATACCGGCATCGTAAATTCTATGAACATGATCTTTTAGATAGACACCGTTTGTGGTAATAGAGATGTCTGAAATCCCTTCAATAGTGGACAGTTCTTTTAGAAAGTCGAAAACCCCCTTTCTTACAAGCGGCTCTCCACCGGTTACGCGGACTTTTGAAATTCCAAGGCTCACGTTGATTCTAACCAACCGCAGGATTTCCTCATAGGTTAGAATCTCTTCATGGGGCAACTTTGGAATCAGACCTTTGGGCATGCAGTAGATACATCGAAGGTTGCATCGATCCGTAATCGACAGGCGCAGATAATTCAAGCGCCGGTTATATCGGTCGATCAAACTGTAAGCTTGCAACTTGATCGTGTCCTTTCAATGATTTCTGAGTGTTTACAATATTAAATTTTTCGCAATATTCCGGCAATTCAATCATCGGTGGTCTTTCAACCCCTGTGACACTGTAAATATCCGGTTCGTATTCATCCCGAATAAGATTGTACTGTATCATCTCATGAAACAGTTTTTTATTCAATTCGATGAGACCAAGCTTTTCGATTCGGCGGAAAAAGGTGTGCAAAATCGCAAATGACATTTTTCCCAACGATTTAGTATCTTGATTTCTGTGGATTCGGCGTTCCAGATCAACCTGGGCGATCACATTCAATCCCCATTTTTCGTAAATATCAAGAATCATGCTGGTTTCAATACCATATCCAATCGGAAATGGAATTTTCTCGAACAATTCACGATAACCGGCATACTCACCTGAAAGCGGCTGTATGATCTGGGTGAGTTCGGGAAAGAAAAGGGAAAAGAGCGGCCGGGTGACCAGCTCGGTCACTCTCCCCCCCCCGGTGGGGCGGACTTTGTTTTTTCCAGTGGCGATCGGGCGATCGTAAAAGGCCTTGGCATACTTGATGTGGTCTGTAAGAATAAGCGGTCCAATAAGAGCGTAGGCAAAGCGGTGGTGGATGTTTTTGATATCCGCATCAAGATACACAATAATATCTCCCTCTGTGATATAGAGTGCCTTCCAGAGGTTTTCTCCTTTTCCACGGTGTTTTTCAAGATGCGGCAAGATGTCATCCGCCTGATATACATCTGCTCCGTAAGTTTCTGCGATCTCCACAGTATTATCGGTTGAACCGGAGTCGATAACAACGATTTCATCCAATAGCGGATAACGAGTCATCAACTCAGATTTCATGATGAGGATCTCCTTGGCGATTGTCTTCTCTTCATTGAGCGTGGGCAAACACAGCGATATTTTGACATTCTTTTTCTTCTTCTCGCTTACCAGGCGATTCAGGTCCTTAAATTCCGAATAATGAAAGGTATTCGATAGAAACCATTTTTTATTCATCACAAACACCTTTATCTATTGCCATCAGAACGCCAATTAACTGAGCGACTCCTTTAAACATGGGATGGATTTTCATGGAGGCGTCCTCAGGAATAAGGTTTCTGCCGCGAGTGATCCCCAGGGTGACTGCCGGTATTTTTCGGGACAGAAAGATGGAAAGCTCCGATTCGCTCGGCTCGCTTACAGGTTTAAGACCCAATGCCTTCATGACCGCACTGGCACTCTTTACAAGCGGATGATTGAAATCCAGCCTTGCGGCATGAAGGTTGCTGATGGTATTTATTTGAAGCTCAACATCGTATTCGTGATTAATACCATCTACAATATCTTTTACTTCGTTATAGACCTCCTTGACCATTTTATCGGAATCGCTGCGAATCTCAAAACCAAGGCTAGCATTGGGCGGTACTTTGCCGTAATCCACACCACCGCCTATTTTTCCAAAGAGAATTCGGGTTCGCGGCCGCTGTGGCAGACGCAGCCTCAACACCTGGTTGATCACCTCGTTTAAAATCAATATGGGATTATTCGCCCTGAAATGATCTCCCACACCATTTGTCAGGGAGATATTGCACTGAACTTCACATCTGATCATCCCCTCTGTATAATAGTTGAGCCGGCCCAGCTCGACTCCCTCGATGCATATGGCACCTCGAATGGAGGAGGGCCATGTTTTGACAAGATGTCGAATACCTCTTAAATTGCCTTTTCCGATGGACTGGATCACCCCGGCGAGAACAATATCGGATTCAAAACGCAACTCCAACTTGCGGAATATTTCCGGCAAAGAAATCAACACCCCCACCCCGAGGGAGTTGTCCAGGATGCCGGGACCCTTTATCGAATTTACCCCCACCCGGAAGTTATGTACCATTTCTGCTGAAACCGGTGTATCCAGATGGGCGACGACGAAAATGGGAGGCTTGTTTTCGGATCGACCACGGATGATTCCAATAGGGTTTCGATATCCATCGGTGGTGCACTCATCAACTTGAGATTCAGCCAGCCGCTCCATGAACACCGTAGCTCGACGTCGCTCCTTGAAGGTCGGTGCGGGAATCTGGCCGATCAAAACTATGTTTGTGATGATGGTTTCCTTCAAAGATTTAATGGCGTCAAGATAATCAGGAAGCTTTTCAAGATAGGTTTCCATGCTGTTTTCCCTGATGCATATTTTCCACTCGAATCTATTCGTTAGAAAAAAGAGGTGTGCACCTTAAATGTCCGGTTTATCAAACAAGCAGGTAAATCCTGCCTTAAGCTGCCAATCGCTGGCGATGCAATAAATTGTGATCCGCTTCGTTTGGAAATTGATACATGTACAATACACTAAAGGAGGCCATCAGGTCAATATTTCTCTGAAAGTTAATAGCGGGTCGATGGGTACAAAATTATAACACCATGAAATTACTCAAATAAAATAAACTTGCGCTTTTTCCGCCCCCGGTTGCAACTCATTTCAAACCGCTTTTCGCAGAAAAGAGGCGGGGGCTCTAGTGCTATGAATCTGACTGGTAGTGATGAAGGATTGCCTCACACAGCCCGGCGATAGTATAAGATTTAGCAGTGATGTGCACTTCCAATTCAAGGCAGCGGGCCGTTTCGGAAGTAACGGGGCCAATGCTGGCGATGGTGACGGATTTTAACAAATCTTTGAAACCATCTTTCGGCAACAACGCCCTGAAGTTTTTTACCGTGGACGAACTGGTAAAGGTAATAAGATCGATTGTGCCCGATTTTAATCGATCCAGCAGCAACTCGGCTCCATCCCGTACCATTTCTGTTTGATAAGCCGCCACTTCGTCGACTAGTGCACCCATTTTAGTCAATTCTACGGGTAAAACAGGCCTGGCTTCTTTTGCCCGCGGAAGAAGTATTCTTTTCCCGTTTATCTCTTCGTGTCGAAACGCTTCTATGATCGACTCGGCACGATAGGTCTCGGGCAAGACATCGGTCTTTAAGCCGAAATCTAAAAGCCGTCCTGCTGTGGACGGTCCGATACAGGCTGTTCGAACATGCCCGAATACTCGCATATCCTTGCCTTTTTCAAATAGCCGTCGGAAAAAATAGCTGACTCCGTTAACGCTGGTAAAAACAAGCCAGTCATATTCTGAAAGCATCTCTATGGAAGAGTCAAGCGGGGTCCAATCATCCGGAGGGACAACCTTGATCGTGGGGAACTCGATACATTCCGCACCCAGCTCAAACAACGCCGACACCAGCTCGCTTGCCTGTTCCCTGGCACGGGTTACCACTATTCTCTTTCCCAGAAGCGGCCGGTTTTCAAACCATTTTAACTCTTCACGCAGGCTGACCACCTGTCCCACGACGATGATTGCAGGCGGTCTCATGCCGGCGTCATTTACCTGTTTCAAAATGGTACCAAGGGTTCCGGTAATGGTAAACTGGGCCGGTGTGGTGCCCCATTGGATGATGGCAACCGGGGTTTGCGGTGACATGCCCTGATCAATGAGCCGAGCCACGATGTGGGAGAGGTTTTTGATCCCCATTAAAAACACAATGGTTCCAATACCCTTTGCCAGAGCGTTCCAATCGATGCTGGAGCTGGCTTTTCCCGGGGCTTCATGTCCTGTAACAAAAGCAACCGTAGATGTGAACCGCCGGTGAGTCAGTGGAATGCCTGCATAGGCCGAAGCGGCAATGGCGGAAGTCACCCCCGGCACCACTTCATAAGCAATTCCAGCTTTGATAAGCTCCTGTGCCTCCTCACCGCCCCGGCCGAAGATAAACGGATCTCCACCTTTAAGCCGTGCTACACACAGCCCTTTCTTGGCCTTTTCCAAAAGCAAGGCATTGATGCGTTTCTGAGATATGGTGTGCATGCCGCCTTTTTTCCCGACATAGATACATTCAGCCTCCGCACGGGCATGTTTCAAAATAGCTGACGGGATAAGATAGTCGTAGATAATCACATCGGCCTTCTTGATACAGTCCAGTGCTTTGACAGTGATCAACCCGGGATCTCCGGGGCCTGCTCCAATGAGATACACTTTACCGTTCATTGAGTTCCTGCAGTCAGTTTTTTCAGAATATCCCCTGCTCCCATGGCAAGTAAACGTTCTGCCAGAGCAATGCCGATTTGCTCGTTATGTTCGATTTTACCTGACAGTGTATCTTTCACAACTTCGGTTCCGGCAAGGTTCGACACCAGCCCCTGGAGCGTAAAGATACTTTGTTTAAGCGTTCCATGACATGCGATGGGCACCTGGCAGCTTCCTGCCAGCCGGCTTGAAAATGCGCGTTCTCCCAGCACGGCGGCTTTGGTTTCCTGATGCTCGAGTGCCCTTACCAACTTTTGGGTTTCGGTATCATCCGATCTGATTTCAATGCAAAGCGCGCCCTGCCCGACAGCAGGAAGCATAACGCTTTCTTTTAAGTATTCGGTGATCCTGTCTTCAATTCCAAGCCGTTTCATTCCGGCGGCTGCAACAACGATGGCATCCAGGTTTTCTGTTTCCAGTTTGCGCAGACGGGTGTCCAGGTTTCCCCGCAACGGTACAATTTCCACATCCGGCCTTGAGAAGCGAAGCTGGGCCGCCCGGCGCAAACTGCTGGTTCCTATCCGTGCGCCGGGTTTGAGCTCAAAGAAACGACGGCCGGTTTTGGAAATCATCGCATCCAAGGGCGTTTCCCGCTCGGGAATCGAACCGATACAAAGCCCGGTGGGCACAAAAGAAGGCATATCCTTCATGCTGTGAACTGCCAGATCGATGCGGCCCTTAAGCAGAGCCTGTTCGATTTCTTTTACAAACAGCCCCTTGCCGCCGAGCCTGGCCAGGGGGGCGCCTAGGATCTTATCACCGGTGGTTTTAAAGGTGATAAGTTCCACCGATAGGAAGGGATGTTTCGCTTGCAGGGATGATCCGACCCACCGCGCCTGGCAGAGGGCAAGTTTGCTTCCCCGGGTTCCAATTTTAATGTGTTTTCGCATCAGTGCCCGCAGCCGGCGCAACTGGTGGCGGAACATCCGCTACAGGATGAACCGGCGGATCTGGATACGGTCTCCCCGCTGCTTCCTTTACTAACAAAGCCACAGACAGACATCAACCTGCACACCTTTTTACTGTTGCAGCTAGGGCATATGACATCGTCATTTCCTATTACGAGGAATTCGAAATCCTGATTGCATTTTTCACAGTGATATTCATAAATCGGCATGCCATCGCTCCTTGCGGAATCGCTTTTGAGCCCGCAGCCGGCCCCTTCAGCCTGAAACCAAACAGGGGTGCGCTAACGCTTTTGGGTTCGGCTTCAGCAGGTCGGGCTCTGATGAGAATCTGCGTTGCTCATAGTTTTTCACCCATCGGTTTTTCAAATTAATCATCTCGGCGGCAAAATCAAGCCGCATTAACCAGCCAAGGCTTCAATGATCCCCGCTGCGATTAAAGGCAGCAGGATTTCATGATGCCCGATCAGGTTGTATCCCCTTCCCCCGCTGCTGGTGGGCCTGCGGAGCACATTGGTGATAGGCCGATAATTTTGGCTGAAATCAAGGTTTACCGTTGTGATGTTTTTTAACGGACAACCCAGGTTGCGCGCAACAGTCAGCGCCTTTAAAAAGACCTCCGGCAGAATGACCGCAGATCCCACGTTCAAGAAAACTCCTCCTTCTAAATTAGAGATTACGGAAGCAAATATTCGAAAATCCATGTGGGTGGCTGCTCCGGTCAGCTTCGGATCAAATTCAGGATGCATATGAACAATATCGGTACCAAAAGCCACGTGTACCGTGACCGGTATGTTCAGTTTCGCTCCGGCGGCCAAAATGCTGAGTTGCGATTGGGGCAGCTTCTTTTCTAAAATCATGTTTCCCACCGCTTCTCCCAGTCCAACTTCCCGCTCGTCGGCTATCCTGGCGGCATCGGCCAGATAGAGGGATGTTTCTTTCACCATACCGAAACTGCCGTTTTCGATGGATGCAGCCACATCTTCGGATGTTTTTCCACAAAGAGCCACTTCAAGATCATGGATGATGCCGGCACCGTTCATCGCTACGGCAGATACGATGCCGCGCTGCATCAAATCGATTACTACAGGAGACAGCCCCACCTTGATCACGTGAGCGCCCATTGCCAAAAGAACTGTATTTCCCTGCTCATGAGCACAGGCGATGGCGGTAATAACAGAGCGAATATCCTTTCCGGCCAGAATTCCGGGAATGCTGTCAAGAAACTCTTCAAAAGAGCCTCCTTTGAGATGTGTTTTTGCAAAATCTTCGGCAGATACCAGACTCTTTCGCTCCAGTAGCCTGTAGGTCTTGACCTTCCGCAGGTCCACGGGCTTAAAAGGTTTTTCCATGTTATACCTTACTAAGATGACATTTGGGTTTCCTGTTGTGGGTTTAAGCGTCAGTCGAATTTTTCAGGAAAAAGGATACGCTCTATCAGGTCGCACAGGATGTGTGCCAGGGTGATATGTGTTTCCTGAATTCGCGCCGTAACATCGGAATCGACCCTTAACACGAGATCGGCAGATTTTGCAAGCCGTCCCCCACGGCCTGTCATGCCGATGGTAAGAAGGCCGATTTCTCTTGCCACCTTAACGGCTTCGATGACATTCTTTGAGTTTCCGCTGGTGCTGATAGCCCATGCAACATCGTCTTTTTTGCCCAGAGCCTGAATCTGTTTGGAAAAAACATAAGAAAAATCATAATCGTTTCCAATACTGGTCAGCACAGAGCTGTCCGTTGTAAGCGCGATTGCCGCCAGAGGAGATCTTTCGGTCTGAAAACGGTTAACGAATTCGGCTGCAATATGCTGGGCGTCCGCTGCGCTGCCCCCGTTTCCGAAGATCAAGATTTTGTGCCCCGAGGATAGGCTTGCTGCTATTCGTTCCGACGTTTCTATGATATGATTCACATTTGGTTCGATGGAACGTCTCTTGACATCAATGCTTTCTTTCAGAGTTTCAAATATGATGGATCGCATGCGCCTGTCCTTTTTCTATAAGGCTTTTGCAGCAAGGCGATTTTGAATATGCTCGATATCCTCAATGCAATCACAGCCCAGTTCCTTTGCAGCTTCAAATTCTCTCAAGGCTTCCGCATACCGATTCTGCTTTAAATACAAGCTGGCCAGTCGATGACGGTAAAGCCCGTTGTCCGGACAGATCTCAACGCTCTGAAGACAAAATGTGGTGCAAATCTCCGGGTTTTCGCCCTGAAGGTCATATAAGTAGCCCATCGCCGAAAGGGAGGCGGCATCGTTCGGGTTGATTTTGACAGCGGATTTGTAAGCAGAAAGAGCCTCATTGATATTACCCAGCGCCGCGTAGCACTCTCCCATGTAACGAAAAGCCGATGCGGATGTGGGTCGAAGCCTTATGGCCTTTTTAAGATATGGCTCTGCGGCCCGGGGTTTTCCGATTTCAACATAAACCCGTCCTGTTTGAAACAGAACCTCGAAAACATCTTCGGAAAGCCTGCTTGCGTCCACGAAAAACTCAAGTGCTCCAGGTTTGTTTCCTTTTAAAAAGTGCACCATTCCGATGTTGTATATTGCCATAAATTCTTCAGGTTCAAGCCAAATGGTGGTTTCAAACTCATCCAGGGCTTTATCAAGCTCTCCCTGCACGCCGTAACACACACCCAGACTGTTGTGGACATTTGCGTTTGTCGGATCAAGCAGCAGTGCCCTTTTGAATTCCTCGATGGCGCCGTCTATGTCCCCTGCGGCGTATCGATTATCACCACTGATGTTCAAACTGACGGAATCAAAGGAAACGACACTGTTCGAACCGAAAAACAGGGCATGCTCAAGTGCTTTGCGGGCGTTGTCCAGGACCTGGTGCTTTTGGTAATTGATGGTGGGATAGGCTGCGATACCAATGGAAACCGTCTCTTTTCGGTGTGTTGAAATCTTGCTTTGAATTCTCTTGGCTGTATTCAAACAGGCTGTTGCGCTTTTATCCGGAAAAAAACACGCAAACAATTTCGTTTCGATCTGCCCCCAAAATCCATTTTCTTCCCTGCAGCACGCATCAATGGCCCAGCCGACATCCATCCATATCTCTGCGCAGAGATTGCTGTCGATCTGTTTGGAGAAATCATCGATCTTTATCACCATGGCGGCAAACTGGAAAACCGGCGAAATCCGTTGCATCGCAGTTTCAATAAACTCGGTTCCTGAAAGAAGATCGGGAAACGCTTCGGCAAGTCTCTGCCTTGCGGCCATCGCCTTTTCGGAAGGTATTTCCGGCTTTGGTTTCGTTTCAATTTTGGAAAGTAGAAACTGCTGAGTCGAGGTGCTGCTTTGAAACGCAAGATTCAGGTTTCTTGTCATGTTCCGATCCCCTTTAGCATGTTTTCAAATGCCGATTGAATAATGGTGATTTCGTCTTCCTGAACGGTTCGAAGGTCCATTACAAATCGATCGTTTTCAATTCTGCCGATGATTGGAGGCTGGTTTTCCCGCATGGCAGATTCGATCTCATTCGCGGACATTCCATTCACGGTAACACCAATGCATTTGCTGGGCAAGTCAAGCAAAGGCAGGGCACCACCGCCTGATCGCGATGCACAATCCATGCGGATAAGGTGCAATCGCGGATCATCGATCGCTTCCAGCCGGTTCTGAAGGTCCTTTGCTCGCAGCTCGATGGATTCTGATGAAAGGGTGAGCAGCCGAAGGGTGGGGATGGCGCTGATAGCTTTTCGTTCATCCCGGTAAAGACGAAGGGTAATTTCAAGGGCCGCCAGTGTCAGCTTATCGATACGCAGCGCTCTTGTAAGAGGGTTTTTGTTGATTTTCTCTATGATCTCTTTTTTGCCGGCGATAATACCTGCCTGTGGTCCCCCTAGCAGTTTATCCCCGCTGAAGGTAACGACATCTGCTCCGGTTCCGACCGACTCCTGCACGGTGGGTTCCTGTAGAAGACCATATTTAGAAAAATCGATCAAAGTTCCGCTGCCTAAGTCCTCCATCACCGGAATATGGTATTTTTCCCCCAATCTGACCAGTTCCTTCAAGGACACTTCCGAAGTGAATCCCACAACACTGTAATTGCTGCGATGCACCTTTAAAATAAGTGCCGTGTCATTGCCGATGGCATCTTCATAATCTTTTAGGTGGGTTCTGTTGGTGGTGCCCACCTCCCGCAGGATCCCACCGCTTTTTTCCATGACATCCGGGATACGAAATGAACCTCCAATTTCCACAAGCTCACCCCTGGATATGATCACCTCCTTGCCTTTAGCGATGGTCTCCAGGCACAGCAAAACCGCTGCGGCATTGTTGTTGACCACCATGGCAGCCTGAGATCCACATAATTCACAAAGAATATCTTCAACCGCCGAGTATCTGGATCCGCGCCCGCCAGCTGCCAGATCGTATTCCAGATTGCTGTATCGACCACCGATCTTTGCGAGGTGATCCAGGGCTTCAGATGCCAGCAAAGAGCGCCCGAGATTTGTGTGAACCACAATGCCGGTGGCATTGATCAGGGACCTTAGGTTAGGGGTTAGCAGCTGTTTTACGTGTTCTTTGACGCTGTTGAGAACATGTTCATCGGACAGGGTTTCCTGTGAGATGGACTGGCTTTGCTTAAGGATAATCTCTCTTAGATCCTCTATGATGCTCCTTATGGATCGTACCAGCACGGTTCTGGGTATATGGGCAAAGAATGGATCTTTTTTTGCAATTTCAAGGATATGGTCGACACCGGGAAGTTTACGCAAGAGGCAATGGGATGTTCTACCTGGTTCCATTCTGTGGCCTTTGCAACCTATCCAATGTTATACTCAAATATTCCTCGGCCATAAATCCGTCAAGTTGTGCATGCTGACAAGTTTTGACATTGTAAAAAAATTACAACTAAGCGCCTGAATGGTATTCGATTCGAATGATCTCTGCACGCTGTTTTCTTAATCGTGGCTTTTTATCACTTTATTATGAGTTATTTCAATAGATTTCTTACAAAGGCTGCTGGAACGGCTGAAAAAAGGCTTTATGTAACACCGGTTTTAGTGTATGAAGAAACTCGTCTTGCTGCGTAACGCAAAGGTATCTGAGGGCGGAAATGAAAAATATTCTGGTTACAGGCGGCTGCGGGTTTATCGGCACCAATTTTATTCGTTATCTGCTTTCGTTACCTGAATTTAAAGGTATCGTTGTCAATGTTGACAAACTCACCTATGCGGGTTGTGCCGAAAACCTGGATGATATCCAATCCAAATACCCGGATCGATATTTCTTCGTGAAGGCGGATATATGCGATATCGATCGATTAAAGGAGCTGGTCGAAAGACATGCCATAGATACAATTTGTCATTTTGCTGCCGAATCTCATGTGGATCGATCCATTGTTGAACCGGATGCTTTTATCAAAACCAATATTGTTGGAACCTATCGTTTGCTGGAACTGGCAAGACGCTATAGAAGCCAGGTGCAACTATTTCATCATGTAAGTACCGATGAGGTGTTCGGCGATCTTGGCAGCGGTGGGTATTTTACAGAAACGACACCTTACAACCCCAGCAACCCGTATTCTGCCTCCAAAGCAGCCTCTGATCATCTGGTGCGGTCATATTCTAGAACGTATGACATTCCCGTTACGATCTCCAACTGCTCCAATAATTATGGGCCGTACCAGTTTCCGGAAAAGCTCATTCCTTTGATGATCCTGAATGCAAAAGCAGGAAAACCGCTTCCGGTATATGGTTCCGGTAAGAACGTAAGAGACTGGCTGTATGTCGAGGACCATTGCAGCGCTCTTTGGGAGATCATGAAGCGAGGAAAACGGGGGGAAACATACAACATCGGTGGGCGATGCGAGAAGCCCAATATTGAAGTTGTGAGCACCATTTGTGATATGATTGACAGCCTGTCTCCTCTGCCGGATGGCCGGTCGCGACGGGAGTTGATTACGTTTGTAAAGGACAGGCCGGGGCACGATCTTCGGTATGCCATCGATTCTAGCAGGCTTGAAAATGAACTGGGCTGGAGACCAAGACAATCTTTTAAAACGGGACTTAAGAAAACCATTAAATGGTATCTCAATAATGAAAGCTGGGTTCGCAGGATTCAAACCGGAGAATATCGAAACTGGATAAAACGGCAATACGACGACAGGTAAAAGCGCCCCCCCTTGCTTGAGTAAATCTATTTCACCTTTACTACCACAAGCGTCATGTCGTCTTCAGGCTTCACCGTATTCGCAAAATGGTTGAGGCTATCGATGATGGCGTTTAAGATCGTCCTTGCGCTGGAGGAGGCATTTTGGCGAATAAGAGCATATATTCGTTCCCTGCCGAACATTTCCCCCTCCGGGTTGTTGGCTTCCATGATACCGTCTGTAACCGACACGATTATTTGTCTGGATGCAAGTTTTCGCTTTGCCTCCTTGAACCGGGCATCCTTAAAAACCCCAAGGGGCAGCCCGGTGCTGTCTGACAGTTCTTCAAAGCAATCGGCGATGGGGTCATAAACAACTGCAGGTTCGTGGCCTGCGCTTATCCAGCAGATGCTTTTATCCTTCGAGTCGATGGTGGTGTAAAACAGTGTCATGAATCGGGCTGAATCTTCAACATCCCGGTAAAGCTGGCGGTTTACATCTGAAACGATTTCCGTAAGGCTACCCGGCAAAGAAGTCCGCTGGCGGATCAGGGCCCTGGCCGTTGCCATGAGCAGGGCCGATGGAATGCCATGATCCGAAACATCGCCGACAACCACGGCAATCTTTCCTTTCCCATGGTCGCTGGGTGTTATAAAATCATAATAATCGCCTCCGGTTTCATCACAATAAATGCTAGTTCCGGCAATATCCAGCCCATCGACTTTCGGGTCTGCTCCGGGCAACAGATTCTGCTGCACTTCCATGGCAAGAGAAAGCGAATGACGCACCCGCCGGTGAGCGTCATCAAGAGCCGCAATGGCTCTCTCACGTTCGGTTACGAAGTATTTGAGCAGAAAAAACACGATAGCCGACACACCGCCAAGATTCATAATAAAGGAGATGATCACATACACTGGAGGCAGGCCACTTATGGGATTGAGCCTACCCTCCACTATACCGGAAGCGGCCATCAACAAAAGGAAACTTCCAAACCAGGGAAGCGCACGGTTTGGGGCTGCAAACATCAGGGCTCCAATGGGAGAGAGTATCGACCATATCATAACCGCTCCTGAAGCCTCGAACCCACCAAAACGCCATTGAAGAAAAAAAGGCAGCACAAGAATCAATCCAAGCTGTCCGAAGCGAAATCGCCTGTAATTTTTCGTGCGAAGAAAACAAAAAAAATTGACCGCCGACAATACCACAAAGCCAAAGGGAATGCTCGCACAATCAGAAAGGTTAAGCGCCAGGTAACCGATTCCCCAAAGTAAGCCCATGATGCAATAGATAGTGGTTAGAAATATTAGAAGCGCTTTTTGCAGCCGCTGCTTTTCCGAATCTGTCGGTCGGCTGCCGGCCGTTGCCAGACGGGAGATGAGGTTTTTCAACAGGTTTTTTCCGTTTTTCATTTCGATATAGCCAGATTATATCAAAATTGAAGACCCTGTACAGCCCCGATGGACGGGATCTCCGTTTAACTTCGACAGGCTGAAGAAGGATGCGCTCGTCTTGTTGAACCCCCAAAGGTGGGCGTAAAGCACAATTCAACAGGGCTTGCTGTTTCTATTCAATCTGCAGGAAGTGCATTCCAGGTAAACCATACGAATACGGTGATGGCAATGGCCTGCATAATCTTCCGCGGTTCAGTGGATGTGCAATTGCTTTTCACCTTCCTTCGATATATCCATGTACTCAAAGGAAATTTTAGATTCAGATCGTCTATGGAGGGTTTGAACAGTTTTGGGAAAGGGTGACTTTTCCCATCGAAAATGAGTTCCTTTTTGAAATAAGATTTGTTTAAAATGCCGATTTCCTTCCTTTCCCAGAGTATTCTGTAACTCTGATGGCCCATAAATGTCTTTTTGCCTGACAGTTTTATCTGTTGGCTTTCAAGAATAAGTTTATCCTTCGAATACATTTGAAAATTCCATTCACCAGCCCTGTAAGAACATTTATATTCCTTGGTTCTTTTTTCAGCGACTGTTCTTACAAAGAATTTATTCTGAGTAAGCGGACCCAAGAAGGTTTGATAGACGTGAATTTCCATGCCATTTAGAAAGCGGCGATGGACCGGACTTTCAATAGAGTTGAAATTCAATGATTTGCTCCCAATATATAAAAAATTTTAACCTTTTTAGAATAAATTTGCAAGTTGACGTTATTTGCTAAACGAAAATAGGTGTCACATATTGATTAGGCTTTTTCTGCAACATTTAAATTAAGCCCCTCAATGAATAATCACTAATCAAGATGCGACACCTTTTACACAATGAATAATCACTAATCAAGATGCGACACCTTTTACAGTGTGATGAAGTAATCCATCAAGAAAGGATATTGCTTAAACAAATCATCTATTTTGGTATTGGCGTTAAGTTCCATGGATAACCTCCCTGGCTGATTCAGATAGTGTTTACCCGGGTTAAGCGGTTCATCGTTCCGCGTTCAGGGTTAAAACCCACAAATAACTTCGTACTCTGAACCTGGAGCCAATCAATTCAAGGTTTCATATCTGTCAGTATTCAAATGACAATAATAAAGATATGAGGGGCGTTTTCATATTTCTTTCAGTATTGGATACCAGATAATTGATGCGGTGTACAATTTATTTTCTTTTTGGCCTCCTCCACAAGGCGCAAGCCGGATTCGTAATCGAGCCGGTATTCCGCGGTAAACGTATGAAGCTTTTCCTTTTTAAGCCAGCGGTACCTGGGCTGATAGTTTATATAGGGGTATGGATTGAACGCCTGTTTTATGGAAGCGGCGGCCCAGCCGCATTTTTCGGCAAGCTCCATCTGGTCTATTCGTTTGACCGTGGGGCCAGATGCAACGATAAAGGGATTTTTAAGCTCAACATTGCCGATTCTAACGGGCAAATAAAAAAGATCTTCCTTGTTCATGTCATCCTCCCGGCCTTTTTGGATAAGAAAAAAGCCAATTGTATATATTTTATGATTTTCAACCTACAGGAGCTACTCCAGCGAAATCTTTCTTCCTTCCTCGCATGAAACATATCCGGCATAGAGGACCTCGACAAGCTGCATGGCAAGCTCAAGCCCTGTTAAAGGAGCGCGGTTGTAAGCTATTGCTTCCATGAAGTCCTGAATTTCATGAGGATAGCCCAGTGTCCATTCCTCGTCCGGATTGGGAAAAGAAAGGCCGGCCCTGGTCTCCTGTTTTTCATTGAAATAGACATCTTCAACAGGTGCCGGATCAACGATATAGAATTGACAGTCACGTACCAGACACAGCCTGAATTTTAGCCGGCAGTTGGTCATTCGAATTTCTATCTCCGATTCCATACCGCCCAGCAGGTCATCTGCACCGAAAAAGATTCCCCTGGTTCCGTCCGTAAAGGTTATCGTAAGCTGGGACCATGTTTCCACATCCTTCCACCCGGTGCCAAGGGGGCTGTTTTTTGCATGCTTGAAAGCTTCGGTCCTGGTAAGATCCACGGTATCTGCCCAGACTTCTTTTGCGGTTACGGGTTTTCCGTATTTTTTTTCTCCTTCATACTGCTTTAAAAAAAGCCCTGCTGCAATCGGATGAGCTGCCAGCCTGGCCATGGCTCCACCTCCCGCATGTTTCCAGTATTTTGCATATTCCGCATGGGAGCCGCTGTGGGACTCATCTCCCCGTATTTCAAGAATGCTTCCTGATACAAAGCATTTTTCCATCAGCTCCAGGGCCTTTTTGAATGCCGGAGCATAAATCCAGTTATCTGCATAGCAGAACTTTACAGGATTTTCAGCCATAACCTTGCGCACGAGCTTAAGATCTTCCCGCACCTTGACAAGCATCTCTCTTTTCGGAGTTGTCCCCACTTCATCATCCGGTTCTTTGCGGCCGAAATAACCGGTTAGAGGTTTTTCGCATATGATATGCTTTCCTGCCCGCGCTGCTTCAAGCACCATCGGAAGATGAAGAGCATTTGGAACAACAAGATCAACCACGTCAATTGATTTGTCGTCAATAATATAGCGATAGTCGTCGTAGTAATTCGGAACGTTATATGTTTTTGCAAGCTTTTCGGCCCGGATTTTTGTTTTACCTGCAATGGCAACCACTTCAACCGGCACTCCATAGACCTGACGGTATGAGCGAAGGTGAAAAGCCCCGGCAAATCCCGCGCCGATAATTCCGACTTTTACTGGTCGGTTCATGATTCAACTTCCTTTCTTTTAGAATTGTTTTTTAGGAACAGAGGGTTCCGGGATCACTTAAGCTCTTTTGGAGATATCCCTTTTTTAAAGAACCTCTTCCATGGCCTCTTCAAGTACGGATATTCCTTCACAAAGAGCTTCTTCAGGAATCGTTAAAGGCGGTGCGATCTTAATGCACTCACCGCCGATTCCAACCGGGGCGAACATGAGAAGCCCCCTGTGGAAGCAGGCAGTGTTTATACGAAGTGCTGTATCGCCGTCCGGCTCCTTTGTTCCCGGCTTAACGATCCGCAACCCGGCCACAAGACCTTTTCCCGTTACGGATCCGATTACTCTGGAATATTTCTTTCCGATCCGAAGAAGCTCCGGCATAAGTATGTTACCAAGATCGGCCGCCCTCTGTGCAAGGCTCTCTTCCTTCAACACTTTAAGATTGGCGATTGCTGCAACCACACACAGAGGGGAGGCAGAATGGGTTGAGGTCATGGAACCTGGAGGATAGATCTCCATTATTTCCTTTCTGCCGATAACAGCGGACAGTGGCAGCGATGAGCTTATGCCCTTGCCACAGGCGATAAGATCCGGTGTTACACCGTAGTGCTCGAAGCAGAACATTTTTCCGGTTCGACCGAACCCGGCCTGGACCTCGTCGAAAATCATGACGATATCATGTTCCCTGCAAAACGATTCCATGTCCTTCGCATATTGAACCGGCAGAAAGTCCGGCCCGACTCCCTGGTATGATTCGGTAAGCAGCCCGGCGATCTCTTTTCCGGATATTCCCTTTTCTGAAATCGTTTTGAGAAAAAGATCAAAACACGTATCTTCCGTCCAGAATCCGTTTGGAAAGGGTACCGGCACAAAGTCGGGGGTACATTCTCCGATCCAGGCTTTAAGTTTCGGGATTCCCCCTGCAAGCTGGGCTCCCATTGTTCTTCCGTGAAACGCGTTTTCAAACGATACGATGTATTTTTTACCCGGGCCGTGTCGCTCCATGGCATAGGTTTTGGCAAGCTTGATGCAGTTTTCAATGGCTTCGCTGCCTGTGCTTAACAGAAAAACTTCATAATCGGACGGATCCGGAGAAACCTCCTGCAGCGCTCCGGTCAGCTCGGCCCGCTTTTCGTAAGCAAATATGTAGGAGGCGATCATTGATCTGTCTATCTGCTCCTTTAGTGCGGCTTTGATGGACGGATGTCCGTGACCGGTATTGGCCACAAGAACACAGGAAGACCAGTCTATCCATCGGTTTCCCCATGGATCACTGACGATGAAATCCTCGGCTCTTTCCCATATCACCGGCGGCATTCCCATCATTGAACGTGGTTCGGATTCTTCAAGAGCTTTGAAGATGACAAGAGATTCCGGCACCGGTAATTTTGTCTTTATGGTACGGTAGCTGGTAGTGATTTTTTCAACTTCAATCGGTTCCAGTGAATATTCAGCCATGATAAATTTTCCTTTTTTAAATGGCAGGCGCCGTGTTTGTGCCTTATTGCCGTTGAATCTATATTGGAGCCGGGTGACCTGATTATAAGAAAATAATTATATCATTTTTTCAAACTGCTCCATCGAAACTGCCCCCGCAGGACATATGTCGATACAGGTGCTGCAGCCGGTACAGTCTTGCGGGTTAACCACGGCTTTATCGTCTTTAAGACTTATAGCATAGCAATGACCTATATTCACACACAACCCGCAGCCTGTGCATTTTTCATCGTCGATTACCGCATTTCCACGGTACAGCGTAAGGGAATCCGTGGGCGAGATGTGTGATACCACAGCATCCCTGAAATCCCGATAGTTCCTGTATCCCTTTTCATCCATAAACCGCTTTACCTGATTTACAATTTTAGGCAGAACACCGAAACCTTTAAGCATAACCGCGGTGCATATCTGGATAAAATCCGCACCGCACATCATCATCTGAACGGCGTCTTTTCCGGTTTCAATCCCTCCGCTTCCCATGACCACATGCTGGGGGAGGCTGTTTTTTCTCATCTCATAGACATCCCGAAGGGCAAGCGGTTTTAACCACGGTCCTGAAAAACAGGCAAGAGTAGGTTCATCCTGCAGGCGGCATATTCCCCTTTCAGGGTTGTAAATATCAAAATCCGGAATTGCCAGCCTGTTTCCCGTACCCCCTACACTGTCGATTCCTGCGTCAAAACAGGCTCGGGCCACCTGGCCGATCTTCCCACCTTCGGGAGTCAGTTTTACAAAAACCGGTATGCCGACAGCCTTCTTTACTGCAGATGCGCACCTTGAAACTATTTGGGCATTTGATCCCACGCTGGCTCCGGAAACGATCGCCGTTTTACCACCCGAACTCTGAACGTTAAAAGACATGTTGGGACAGCACATATTAAGCTCTATTACATGAGCTCCGGCAGCTTCATATTTTTTCGCCATCCGAACCCATCCCTCATCACCCTCATCTCCGGCATAAGCCATGTTGGCGTACAGTATAAGCTCGCTTACATTCTTTCTTGCCTCTTCCATAAGTTTAAGACCCTGGTCGAGCGAAAGACGTGTCTCGGCGGTAAAAGCATGATAGCGGTGTTTTTTCAGCCACCGATATCTCGGTGGTTTGCTGATATAGGTCGGATCGATGCTAAGTTTAAGACTTGCGCCGCCCCATCCCCACTGCTCGATCTGTTTGATCATATCCAGGGTTTTAACGGCTGGGCCGGATCCTACGACAAAGTTGTTTCTAAATTTATACCCGCTAACCTCAAGGGGCATCAGATAGTCTTTTTCTTTAACCTTCATTATATTTCCTTACCGGCCGTTGAAGCAGTTCGGGCTTTAGCAAAACAGGATAATCTTATGTTTTTCCATCTCTATAGATCGATTCCAAGAAGCTCAAACGAATTTCTTCCCAATTCGGCTCCAGGCCTTTTTTTATAGATCGGTACGATAAATTTTTCAAGCTCAAGAATGGCTAGGACAATCAAGCTCTGGTACTCATTTTCGCTTATCTGCCTCTTCAGTATGCTGTTTTCAGGGGTGAACACGGCCATCATAAAAAATGTCTTTTTGTTCATTTACACGGAACGGGATGACACATGATACAGTCCGCCTTCGTATTCTATTCGCCATGCTCTGCTCATGAATACACAAGATATGACACCTTTTTCCTGGCTCTAAACGACGCCAATACACTCATTGTGGCCATCCCATCTCAGGTAGTTGGAAGCTTCCCAAAGCCTGAGCCAAAAGGAAGCCTTAAAAAAAACGATTCAACCATTTCCGTTTTATTTAAAAATACCGGACAACCCGGCAGTCGGACGTGCTTTATTGTGTCTCATAGGTGAGATGCTGGTGAAAAAATAAATATTGTTTGACAACCACCATATCTTATGGTTTTAAAAATTAACACACTGTCAATTCTTTACCTGATGTAAGGATAACAAAAATCAGTATATTTTAATTCTTTCCTTTTCTTTCTGAAAAACATTTGGGAATATAATCGAAAAACGATCAATTGTTTGAGGTAAATCGAGCAATTATCACAATGTGTTACGGAAAAAACATAGCATCTGTTTTTCCGTAAACAAAAGAGACATTAACCAAAATACATGAAGGAGGGGAAGGCCATGATTTTTAGAATTCTACTGTCAATTCTTGTTGTGTTCGCCATTACCAACTTAAACAGTACTGTACTGGCTAAGGAGGTGATCAAAATCGGGGTTGTCACCCCACTGTCGGCCCCCGGTGGAGTAGAAACAGGACAGGCCCTGCTGGACGGAGCAAAGATAGCAGCCAATGAAATCAATGAAAAAGGGGGGCTTCTCGGTAAAAAAGTTAAACTTGTGGTTGGAGACACTAGCGGGTTACCCGAGAAGGGAACATCGGTTATGGAGAGATTGATCACACACGATAAGGTGGTAGCTGTCGGTGGTGAGGCTCACAGCTCCGTTGCCATGGCGGAAATCGAAGTTGTTCATCGTTATGGCATACCATTTGTGGTCTCAGAGGCCTGGGCCGATGCTATTACCGCCAGAGGATACCCCGAGGTGTTTCGGCTTACCGTCAGTAATTCCCTGATTTATTCCAAGGCTGCAAAATGGATAAAAGATTCAGGATTTAAGCATGTTGCAGTAATCGGCGAAAATTCTGACTGGGGCCTTGGCGTCATCCGTGTGTTTAAAGACAATTTGGTGAAGGCAGGCATTAAAGTTACCTCCTTTTCAGCTGAACGCACTATCACCGACTTTACCCCTCAGCTTCTTCAACTAAAGAAGATGACCCCGCCAGTAGATTTTCTGGTTGATGGGTTTACAGGGGCTGGCGAGTTGCTTATGATAAAACAGGCTTATGAGCTAGGTTTCGCGCCGTCTAAAAATTGTGCACTGCTTGGAGCCGGCATGGATACGCTATACCCTGGATTTTGGGATACGGTTGGGGAGGCAGGTATCTATGTGCTGAGTAATCCGGCCGGGTTACCCGGTCTGCCTAAAACTAACACTTCAGAAAAATTCAAAAAAATCTTTAAGGCCAAACACGGCCGAGAACCAGATGCTGTAGCAATGGAGGGGTACGACACCATTATGGTGATTGCCGAAGCCATAAAAGCAGCTCAGAGCACCGATGGAAAAAAATTGATCAGTGCTCTTGAAAACAAAGTGAATTGGGAGGGGACTCGAGGTGTCATAAATTTTACTACACAAAAGGAACCTGATTGGGCATATCATATGTGGATGGATGTGCCAGTGTTTATTATTCAATACACCGAATTAAACCAGGATCCATCCAAGGCCGCAATTCTGTGGCCTGAAAAATATGCTACGGTTAAGGGATATTTGAAACCGGCGCGTTAGCCTGAACAAAGACTCCTACGTGCAATTATCCCTCCCCGGTTGACCTGGGAGGGATAATTATTGGGTGATCCATGCTGTTTTTATCACAGTTAACCAATGCTCTTGTTATAGGCACGCTTTATGGCCTGATGTCTTTAGGTTTATCATTGATCTTTGGTGTATTGAAATTGGTGAACTTTGCCCACGGGGAATCTTTGATGGTAGGAGGATATGTTTACTATTTCATTACAAGCTCTTTGTTGGTCAAATCCTTTGGGCTGCCGCTTCCTTTTGCTCTGATAGCGTGCCTACCTGTACTTTACTTTTTCGGCTTTTTTGTTGAAAAAACCTTTCTCCGATCTGCTTACCAAAAAAAGATTGCACGTTACGATGAGTATGTGATCCTGGTTACATTTACCCTTGGTATATTCTTGCAAAACCTTGCACTTCCGGTGTTCGGACCTTATAACAGGCAGGCTCCAGCCATATTCAAAGGGCGAATCCGAATAGGAGAACTGATCATTGCAGGGGACCGGATCACTGCCGCCCTCATTGCCCTGATCGTCATTGGTCTTTTAATTTTCTTCCTGTATCGAACGTATCTTGGTAAGGGACTGCGTGCGGTTGCTCAGAACCCGAATGCGGCTTCCATTGTTGGTATCAATGTCACTCGAATACGAAGCATGGCTTTTGGAATCGGGATCACCCTTTCAGGAGTTGCCGGAGCGTTGCTTGGTCCGATCTTTTTGGTCAACCCTGGGATGGGCATCCCGTTTGCCATTAAAGCGTTTGTAATTGTGGTTTTGGGGGGAATGGGTTCCATCAAAGGAACCATTATAGGTGCGTATATTCTAGCAATTGTGGAAAGCTTTGGATCCATTCTTCTGCCAGATCCTACCCGTGCCCTTGCCTATAAAGATGCCTATGGTTTGTTAATATTGGTGTTGATCTTGCTTTTTCGTCCCCATGGGCTTTTCGGCGAAAAAGAAAGACGAGCATGAAAACCTTCTCTATCATAATGTTGCTTCTTTTTGCAGCTGCAATTCCCTACATGTTTAAAGATTACTGGCTATATGTAATCATAATAGGTGTATACTATGCAATTCTTTCTACATCCTGGTCCATGCTCGCCGGGCAGGTAGGAATCATATCTTTCGCCCATGCAGCCTTTGCCGCTGTTGGAGCTTACACCTCGTCTCTTATGGTGACAAAGCTGGGAGTACCCATTCCTGTTGGAATGTTGGCTGGCGCAGGCATTGCCGGGATTTTCGGATTATTTATTGGGTCCTTAACCTTGAGGATGAGAGGACCATATCTTGCACTTACAACGCTTGGTTTCTCAGAAATCTTCCGGATATTTTTGACCGCTGAATATGAACTGACCCGAGGTTCTTACGGTTTGCGGGTTCCTCTTATCTTTGGGGGAAACAAAGTAGCTTCTTACTATATCGGACTTGGCCTTTTGGTAATTACTGTGTTTAGCCTGTCCATTATGCTTCGATCAAAACTTGGTCTTTTTTTATTGGCAATGCGAGAAGATGAAGATGGAGCGGCAACCAGAGGAGTGAATACAGTTTTTTATCGTCTGTATGCATTTGTAGTAACAAGTGCATTTGCCGGTATAGCCGGGGGGTTCTACGCACACGTGGTGGGCCTTGTGAGCCCTCGTATGGCAATGATTGGAGAAATGGGGCTTGTATTAGCGATGGGAGTTTTCGGCGGTATGGAATCTTTTCTTGGAGCTGCACTGGGGGCGATAATACTTCAAACACTCACCGAATTTCTACGAGCCTTTGAACAATGGCGACTGGCAATCTTCGGAGCATTGGTACTGTTCACTTTACGATTTACCCCTGAAGGTATATTGCCGAAACTTTTCTTTCTGATAAGTTCCTTCAGATATAAAGCCTTTACCGATAAGAGTTAATGTCGCAGCTTGAAAACTTAAGCATAACATAACTGTCTTAATTAACTATAAAAAAGCTTGTTTATCTGCAATTTGCATTGTATAAGTTTTTAATAAACCATAGCGCAAGTATGTGCAAATGAAATGATGCTGAGTATACATAGAGTGCAGAAGAGCTTTGGTGGTCTGCAGGCACTGTCTGGAGTTTCTATATCCATTAAAGGTGGCGAATTTGTAGGGTTAATAGGTCCAAACGGTTCCGGAAAAACTACGCTGCTAAACTGCATTTCAGGGCTATATACACCGGATTCTGGCACTATAAGATTTGGTGATCAGATCATTTCCAAACTTAAACCATACCAGATCTATCACCTTGGTATTGGTCGGACATTCCAGATATCCAAGGTGTTCAATCGACTCACGGTCATGGATAATTTAATGATACCGGCACTCACAGAGGGCCGTATGAGCCGTAAAGAAATGGAAAAGCGCTCCCATAGTATATTGGAAAAGCTAAGACTTCTTGCTCATTCCGATTCCCTTGCAGAGAACCTGTCAGGGGGGCAAAAGAAACTTCTTGAAGTTGGTATGATAATGATGACCGATCCCGTATTTCTCCTTCTGGACGAACCATTCGGTGGTGTTCACCCTGAATTGAAAAACCAACTAGAAGACTACCTATGCGAATTGCACAGTACTGGAAAAACAATCATCCTTGTCAGTCATGAAATGCCTTCGGTATTACGAATATGTAGAAGACTTGTCGTGCTTGATCGTGGATGGCTGGTAACTGATGGAACCCCTGATTCGGTTTGCTCGGATGAACGAGTGATTCAGGCTTACCTCGGGGGAAATCATGAAACTTGAAGTAAGAAACCTCTATGTTGCCTATCAGCGGGACCTTTTCATTCTAAAGGGAATGGATGTGTCAGTTCCAGAGGGTAAAGTCGTTATCGTCATCGGCCCGAACGGATCCGGCAAATCCACACTGCTCAAATCTATCTGCGGGATTTTAAATCCACAGAAAGGCTCAATTCTATTGGACGGTAAAGACATTACTGGCATTGAGCTGGAACAAATCGTTCTTCGAGGTATTTCCTATATTCCCCAGGAACGAGCGGTATTTCCACAGATGAGCATCACAGAGAATCTCGAAATGGGATGCTGGAGCTTTAGAAAAGATCGTATAAGGGTAAAAAGCCGTATTGAACAGATCTTTACCCGATTTCCTGTACTTGCGGAAAGGCGAGACCAGCTGGCAGGTTCATTATCCGGAGGCCTTCAGAGAATATTGGACATCGCTAAGGCTCTGCTTTCAGAACCCTCTCTTCTTTTGGTGGATGAACCCTCTGTTGGTCTATCACCTGTCATAGCTCAGGGTATTTATTCTGAATTGCGGGCGCTAAAAAAAGAAAAACGTACAATCGTGCTGGTAGATCAGGACGTGCGTTCAGCAATGGAAATCGCAGATGAAGTGTATGTTCTTGAGTTGGGCAGAGTCAAGGCATCTGGAGCCAAAGAAACTTTCGAAAAGCGCCTGCACACAGTGGTTCAAGATTGGCTGATTTAGCAAAATGCTTATCTAATTAAAACCCCGACAGTTTGAACTTCATCGTAGCGTACCCGGTGATTTTGTCGATTTGGTAATAGTAATAGAGGGACGGGTATGAAAAAATGCGTTTTTATCTAATTTTGGGTATGGTCCCAGTTGTATGCGCCACGTAAAGCACGCATAGATACCTCCGGCCATTGCAGCATATTATCTGCCGGGGAATAGAACGGCAAAGAATATTTTACGGTGATGCCTATCGTGATAGTTTTTTAGAATGTCTTGGAATCATTTTAAAAGAGACAACAACACCTTGTTACCCCTGGGCGCTGATACCGAATCATGCGTTATGTAAATCTTCACATAACATGGCTATCCACCTGGAGAACACGGTCTTATTCGTAAAACTCCGCCTGCACTGCGCTGGGATCTTCTGGATACAGTGATGATGATCAGCCTTTCGAAGAAAAAGTCAGCCGGTATGCGCATCAAAGGAATTGTTCACGAATACGATATTGCGCTTACACTGCTCGCATTGACGGGTATTGAGAGGCCTGATTCGATGAGCGCACTTGATTTCAGCTGCCTTCTAGGCGGGAACAACAGATAAGATCCGAGACTACCCCTGCGGCGGATATAGGATATAATGATCATGCATACAGAAGAAGACAGTAAAATTAATTCAGCGAGGTTTTTGAAACCACCCCTCAAGCCCCTTCTTAAGCGTTTCCTTTAGCAGGGTTTCCACCTGTTCGGTCGGATCTTCCTGTTGCTGAGGCTGCTGTAGGGGGGCTTGTTTCGGGGTGGGAGCGGGCTTATGTTCCTTTATATAATGCTTTTCAAGAATTTTAAGGATTCCCCCTGTGAGATCGGGTTTTACCTGCAGGTTGTCTATAGGGCCGCTGATAGTAACCGGAATCGGATAATTGGCCAGATCACGTAAGCTTTTGCCCCCCTGTCCCTCACAGCTTTTCACAAGTGCAACAGTAGCATGGTAGTAAAGGTGCTGTTCCGGAAGGTCTATTTTCCCAGAACCTTCCATTCGCAGCAAAGGGGATTTTAAACTCAGCCCCTTG
>JAFDFZ010000221.1 GCA_019309565.1 Deltaproteobacteria bacterium
TGAGTTGCTATCCGGCGCGCAGCGCCTGCTATCAACTCAATGGAGCGGAGACCGCTAGCGCGGCTTACGCCCCGAGCTCGCGATGAAAGCCCTTCAGGCTTTCCCGCTTGCGCGTGGGGTGCCACTCATCTCGCAACCCGTTATGATCAATGAGGGCAATCATGAATAAAAGCAAGAATCATTTAGTTTACCAGTTCAAAATTAGCCTCAATGAAATAGAGCCTCTAATTTGGAGGAGAATACAGGTACCGGCTAAATACACTTTCTGGGATTTGCATGTAGCCATACAAGATGCGATGGGATGGTTGGATTACCATTTACACGCATTTCGTATTCGCCCAAAGCACAAGAGAAAAGCCATAGAAATCGGTATTCCAGTAGACGAGTGGGATGGTGATATGGTAATTCCAGGCTGGGAAATCCCAATTATCGATTATTTAACTGAACCGGGACAACTCATTGAATACGAGTATGATTTCGGTGACGGATGGTGTCACGAGGTTTTATTTGAAGGGATTCTTCTAAAAACAAAAGGCACAAAATACCCAAAATGCATAGGTGGGGAGAGAGCTTGTCCTCCTGAAGACTGTGGAAGTATTTCGGGTTATTACCGTCTAATAGAGATATTGCAAGACCCAAACCATAACGAGTATGAGGAGAATGTCACTTGGCTTAAAGGACATGCGAAGAACTATTATCCCTATGATCCGGATAAGTTCAATCCGGATGAGGTTCGTTTCGACAACCCCAAACAGCGGTGGAAAATTGCCTTCTCCTAAAATGACGAAGGATAAGGTCATAACAAGGCGGTTTCACCTGATCACAGGGGTCGAGCGGTTTTGCAACCTTTCGCATCTATTAAAGATCTTGGCAATTAAAAAATTTTGGTAGAAGCCCCTGCGCCAGGTGAACCGCAATGTTAGTGTTTTAAAAAGGTGGTCGCAATTTGCGACCACCTTGAAAATCTCAAATATTCAACGGCATTACCCTATGGCTTCACAGAGCATGGCGCAATCATGGCCGCTGATGTGTTGAATACATCCAGGGCCATTGAAATCATCGTCTTCATCGTTCGTGCATTTGTCAAAGTGCGGCAGATGGTTGCCGGCCATAAGGATTTGCAAAGGAAAATCACTCAGATTGAAAAGCGACTGACCGATCACGATAAACAAATTGTTGAACAGGTGAGTCTTATCAAACAGTTTTTGAATCCTGAACAACCGCCAAAGAAAAGAAGAATCGGTTATTAAAAAGGGAACACTAACCATACAGTACACAGGACCGCTCGTACCTCGCAGCTCGTTCGCTTTTAACATGAAAATGCACCCTTGGCCTTGCAATTTGAGGAAAACTCCCCTACTATCTTACCAGTAAGATTTCAACGCATCTAACAGGAGGTGCATTATGGCAAATGTTGCAACCACAAAAATGTCATCTAAAGGTCAAATTGTCATTCCTGAAATTATTAGGAAACAGCTAAATTTGAAAGCCGGCTGTCAATTTGTGGTCGTCGGGGATAAAGATGTCGTTATATTAAAAAGCATATCGCCTCCAGCGCTTAGTGAATTTGACAATTTAATTGCTGAGGCCAGAAAAAAAGGAAAACAAGCCGGAATAAAAAAATCTGACATTAACAAAGCTATTTTAAAAGCTCGAGGAAAAATGAAATGAGGATTATCCTTGATACGAATGTATTCATATCAGGGATATTTTTCAGTGGTCCCCCGTCGAAAATCCTCAAAGCATGGGCAAATCAAAGGTTTCAAATTGTACTTTCACAACAAATCCTTGATGAATACCAACGTGTTGCAGAGGAACTCTCATCTAAATTCCAAACGATCGATATATTGCCAATCATTGAGTTGGTTACAATTCATGGACAATTCGTTGATACTCAGGGGTTCGATATATCCGTAAGCGAAGATCCTGACGACGATAAGTTTCTTGAATGCGCAGTCGTTAGTAAATGCAAAACAATTATCAGCGGTGATAAGCATCTGTTAGAACTTTCGGGATATGAAGGCGTTACTGTTTGGAGTCCTCGAAATAGTGTATACATAGAAACAACTGTAGAAAGTTACCTTGCTGCTCGGCCCAGCAGAGATTTGATTGCCGCAGCCCATCAGCAAGTTACAGTGGAATGTTGGGAGAATGCGCTTCCGAAGTTGGAACCATTTGTATCACCACTAGTAATCGAAGAGGCTTCAAGAGGAGATGAGTCAGCATCAAAATTGCGACTCGACAAAATAGCTTAATTTTCCGTATTGGAGATCACATCTGACGTACGGGAACTTGCGGATTTCTATTTTGAAAAAATCCTTATTCCCGATAAAGCCAGAGGTGATGCGTTTCATTTGACTGTTGCCACATACCATGGAATGGATTTTCTTGTATCTTGGAATTTTGGCCACATTTTAAATGCACGTGTTCGATCCGTAATTCAAGAAATAAATACAATTCGTGGGATATCAACGCCAAGAATATGTACTCCAGAGGAACTTATGGAGGTGTAAAATGACCCAAGATCCAATCGTCAAAGAGGTACGGGAGATAATACATCAGATTGATAAGGAATGTGGGCAAGATCCTGAAAAGTACTATCAACATCTTCAGAGATTGCAAAAGAAACTTGCTAAACGTCTTGTTTGTCGCCAACCAAATCCACTGCCTGTGCCAAAACGAAAGACGGGCTAGCATCCGCATTAAGTCAGACGGTTGATGCTCCCATCACCCGCTGCTTATGCGGGCGTTGAGCCTGTCGAAAAAGTCCATAAATAGCGATTTTACCTTTTCCACATGTAATGAAATCAATAACTTATGAACTTTAAAATCAAGGAATCAGGGTTTTTCGACAGGCTCGTTGGTGAGCAAATCACATGATATCCTTTATTTCCTGTTGACATGATACTAATATATGATACTATATTATCGTGAATAAAAAGCAGCGCCAAACGCTTCAGAAAATATTTGAAAAGCCAGAACGCTCGGATATTGTATGGTATGATATTGAAGGGCTATTTATAGCTCTTGGCGGAGAAGTGACCGAAGGCAAAGGATCGCGAGTACGGGTGGTACTTAATGATGTTCGTGCTGTTTTTCACCGGCCCCATCCTAAACGCATGACAAACAAAGGGTCTATAAAGTCTGTACGAAGATTCTTAACAGAATCGGGGGTGAAACCATGATGGAATACAAAGGATATTTCGCAAAAGTCGAATTTGATTACGAGGCCAAAATTTTTCACGGCGAAGTCATCAATTTAAGAGATGTCATCACTTTTGAAGGCGAAACTGTTAAGGAACTTATACAGGCCTTTCATGATTCGGTTGATGATTACCTAGAGTTTTGCACTGAACGAGGGGAAGATCCTGAAAAGCCATATTCCGGCAAATTTGTAGTCCGGGTCGAACCTGAACTACACAAAAGCATCGCCATCGAAGCCCGAAAAAGAGGCAAAAGCTTAAATTCACTGGTCAGTGAAGCGCTATCAAAAGCAATAAAAGCCACCACCAAACAAAGGCATTCACTCTGACCATAAAATCCTTACGGCTTTTATGGCAGGTGATGCCTACCGTTGAGGCTGTCGAAAAAGTAAAATATTACTAGTTTATGCTTGCAAAAATAGCCCTTTGTGATAAGATAATTATGTAGTAGAAGCTATTAAAGGTACGGAGTATCACAGATGGCGAGATATCGACCTTACGATTACAAACAGCTTATGATGGTGCCAGTATCTTTGGAAGGGCAACTTGTACCTGGGACGCTGGAATATGCAATACATCATGTTGTTGAGGAACGGCTTGATTTAAGCATGTTTGACGAAAGATACTGCAATGACGAGACAGGGCGCAAGGCGATTGATCCCAGGGTGTTGATAAAGATAGTGCTTTTTGGTTATTCAAGGGGTCTTATTTCTTCGCGGTCATTGGAGCGAGCGTGTGGGGAAAATATTATATTTATGGCTCTTTCCTGCGGGCAGAAGCCTGACCACAGCACTATAGCGACCTTTGTATCCTCAATAGACCCCGTAGTTGTGTAATCACATAGTAAAATGGCTTTTACGTATGATTTATCAATAGTTGACCTTTACACTTTTTGAGTCATTTTACAACAACGGGGCAGACAAAGAGATTGAGATGTTATTTACCAAGGTGCTTTTGATCTGTGATGAAGAGGGACTGCTTGGAGGGACTCACTTCAGTCTGGACGGATTGAAGCTATCGTTAAATGCGGC
>JAFDFZ010000015.1 GCA_019309565.1 Deltaproteobacteria bacterium
AACGATCACAGCCGAGCTGATCACTCCGATCGCCATGGAGAAGGAGTTGAGGTTTGCGATCCGGGAAGGAGGCCGCACCGTAGGGGCCGGGGTGGTAAGTGAAATCATCGAATAGGAATGGATGGCTGCCATGATAAAGAACACCAAAATAAGGATTCGGCTTAAGGCATATGATCACAAGCTTTTGGATCAGTCGGCAACCGATATTGTGGATACGGCAAACAAAACAGGTGCCAAGGTCATCGGCCCAATCCCCCTGCCGACCCGGATCAGTAAATATTGCGTGCTGCGGTCGCCGCATATCGACAAGAAATCCCGTGAGCAGTTTGAGATTCGAACCCACAAGCGTCTTTTGGACATTATTGAGCCGACGCAACAAACCGTTGATGCACTGATGAAGCTGGATCTGTCTCCAGGTGTAGATGTTGAAATTAAACTTTAGCAAAGGAAGCCCCAGAAGATATGGTTAAAGGAATCATCGGGAAGAAATTGGGAATGACCAGTCTGTTTACACAGCAGGGGGAATATATGCCTGTCACTGTTGTTCAGGCAGGGCCTTGTTTGGTAACGCAAATAAAGACGGTGGAAAAGGACGGATATAATGCCCTGCAGCTTGGTTTTCAAGAGACAAAGCCGTCTCGAATCAACAAACCGATGGAAGGTCATCTGAAGAAATCCGGACAGAAGCGGTTTGCCGTGCTGCGGGAGGTGCCCGTGGACAAACCCGATGATTACCGGCTTGGGCAGGTCATTGGTCTTGAGGTATTTAAGATTGGAGAGCGCGTCAACGTTACAGGCACGGTGAAAGGGCGCGGATTTTCAGGTGTGATCAAACGCCATGGTTTTCATGGGGGGCGCAAAAGCCACGGGAGCAAATCCCACCGAATTCCCGGCTCCATCGGCTGCAGTGCTTCGCCTTCGAGGGTTTTTAAGGGAAAGAAGCTTCCCGGACATTACGGTAATGATCGTAAAACGGTCCAAAATCTGGAGATTATTGACATCAGGCCGCACGAGCATCTCCTGCTTTTGAAGGGTCCGGTACCTGGGCATCCATCTGGACTGGTCTCCATAAGAAAACCAAAATTAGAAAAATAACATTTCAAGTTTCGCACCCCTATTTTACCGTAAAATAGCGAATGACTTGAGTCGAATAAAATTTTTAAGGCAAAATAATGATACAGAATAAGGCTTTTCAAGGGATTTGGGGGAGCAAAACTTCAGTAACATTACTACGGAGCACGGTTCATAGCGTAAGATGCGGGCCGTTCTGCATGGGTTGAGGCGTGCGTTAAATTGAGGACGATTATGCCGGTTGTGAATGTTGTAGATCAAAACGGGGAAAAAGTATCACAGGTAGAGCTGCCAGAGGAGCTGTTCAATGTGAAAGTGAAGCCTGCTGTTCTTCATGAGGTTGTCACCATGCAGTTGGCATCCAGAAGGTCAGGTACGGCCTCTGTGAAGAATCGTTCCGATATCAGGGGAAGCAGAAGGAAGCTTTTCCGCCAGAAAGGCACCGGCCGTGCGCGACGAGGTGACATCAAGTCTCCGCTTCTGCGAGGGGGTGGTGTTGTTTTCGGTCCGAAACCAAGATCTTTTGCCTATAAAGTTCCCAAACGGGTTCGAAAATTGGCGCTTAAAATGGCATTGACCAGTAAGCTTAAGGAAAACAAACTGGTGGTGCTCAAAGATTTCGGACTTAAGGAAGTTAAAACCAAGGGCTTTTTGCAGGTTTTATCCGCATTGAACCTGGGAAGCACACTTATCGTAGAGGATAGAAAAGATGAAACACTTGAGCTTTCATCACGGAATATTCCCTATGTAAAGGTTCTCAGGGCCGAAGGGTTGAATACCTATGACATCCTCAAATATGAAAGCTTGCTTCTGCTTGAGCCTGTGATCCAGACGCTGGAAGGGAGATTGTCGGCGTGATGCAATATGATATCATAAAACGGCCGCTTATTACGGAGAAAACGACGATTCAAAAAGATTCTTTCAACCAGGTTTCCTTTGAGGTGGACAGAGGGGCAAACCGGGTTGAGATCAAAAGAGCTGTTGAAAAACTGTTCAACGTGCGGGTGGCAAGCGTACAGACCATGCAGATGAAGGGGAAGCGAAAGCGCAGGGGATGGATCGTGGGGAAGCGAAAAGATTGGAAAAAAGCGATAGTTACGTTGATGCCTGGTGAACGAATCGACTTTTTCGAAGGAGTATAAACATTAGGAGATCTCAATGGCAATAAAAAGAGTAAATCCTGTATCTCCCGGGCGGCGGTTTCAGATGTATGCCACCTTTGAGGAGATTACCCGAAAATCCCCGGAAAAGAGTCTGTTGAAGGCTCTTACCAGTTCGGGGGGAAGAAATTGTTATGGCCGCATCACGTGCAGACATCGCGGTGGAGGGCATAAACGTCACTATCGAATAATCGATTTTAAGAGAGACAAAGTGGGGATACCAGCGAAGGTTGCGTCCATAGAATATGATCCGAATCGGTCCGTCCGTATCGCCTTGCTTCATTACAGGGACGGAGAGAAGCGTTATATCCTGGCTCCATTAGATCTTGAGGTGGGTGCTGAAGTGATGTCCGGACCGGATGCAGATATCAAACCCGGCAATGCGCTTCCGCTTCGAAACATACCTCTGGGCACCCACATTCATAACATCGAGTTGCGAGCCGGAAGAGGCGGTCAGATAGTAAGAGGCGCCGGGACCTTTGCGCAGTTGATGGCAAAAGAGGATCGATATGCGATGGTCAAACTTCCATCCGGGGAGGTTCGCATGATTTTGATGGAATGTAAGGCCACCATCGGACAGCTGGGAAACGTGGATCATGAAAATATCTCTCTGGGAAAGGCCGGGCGAAAAAGATGGCTTGGATTAAGGCCGAAGGTACGCGGTGTGGCCATGAATCCGGTTGACCATCCCATGGGCGGTGGGGAAGGAAGATCCTCAGGTGGTCGTCATCCGTGCAGTCCCTGGGGAGTGCCGACCAAAGGATACCGGACGAGAAAAAACAAAAGAAGCGATAAATATATTGTTACCAGAAGAAAATGAATCATATGCAATATCAAGCATCCAATATTCGTTGGCGCCGGTGGGGCGTCCATTTAATCAGGAGAAATTATGCCGCGATCTCTTAAAAAGGGCCCATTTGTCGATCCCAAGCTGATGAAAAAAGTTGTTGCCGCACAGGAAAGCCGTTCAGGCAAAGTGATCAAGACATGGTCAAGAAGATCGACAATCGTTCCTGAAATGGTGGGAATCACCATTGCGGTTCATAATGGAAAGAAGTTTGTACCGGTTTTTATTTCAGAAAATATGGTGGGGCACAAACTCGGAGAATTTTCTCCGACCCGGACATTTTACGGCCATGCCGGGGATAAGAAATCGAAACTGAAGAAATAACAAGGATCGGTTAACCATGGAGGTTAGAGCGGTATCAAAATATGTGCGTATCTCCCCTCAAAAGGTCCAAAACCTTATAGGTGCGATACGAGGCAAGCCGGTGGAGGCTGCATTGGATGTGTTGAGGTTTATGCCTCAGAAATCAGCAAGGATTCTTTCCAAAGTCATTCAATCCGCTGCTGCCAATGCTGCTCAGTCCGCCGACATTGATGTCGATACTATGATCGTCGAGAATATTTTGGCAGATAAAGGGCCCACGCTCAAACGCTTTCGAGCCAGGGCTCGCGGCAGGGGGACGCGGATACTAAAACGAACAAGTCATATTACGGTTATTTTATCGGAAGCATAAAAAGGAGGCGGCGGCTTGGGTCAAAAGGTAAATCCCATAGGGCTGAGGTTGGGTATTGTTAAAACCTGGGAATCGCGTTGGTATGCAGAGAAAAACTATTCGAATTATATTCTTGAAGATTACAATATTCGAAAATTTCTAAAGAACAGACTCTATCATGCAGGGATTTCCAGAACCGAGATCGAACGGTCAGCAAAGCGTGTGAGGCTGCGAATTTTTACTGCAAGACCCGGTATCGTCATCGGCAAAAAGGGGGCAGAGATCGAAGTGCTCAAAAGAGATCTTGAGAAGCTGATCTCTCAGGAGGTGCTGATTGACATACAAGAGGTTAGAAAACCCGAGATCGATGCCCAATTGGTGGCGGAAAATGTGGCCCTGCAGATCGAACGCCGCGTGGCCTTCAGGCGTGCCATGAAGCGTGGTGTGTCGTCTGCTATCCGATTTGGTGCCAAAGGGATAAAAATTATTTGTGCCGGAAGACTGGGCGGTGCCGAGATGGCTAGAACGGAATGGTACCGAGAGGGCCGCGTTCCTTTGCATACGCTCAGAGCCGATATTGATTACGGTATTACAGAGGCCAAGACCACTTACGGGATTATTGGGGTTAAGGTGTTCATCTTTAAAGGGGAGATCTTGAAAAAAGATCAAATCGATGCTGGTTCGGCGGCTTGATTTTGATGACATCCACTTTTTGATGAAGATTGTTTCAAACCGAATCAGCCGGAAAGACTTAATCCTTTTTAACAGAGAAATACCTTTTAGGGCTTCTGGCAGGCGGTTGCGCTCGGAAAACTGGCATCGGGATATGTAAGTCGGTTATGGTAGTAAAAGATTAAGAGCGAATAACATTGACGAAATGAGCGGCGAATTCCAAAAAGACGATCGACGATTAACAAACGGGAGTTATAGGGCATGCTAAGTCCAAAAAAGGTCAAGTATCGAAAACAGCAGAAAGGTCGAATGAAGGGCATGGCGTACCGGGGGTGCAACCTTAATTTCGGCGAATTCGGCCTTCAGGCGGTGGAATGTGGGGCCATCAGCGCAAAACAGATTGAAGCGGCACGCGTTGCAATGACCCGGCATGTAAAACGGGGAGGGAAAATGTGGATTCGTGTATTTCCCGATAAACCGATTACGAAAAAACCGGCTGAGGTGAGAATGGGCAAAGGTAAGGGCTCTCCGGAGGGCTGGGTTGCGGTGGTACGGCCAGGTAAGATACTTTATGAGATGGAAGGAGTCCCAAGAGAATTGGCGAGGGAAGCGCTTCGTCTGGCATCCCATAAACTTTCTGTGAAGACTCGGTTTGTGGAAAGGAGTCAGATGCTATGAAACCGAGTGAGATACGGGAGTTGAGCATCGAAGAGATGCGGCGCAAAAGAGATGAGCTTAAACAGGAGCTTTTCAATCTTCGGTTTCAGCATGGCGCCGGACAACTTGAAAATACTGCCAGGTTGTTGCTGGTCAGACGGGATATTGCAAGAGTAGAAACGATCCTTAGGGAAAACTATCAGGCGAAAGCGGATTAGCTGAATGAAAACCAGGGGAATGAAACAACAGTTGGTGGGAACGGTTGTCAGTGACAAAATGGATAAGACCGTCATCGTGCTTGTGGAGCGGCTGGTCAAACATTCTTCATACCATAAATTCGTACGAAGACGGGCAAGATTCGCCGCACATGATGAACATAATTCATGCCGAGTCGGTGATAAAGTGCTTATCATCGGTTCCAGACCGATAAGCAGGACCAAGCGCTGGCGCGTGAGCAAGGTTCTAGAAAAAGCGGAATAGATTCTTTGAGGGAACGGTTAAAATGATTCAGCCAGAAACTCGATTAACAGTTGCAGATAACTCAGGCGCCAAAGTCCTTTATTGTATCAAAGTGTTAGGAGGATCCAAGAGGCGCTATGCCAGTATCGGGGACATTATCGTCGTCTCTGTCAAGGAAGCCATCCCCAATGCAAAAGTCAAAAAAGGAGATGTTCTCAAGGCAGTTGTGGTTCGAACCAAAAAGGAGATCAGGCGACCGGATGGATCCTATATCCGGTTTGACGATAACTCCGCTGTATTGATCAACGCCCAAAGAGAGCCTATCGGCACTCGCATTTTCGGTCCTGTGGCAAGGGAGCTTCGAAGTAAGCGGTTCATGAAGATCATTTCATTGGCTCCGGAGGTCCTGTAGGCTTGGGAGACAAAACAAATGAAGCGTCAACAATGCTATATCAAAAAAGATGACAAAGTTAAGGTGATTTCCGGTAAAGACAGAGGCAAGATAGGCAAGGTTTTAAAAGTCCTCCAGGGTCAGAACCGGTTGTTGGTCGAGAAAATCAACATGGTGAAGCGGCACACCAAACCATCAGCACAGAATCGGCAGGGGGGTATCATCGAAACCGAAGCACCGATTCATTGGTCAAACGTGATGCTGATGTGTAACAAATGCATGACACCGGCGCGAGTCACCATGAAGCGCCTTGAGGACGGTAAAAAGGTACGTGCTTGCAAAAAGTGCAATGAAATTATTGATGCCTGAAAAGAGTCGCCCAGATGAGGAGTACTATGTCCGAGTTTAGAGCTTATTATGAAAAAGAGGTTGTCGCCCGGCTAATGGAGACCTTTCAATACAAAAACCGCATGCAGGTTCCGAAACTGAGCAAAATTGTGTTGAATATGGGTCTTGGAGAGGCAATTCACAACATCAAGGTTCTGGACTCGGCGGTTGAGGAACTCAAGGTCATATCAGGGCAACAACCGGTGATCACACGCGCTAAAAAATCCATTGCCGCATTCAAATTAAGAACAGGAATGCCCATCGGTTGTATGGTTACGTTGCGAAAGGACCGTATGTACGATTTTTTCAATAAGCTTGTTAATGTTGCGCTTCCTCGGGTGCGTGATTTCAGAGGAGTGCCGGGCAGGGCCATGGATGGGCACGGAAATTATTCTTTGGGTATCAAGGAACACATTATTTTCCCAGAAATCGACTATGATAGAATAGATAAGATCAAGGGAATGAATATCACTATTATAACAACAGCACAGACGGATGAGGAAGGAAAGGAACTGCTCCGACTGCTTGGGATGCCGTTTCGAAATTAATGATCAGAGGCTGTGGATGATTTCCAAAGGAGGATGGTTTGGCGAAAACTTCGCTTCGAGTTAAAGCAAAGCGAGAACCCAAATATAAGGTTAGACAATACAATCGATGTCCCATATGCGGGCGGCCCAGGGGGTTTTTAAGAAAATTCGGAATTTGCCGTATCTGTTTCAGGATGCTTGCCTCCCAGGCCAAACTTCCGGGAGTAGTTAAATCAAGCTGGTAGCAAGCCGATATCGGGTATCGGCACCTTAAGAGAATATAGAGCAATCAGATGTGAGGCGAAAAACCAGCCGCTATCACTCATAAAGTAGCCAGTATGAGGTATCAAACAACAGGAGAGATAACCATGGCGATCAGTGATCCCATTGCCGATATGCTGACCCGAATCCGCAATGCCGGAAAGGCGAAGTTCAACAGTGTGGATATTCCGGGGTCGAAGATAAAAATAGAATTGGCAAAAGTCTTGAAAACCGAAGGGTATATTCGGAATTATAAGTTTATAAAAGATGATAAACAGGGGGTCATTCGCATTTACCTTAAATATGGTCCCCAACAGGAACATGTCATCTATCGGGCTGATCGAGTGAGCAAACCCAGCCGAAGGGTCTATGTAAAAAGCAAGGACATAAAACCTGTTTACAACAGCACGGGTATTGCGATTCTGTCAACCTCCAAAGGAATCATGACCGATCGTCAAGCCAAGAAACAGAACGTAGGAGGAGAGATCCTCTGCACAATTTGGTAGAAATAGGAGCTGCAAATGTCGCGGGTAGGCAGACAACCGATTGTTGTTCCGGATAGTACAAAGTTGACCTATGAAGACAGGGTGCTTACGGTGGAGGGTGCCTTGGGCAAGCTGTCACAAGCCATTCATAGATCTGTGGATTTAAGAATCGAGAACGGGGTAATTCATGTTACGCGGCAGTCCGATGATCGAGCCACGCGCTCGATTCAAGGTCTTACTCGCAGCTTGGTTGCCAACATGATTATCGGGGTAAACCAGGGGTTTGAGCGTACTTTGTTGATTAACGGTATCGGGTATCGAGCAGAGCTCAAGGGCTCGCGGATCATTCTGCATCTGGGGTTTTCTCAGCCTGTTCAATTCGATCTTCCCGAAGGCATCACCGCCAGCATCGATAGAACCAATACGATCAAGCTTACCGGTATCAGTAAAGAGAAAGTTGGCCATACTGCAGCGGCGATCAGGCGGTTGAGACCACCGGAACCATACAAAGGCAAGGGCATCAGATACGCGGACGAATTTGTACGAAAGAAAGCCGGAAAGGCTGGAACGAAATAGCTTTCGATAACTGCATGGGATAAAATAGAATATGGGAACAACGAGTTTAAGAAGGCAGGCTCGGTTGAGGCGCAAGAAGCGGATACGGAAGAAAATATCGGGAACCACTCTTCGGCCCCGGTTAAGCGTATTTCGCAGTTCGAAACATATTTATGCCCAGATCATTGATGACACGGCCGGACACACAATCGCCGCAGCATGCAGCCTGGAGGCCGCTGCCAAAGAGCAGCGCGATATTGAAGATAATGTTTCCATGGCCCGTTTTGTGGGAAAGCTTGTGGGCGAGCGCGCCTTGAAAAAGGGAATTAAGCAGGTAGTATTTGATCGAAACGGATTTTTATATCACGGACGGATCAAGGCGGTTTCGGAAGGCGCGCGCGAGGCAGGTCTTAATTTTTAATCTTTGCAAGGAGGCAAGCCTTTGTTCAAGCAGGATACAGAAGAGATCCAACTCATCGATAAGGTTGTGCATATCAACCGTGTGGCAAAAGTGGTTAAAGGGGGGCGAAGATTCAGCTTCAGCGCTATTGTGGTTGTCGGGGACGGCGAGGGGAAGGTTGGATATGGGCTGGGAAAGGCCGGTGAGGTGCCCGAGGCCATTCGCAAGGGTATGGAAAAAGCCAAGAAGAACATGATTCAGATACCACTTGTAGATGGAACGATTCCCTTTGAAGTGATTGGAAGGTTTGGTGCGGGCAGGGTCTTATTGAAACCGGCTTCGAAAGGAACGGGAGTGATTGCCGGCGGTGCGGTTCGGGCTGTGCTGGAAGCTGCAGGCATCCAAAATATTCTTACGAAATGTTTGGGATCACATAATCCTCATAATCTTGTGAAGGCCTCTTTTCAGGGATTACAGCAGTTGCAAAGTCGAGAGCAGGTTGCATCAAGGCGGGGTATTCCCATTGAAGCAATAGAGAGAGGATAGACGTCCATGGGCGGAACATTGAAGGTTACATTGGTAAAGAGCATGATAGGAAGGCCGGAGAAGCATCGAAAAATCTTAAGAGCCATGCGGTTGACCAAGCTCAATAGAACGGTTGAATTGGAAGATACACCCTGCAGCCGGGGAATGATAAACAAGGTTTCGCATCTTGTTAAGACCGAGGAGAAGAAATGAGGCTAAATGAGTTGTCACCTGCAAAAGGCTCCCGCCGTTCAAACAAACGGCTGGGACGGGGTGTGGGATCTGGAACCGGCAAGACTGCCGGCAGAGGAACCAAAGGATTCAAGAGTCGTTCCGGTGGTAAGGTGAGAACCGGATTCGAAGGCGGTCAGATGCCGATTCACCGCCGATTACCCAAACGCGGGTTTACCAATATCTTCAAGAAAAATGTCGCTGTTATCAATATTCGAGATCTCGCTGTGTTTGAAAGCGGAGAGGTGGTGAACAGAGAATCTTTTGTTCGCCGGGGGCTGATAAAGGGCAGGTGTGAAGTGATCAAATTGTTGGGACAAGGAGACATCTTCTACCCGCTTTCGGTCAAGGTTGATCGTGTCAGCAAGAGCGCAAAAGAGAAAATCGAAGCGGCAGGCGGAACCGTAGAGGTGATGTAGCATGCTGGGTAGCGGATTTCAAAATATTTTCAAGATACCCGAACTAAAGCGCCGTATTATTTATACGTTTGCGCTTTTGTCTGTGTATCGAGTCGGTGTTCATGTGCCGGCACCTGGTATTGACAGCGCGGCCCTGGCCTCTTTTTTTGCACGCGCCAAGGGTACCTTATTGGGGTTGTTCGATATGTTTTCCGGCGGTGCGCTTGAAAGGCTCTCCGTTTTTGCTCTTGGTATTATGCCCTATATCAGCGCATCCATCATTCTGCAGTTATTGACCGTAGTGATTCCTCATTTGGACCGCCTATCCAAGGAAGGCGAACACGGCCGTAAGAAGATCACACAGTACACCCGGTATGGAACCGTGGTGCTCAGCATTATTCAGGGTTTCGGTATCAGCATGGGGCTGGAAAGCATGACATCTCCGGGTGGTGCGCCGGTGGTGGTCTTGCCTGGCTGGCAGTTTCGATTGATGACCGTGATCACCTTGACAGCAGGAACAGCTTTTATCATGTGGTTGGGAGAGCAAATTACCGAGCGTGGGATCGGCAACGGCATCTCGCTGATCATTTTTGCCGGTATTGTGGCTCGGATGCCAACGGCCATTGGAAATACGTTTCGGCTTATATCAACCGGCGAGATGGGAATTTTTTCGATTCTTGTTCTGGTTGTGCTGATGGTGGTTGTGGTGGGGTTCATTATTTTCGTTGAACAGGGCCAACGTCGAATACCCGTTCAATATGCCAAGCGTGTTGTAGGTCGCAGAATGTACGGCGGGCAGAGCACTCATCTTCCTTTAAAGATAAATACTTCGGGGGTGATTCCCCCCATATTTGCCTCTTCCATCATCATGTTCCCCGCCACCCTTGCCAGTTTTATTCGGATACCATGGATGCAGAATGTTGCATCGGCCATGCGTCCGGGAAATGTGCTGTATGAATTGTTATTTGTTGGATTTATTTTCTTTTTTTGTTACTTTTATACGGCTGTCACCTTTAACCCTGTGGATGTTGCAGATAACATGAAAAAACAGGGAGGATATATCCCGGGGATTCGCCCTGGAAAACGAACTGCCGATTATATCGATCGGGTGTTAACGCGGATTACCCTTGGAGGAGCCATATATGTTTCGGCGGTCTGTGTGCTGCCTTCCATTTTAATATCCAAGTTTAACGTCCCTTTCTATTTTGGAGGAACCGCATTGCTGATTGTTGTGGGTGTGGCCATTGATACTGTGGCTCAGATAGAGTCGCACATGTTAACCAGACACTATGAGGGATTTTTGAAAAAAGGTGCCGCAAGGGTAAAGGGCCGGTATTAATTTTCAGGGTTTCATATGTGAGGATCCACAATGGCAAAAGAAGAGCCTATTAGAGTTGAAGGAAAGGTTATTGAAACCCTCCCAAACGCGATGTTCCGGGTGGAGCTTGAGAATAAGCATACGATCCTTGCCCATATTTCAGGAAAGATGCGCATGCACTTTATTAAGATTCTGCCTGGAGACACGGTTACCGTTGAGCTATCGCCTTACGACCTTACACGCGGAAGAATCACCTATCGTTCGAAATAAACGCGTAAGGCGACTCTGCAATCGGCGGAGGTGAGGTCAGCAAAGGGGGATTGTGCTTATGAAAGTCAGACCATCGGTAAAGAAAGTTTGTGCGAAGTGCAAGATTATTCGAAGAAAAGGCGTTGTAAGGGTTATCTGTGAAAACAGCCGCCATAAACAGCGGCAGGGCTAAGGGGGAGAGCACTAAGTGGCTAGAATTGCTGGGGTTGATTTACCCCGAAAAAAACGGGTTGAGATTGGGCTTACATACATCTATGGCATTGGGAGATCCACATCAAATAAAATTTTGTCACAACTCGGTATTGATCCCAACACCAAAACTGATGATTTGTCAGAGTCGGAAATCAACAGGATTCGGCAAGTGATAGACGGGGGCTATAAGGTGGAAGGTGAACTTCGCACGGAAGTCTCTATGAATATCAAACGCCTGATGGATTTGGGATGCTACCGGGGGCTTCGTCACCGAAGATCACTTCCGGTCAGGGGACAGCGAACCCATACCAATGCACGCACACGTAAAGGACCGCGCCGCGCCGCTGTCAAGAAAAAAGGCGCAGCCAAGAAAAAGTAATAGAGGGCATGAGTTATGGCAAAGAGAGCCCGAACGAGAAAAAAAGAAAAAAAGAATATTTCAAATGGAATCGTTCATATTCAATCTACATTTAACAATACGATTGTTACCATAACGGATCCTGCGGGAAATGTTATTGCATGGTCAAGTGCAGGAGTTCAGGGGTTTAAAGGGTCCCGGAAATCGACTCCATTTGCCGCCCAGCTTGCAGCCGAAGATGCTGCCAAGAAAGCGATGGAACACGGCATGAAAAACGTGGAAGTGTACGTAAAAGGCCCGGGGGCGGGTCGCGAATCGGCGCTTCGTTCCCTTCAATCTGCGGGATTCAATGTGGTCATGATAAAGGATGTAACACCCATTCCCCATAACGGTTGCAGGCCACCAAAAAGACGCAGGGTTTAATGGAGGGAATCTCACCGGTGCCGGTAATGGGCAATCCATAATCCTGTTTTTTTTCAAAGGGCTAAGATGTTTTAAAGGAGGTTCATTTGGCAAGATATACGGGTTCGGTATGCAGATTGTGCCGAAGAGAAAACCTTAAACTATTTTTGAAAGGAGATCGGTGTTATTCCGATAAGTGTGCATTCGATCGAAGGGGGTATCCACCGGGGCAGCACGGTCAAAGCCGAAGGGGGAAGATATCCGACTATGGGATACAGCTTCGAGAAAAACAGAAAGTTAAGAGAATGTACGGATTATCTGAAAACCAGTTTCGTCTCTTTTTTAAACGCGCTGAAAGACAGGCAGGGATCACCGGCACCAATCTGTTGGTATTGCTGGAAAGACGGCTTGACAACGTGGTATATCGTCTCGGTTTTGTGAATTCCCGCTCCCAGGGGCGTCATTTTGTCAGACACAATCATTTTTTGGTAAATGGGAAAAAGGTGAATATTCCATCCTATCAAGTTCAGATGAACGATGTAATTGAAGTAAGGGAGAAAAGCCGGAACATTAAGGCCATCGAAGAAGCTATGGAGGCGGTTGCACGCAGAGGTGTTCCCCAGTGGTTGGATTTGGAGAAAGAGAACTATCGTGGTGTGGTTAAGGCCTTCCCTGTACGGGAAGACATTACCATGCCGATTCAAGAGCAGTTGATCGTGGAACTTTATTCGAAATAGCCGGCGGAACACTTTCACGTTACGGTGCTTTGATATTATAGAGAATGATTTTTCAAAAAATAAGCGTTGGAGAGTGAAAATGCCTTCAAATGAACTCATGGTCATTAATTGGCAGGATATGATTAAGCCCGAAAAGATTCAAGTCAACAGTACACCTTTTTATGGCAAGTTTGTCTGTGAGCCTCTTGAGAGAGGCTTCGGAATTACCATCGGAAATTCCCTAAGGCGGGTTATTTTATCGTCTCTGTACGGAGCGGCCATCACCGCGGTGAAGTTCGAGGGGGTTATGCATGAATACAGTGTGATACCAGGGGTATATGAAGATGTATCTGAAATAATATTAAATCTGAAGGAAGTTCGCTTTAAAGTGAGCGACGTGGAACCAAAAACGGTTCGTATTGAAAAGACCGGAGAAGGTGAAGTTACAGCTGCAGACATCATCAGTGATGATGGCCGGTGTGAGGTGCTTAATCCCCAATTGCATATTGCCACACTATCGGATAAGGCTGTTTTAAAAGCCTCCATGACGGTAAAGGTCAGCAAGGGATACTCTCTTGCAGAGGCGAACAAGGATGAGGACGCACCCATTGGAACCATCCCTGTCGATGCGGTCTTCTCTCCTATCAAACGGGTTAACTATGTGGTGGGAACCGCTCGGGTCGGACAACGCACAGATTATGATAAGCTGACGCTTGAAGTATGGACCGATGGCAGCATTTTACCTGAGGAAGCTGTGGCATATGCTGCTAAAATAATAAAAGAACAGATGAACATTTTTATCAATTTTGATGAACAAATCACAGGAGAGGCGGTTCAAAAAACAGAGAAACCGGAGATGCCGCCGTATAACGAAAACCTGTTTCGAAACGTCGATGAACTGGAACTATCCGTTCGAAGCGCTAATTGTCTTAAAAATGCCAATATAAATAAAATATATCAACTGGTCAGTAAGACCGAAGCGGAAATGTTAAAGACAAAGAATTTCGGCCGAAAGTCTTTAAACGAGATAAAGGAAGTGCTTGCAGAAATGGGACTTTCTCTTGGAATGAAACTGGAGGCCTTTGTACCACCTGAAGAGCAACAACAAGAACAAGCAGCAGAAGAAAAAGAAGAAGAAGGAGCTTAGCGGGTTCCATGAGACACCGGAAAGCAGGCCTGAAGTTAAATCGAACAAGCAGCCACCGCAATGCCATGTTTCGGAATATGGTTACTTCTCTGTTTAAATATAATCGTATCCGGACTACAAGCGCAAAGGCAAAGGAATTGAAACGCTGGGCTGATAATTTAATCACATTGGCAAAACGCGGAGATTTGCACGCCCGGCGTCAGGCCCTGTCCATCGTGCGGGAAAAAGAAGTTGTTCACAAATTGTTTAAAGAAGCCGAAGATCGATTCAATGGTTCCTCAGGGGGTTATACCAGGGTGATTCGGCTGGGAGCACGACCCGGAGATGCAGCACCTATGTCGGTGGTTGAGCTGGTGTCTTCTGAAATGGGAAAGAAGAAAAAGGAAAGAAAAAAGAAACAGGCCAAAAAGGAACCATCAACGCACGGACGGGAGCCAGATAGGACCGGGGCCGAAAAGATTGATGAAGAAAGCGGTTAAGCGGTTCTGAACCGAAACAGCGAGCCCTATTGAATTGCGCTTTGCGCACCCCTTCGGGGATTCAACAGGACGAGCGCGCATTCCCCTTAAGCTTGTCGAAGCGATTGGGCTTCGCCATCGGCTACGACCCAACAAGGCGAAGATCCCGCTTAAACGGGGCTGCGGGGTCTTCAACCCCCTGTGAGATGTTTCCATTACCGATTGTTTTTCCGCTGTTTTTCCTCATAAAGCCTCTGATCCGCTTTCTTTAAAAGCAGACGTGATTCTTTTCGTTCCACATCTTCCGTGGATGCCACTCCAAAACTGATCGAAATGGGAATGGAAATCTTCCCTGTCCTAAACGGGTATTCCTCTAAATGTTTTTTAATTCGTTTCATGAGCTTTTTCGCACTTTTGGATGGCGTTTCCGGAAGGATAAATACAAACTCATCTCCGGCAAACCGAGCGACCGCATCGGAGTTCCGACTCATTTCGATAAGCTTGTTCGCTACAAATTTTAGAAGATCATCTCCCGTGTCATGGCCATAGGTATCGTTGACGCTCTTAAAATCATCCAGATCCAGAAACACCACCGATAGCACATTCTCATATCGGCTTGAACGATTCAATTCCCTTCTCAGTACGGTTTCCATAACTCTGCGATTCAGCAGTCCGGTTAACGGATCATGATAGGCCAAAAACCTGAGTTTTTCATGGGCAAAGACGTTTGAAAGACAAAGCGAAACTTTTACTGCAAGCTGTTCGAGGCGGCTTGTATCGATACCGGGTTCAAACCGCTTTCGCGAGTAATCCGCCTGATTCAGGCTTCCGATAATCTGTCCGTGAAGGGAGATGGGAGCAACTGCCATGGATTTGATCAGGTACTGCTGTCGCTTGGGGAATAAGCGGTGATACCGCTTAATGTCGTCGTTTATGAGCAACGGTTTCATGCTGGTGCCAACAAGTTCAAGGAAGCGGTCTTTGTCGATGATATTCAGCCGGGCTTTTAAAATATCGGAAGACTCAAGTGATTGAACGAGACTTGAAACCTCGCTGTTTTCTATCATAGAGAGCCAGACATAAGGTACTTTGAATTTTTCGATGATTTGAGTGAGTAAAACCTCGAAAAGATCTCTAAAGTTGGTAATCGTTAGAAGCTGGGTTTCGATTTCATGAAATTTCCTTGTAATTTCTTCATTGTAACGCAATCGTTCGATGATCTTGTCGATATCAGAGATATGATAAAAATTTAACAGTGTATCCTGCATACTGGTTAACGCTGAAAGCACTCCGCCCTGACGAGAAAGAAGTGCATCCCTCATTGCCCGATAAAAAATTGTATTTGGGCATTGACTTTTTCGTTTTTTTGATGTTATTGAATATATGCATATTTCATGCCTAACTTTAAAATGTTTTTATATTCCTGGAAGTTTCGAAACACCTGGAAGATTGGCGTTGTGTCTTTTGTAACATTTTAGCCCTTATTTTCGAGTTTTTCACGAAGGAAAAAGGGGTTCTCACCGGTTGCGGGACATTGGTCTGCGTTGTGTTAAGCGGCAACATGAACCATCTGGTATTTCGGAAAAAAGAACGACAACAAAGACTATAGGCTTATCCACAGAGGCTTGCGACAGAATGGGCGCATCGGGGCTATTAAAAGACAAAGTCGTTCTGGTGGTGGATGATGATCCTGACGTGCTGGATACCGTTGAGGATGTTTTGAGCATGTGCTTGGTTCAAAAGGCCAGTGATTATGAAACCGCCCGACAATACTTGTTGAGCTACAATTTTGATATTGTTATTCTGGATATCATGGGAGTTAATGGATTCGAACTTCTTAAAACTTCGGTAAAAAGGCGATTCCCGACCGTTATGTTGACTGCATACGCCCTGACACCAGAGGCTCTTGAAAAATCGATGAAGCTTGGAGCCGTTTCCTTTTTGCCAAAAGAAAAGATGATCGAACTGGAAGAATTCTTGGAGGATGTGGTGTTGGGGGGAGGAAAGCCCGTATGGGAAAAACTCTTCCAGCGCCTGGGGGGCTTTTTTTCCAGACGGTTCGGGCCGGACTGGAAAGAGCGGAACGAATTCTTTAAGAGTTTTGAACAAACGGTAAAACAGGGATTATCAAGAAAAAGCTGCAGCTGACCGCATCATTAGTTGCTTGACTAAATTCGGCATATTTAATATTTAATTTACATAATAATACTCTCTGTGACAAATTGCCCATGTTTTGTTCACCCAACGGGCGATACAGGTTTGAGACAAAGGGGTTTTAAAGGGATTGTGATATACCGCCGTGGGATGGATATTAACCAAGACCGTGTTCGTCAATCTATAGAATTAGGCTATAGAATTAGGTTTTTTTCGGGGATAACTTTAACCTAAACTGATCGGTATCGGTTCCAGGTTCGGGGTTAGAGGGTTGCAGCCGATTGAAACCACCCATGATATTTAGCGGAATATAGAAAATTCATCATAAACAAATGGGTTAAAGTAAGATTATGCCACAACACACGGGCATTTGTGGTTTTTAACCCGGAACGCAGAATGATGAACCGCTCAACCTAGGTTATTATAGTTACCTGTACCAGCCGGCCCGCCCGCCGCTTCTGCAGGTGTTGTAGCAATATGGACGATAAATGAGAAAAGGAGGTAACAGTGAATAGGAAAAAAACCACAATTGTTGTGATTGTTTGCTTGTTTGTAATTGGAATTTTTGTAAATTCCGCTTTCGCCTTTAAGATTGGCGCTGTATTTTCGGTTACCGGCAGAGCTTCTTTTTTGGGTGATCCTGAAAAGAAGACCGCAGAGATGATCGCCGAGCAGATCAACAAGGCCGGAGGGATCAATGGCAAGAAGCTGGAATTGATCGTGTATGATGATGAAGGTGATGCCACCAAGTGCAACCTGGCTGTTAAAAAGCTCATAACTAAAGACAAAGTATGTGCGATTATCGGCCCTTCTTTGAGTGGACTTTCTCTTGCCGTAATTCCCCTTGCCGAGAAATATAAAACTCCACTTATTTCCTGTGCTGCAAGCTATAAGATCGTATACAACGAGAAGACAAAAAAGCCTTATCGATGGGTTTTTAAAACCCCCCAGAGCGACTCCATGGCTGTTGAAGCGATCTATTCTCATCTCAAAAAAAGAGGGATCAGCAAAATCGCCATCATGAGCGTCACCACAGGCTTTGGTGCCAGTGGTCGCAGTGAGCTTATTCGATTGGCTGCTGCTTACGGGATGCAGATTGTTGCAGATGAAAAATATGGGCCCAAGGATACCGATATGACAGCCCAGCTTACCAAGATTAAGGGCAAGGCTCCCCAGGCTATTATCAACTGGTCTATTGGCCCCACCCAGGTAGTTGTTCTGCGCAACTGGAGAGACCTGGGGATGGCCAGCATCCCGTTTTATCAGAGCCACGGGTTTGGCAGTCGAAAAAATATAGAATTGGCTGCAGGGGCAGCAGAAGGGGTTTTTTGCCCGCTGGGAGCGGTGAACGTTGCGGAACTCTTGCCTGAAGACCACCCCCAGAAGAAGGTGACGATGCAGTACTTGAAAAATTACAAAGCCAAATACAATGAGCCGGTAAGCTCCTTCGGCGGTCATGCATGGGACGCACTGCATCTTGTGGCAGGAGCGCTTAAGCAGTTCGGGTGCGATAAATCAAAAATCAGGTATTACATTGAAAATACCAGGAATTTTATCGGGCAACATGGGATTTTCAATTTTTCCAAGGACGATCACAATGGCCTGACTAAACAGGCGTTTCAGATGGTGGTCGTTAAAAACGGCGACTGGGCGCTGGCAGATTGATTTTGTCTGTTCCTATAGTGACAATGGATATTCTTTCGTAAAGTGGGAGGGTGGTGGTTTCACCACCCTCATTTTTATTCTGCCCGATGACTCGGGCCGGACAATTTGCCGATCATGGAAAAAATCACGCTAAGCGGCCAGCTGTTTCAATATCTCATCACCGGGCTTACCATTGGCAGCATCTATGCGATGGTAGCCATTGGGTTTAACATTATCTATAATGTTACTGAGATTATCAATTTTGCCCAGGGCGAGTTTGTTATGCTGGGTGGGTTGATAATGGTGTTTTTCAATACCGTCCTTAAGCTTTCCATTTTTTTGGCGTTTCCATTGACCATTATGGTTGTGACTGCGGTGGGACTGCTGATGGACCGGCTGGCAATCCGTCCCATACGCCAGCCATCAGTCATCACATTGATCATTGCCACCATCGCCGTTTCTATCCTGATTAAAGGGGCCGCCATGTTTATCTGGGGAAAGGATCCTCTTGATTTACCGGCATTTTCCGGTCGACATCCCATAGATTTCTTTGGAGCGGTGATTCAACCCCAGTATTTTTGGGTGATTGGGTTTCTGATTGTTATTGTGGTCCTTTTGACCCTTTTTTTCGAGAAAACCATTCTCGGAAAAGCAATGAGTGCATGTGCCGACAACGTCGATGCGGCCAGCCTGGTGGGTATCAATGTGAAGCGGATGGTTCTGTTTTCTTTCTGTCTTTCTGCGGCCATTGGTGCTACCGCTGGAATCGTGGTCACTCCCATATCACTGATGGAATACGATCGGGGGGCGATGCTGGCGGTTAAGGGATTTGGCGCGGTTATTTTAGGTGGGCTCGGCAGTTTTCCCGGTGCCGTTTTAGGGGGGTTGATTTTAGGGGTGATCGAATCTTTCGGTGCTGGTCTGATTTCATCGGGGTACAAGGATGCTTTTGCCCTCATTGTTCTGTTGATCGTACTTTTTTTCAGGCCAAGCGGTCTGCTGGGTAGTGTTGAAATCAGTAAAATCAAGAAGTTCTAAGGCTATTATGCTGAAATTCCGAAAAATGCCCGTTGCGATGTTCGGGGCTTTCATTGTCCTTTTTCCATGGGTTGCGCCCGGAATCGCCGGAATCGATCATTATCCGGATATTATGGTGTTTGCAGGGATCTATTGCATGATTACCATCGGGCTCAGTTTGCTTCTGGGGTACGCAGGGCAAATATCGCTGGGACATGCGGCTTTTTACGGTATCGGGGCTTACACCTCTGCGATACTCACAACACATTACGGCATAAATCCCTGGATTTGCATGTTGATCGGCATGATCATCTCAGCCTCTGTGGCGATGGTTGTTGGAGTGCCTTCCATGAAGCTGAGGGGGCATTATCTGGCCATGGCTACTCTTTCTTTTGGTATTATCATCTATATAATCTTCAACGAAGAGGCGGAATGGACGGGGGGACCGGACGGCATGACCGGCATTCCTGGTCTGAGCATTTTCGGCCTGCAACTGGATTCCATCGAAAAGTATTATTATCTGGTTTGGAGTTTTGTGTTTGCCGCCTTAATTTTTACCATTAACATTATACAATCACCAACCGGCCGTGCGTTACGGGCGATACATGCCAGTGAGGCAGCAGCCAATGCGGTTGGCATCAACGTATCAAGATTCAAGGTGATCGTGTTTATTTATTCGGCCATCCTGGCGTCTATTGCAGGCAGCCTGTACGCACACTATCTTAATTTTATCAATCCATCTTCTTTTGATCTTTTTTTTGCGATAAAGCTTCTGATCATGATCGCGTTGGGCGGAATGCATCATATTTGGGGGGCTATACTGGGGGCTTTCCTGATTACGTTCCTCAGCTATGAATGGTTGCATTATTTTGAGGAATATGAAGTGATTGTTTACGGTTTCATCTTACTTTTTGTGACCATATTCCTGCCCGATGGTTTGGCCGGGCTACCGGCTATTATCGGGCAGCGGGTGAGGAGAAAGCGCAGCGGTGCAGGCGGGATCTGATGAGTATATCCTGGAAGTGGAAGATGTGGCCATGACCTTTGGAGGTCTCGTCGCGTTGATGGATCAGAATTTTAAGGTTAGACAGGGGGTCATCAAGGCGATTATCGGCCCGAACGGGGCCGGCAAAACAACACTGTTTAATGTGATTACCGGCTATTTCCCACCGTCTGAAGGGACGATTCGGTTCAAAGGAGAGGCCATAGAACACTTAAAGGCACATCAAATAGCCCAGAGGGGCATCTCTAGAACCTTTCAGACCGTGGAGCTGTTTGAAAACATGACCGTATTAGAAAACGTCATGGCAGGTTTCCATGCACGGATGCGTCATTCCTTTCTAACCTGTGGGTTTCAACTGCCGAGGCTGCGGCGGGTGGAAAGGCAAATGCGATCAAAGGCCATGGAGATCCTTGAATTTATAGGTTTAGCGGAAAGGTATTATGAACCGGCCAGCGGCCTTCCTTTGGGTGATCGAAAAATCCTGGAGATCGGCAGAGCCCTTGCCACTGAACCCGCACTCATATGCCTGGATGAACCGGCTGCTGGTCTCAATGAAACCGAATCCCATGCAGCATCACGGCTTATCAAATCCATTCGGGAAAAGGGGATTACGGTTTTGTTGGTTGAGCATGACATGAAGGTGGTCATGAACATATCCGATGAGGTTATGGTGCTCAATTACGGAGAGAAAATAGCCGAGGGCACTCCCCGGGAAATACAGAACAATCCCGAAGTCATCCAGGCTTACTTGGGGGAATTGCATCCAGATGCTCAAAATTGAGGGATTAAAGGCCTTCTATGGCAATATTCCGGCTTTGAAGGGAGTTTCCCTGCATGTGCTCAAGGGGCAGGTGGTCTGTATCATTGGAGCTAACGGGGCGGGAAAAACCACCCTGTTGAAATCCATCTCCGGGCTTGTAAAGGCCCGGGAGGGCCGGATTGTGTTCAAAGATCAGGACATTATGGGACTTTCGCCGGAGCGGATTGTGGAAATGGGAATCTCCCAGGTTCCGGAAGGCAGACAAATCTTTTCGCATCTTACGGTTTTAGACAACATTCGGCTCGGTGCGTATATCTATTTTTTTAAGCGTGGATATCATTCTGAAATCAATAAAAAAATCCAGAGTCTCTATGACCTTTTCCCCATCTTGGAAAAACGTTCTAATCAAATTGCTGGCACCCTGTCCGGAGGAGAGCAGCAAATGCTGGCGATTGCCCGGGCGCTAATGGGCAGGCCGGAGATGCTGCTATTGGATGAGCCTTCCATGGGACTTGCGCCCCTTATCGTTCGAGATATTTTCGAAGTAATCAAAAAGCTGAACGATTCGGGCACTACCGTTCTGCTGGTGGAACAAAACGCCAAGGCGGCTTTGGAGGTGGCTCAATATGCATATGTGTTGGAGACAGGAGCAATGGTTTACGAGGGTTCTGTCGAAGAGCTGCTGGATAATCCGAAAGTCAAAGAGGCTTATCTTGGAGGATAGCTCATTGCTTTATTAGCAGGAAAGTCCAACACCTCTTAAGAGGTATTAAAACACCCATCGGCCGCGCCGGCACTGAAAGGAGAAAGAGACATGCTGCCTATAAAAAAGATTATCTGTCCTACGGATTTCAGCGAGCCGTCTTACGAAGCGTTAAAAGCAGCTTGTGAGATAGCACAGCACTTTTCCGCTGAGCTTATAATGGCACATGTGATCACCCCGATTCCTTTCATCCCGATTCACGATGATCCCTCCAGCTTCAATCTGCCCATGTATGAAAAGGAAATGGAGGCTTCAGCCCGAATATCTTTGGATCAGGTGCACAGAGAAAAGATTCCCGGATTTTTGGCAAGCCGTGCACTGGTTTTAAAAGGAGATCCCTCAAGCATTATTGTTCAACTGGCCGATGATGAGAGGGCTGATCTCATTGTCATCGCAACTCACGGACTGACGGGATGGAGAAAATTGGTATTCGGCTCTGTTACAGCGAAGGTGATTCGACTGGCCAACTGTCCGGTGCTTTCAATCAGGGTACCTCATGCAGCAGGAACTCAAAAAAAGGTCTAACAGGGTGCATGCAGGGGGGTGTTCAAAGGATATGCAGAGAGGCTTTTAATTGCAAAGAGGCAGGTTAACATACACAAGCAACAAAGCCCGACAAAAAGCCCCCGGTACCTATCTGGACCAGGGGCATGATACACACTGTATGGATTATGTTTCCTCGATGGTGATTGCACCGGGTTCACATACTTCTACACAGCTTTCACATCCGAGGCATTCTTCTGCGTTAACCGGAGATGATTTGCCGTCTATCATTTCAAAAACTTCTACAGGGCAGACATCTACACATTCTTCGCAGCCTTCACATTTATCCTCGTCCACAGTCGGATTAAAACCCATCGAACACGCCTCCTTTCTTTTTAAGATTCACACACAGAATTTAATGCCATTATATATTCGATATCGGGCAAAGTCCATATCCTAGTTGATAGAGTGAGTCAAGCCTTCATGACATCTTTTTAGATAAGTTTTCCGCGCACCCTTTTAATAGGATCGATTCAGCAATTCGAAAACTGATTATGTCCTTTATCGAGGAGCACAACCCCAACTCGCCTAACGGATTATTACGTAAACCCTCAACTTTACCCCGTAGTTGCATAAATCACATAATAAAGTGGCCTGTACGCACAATTTGTCAGGACCAGACAATTGAGCCCTGTGAGTCCTTTTTCAACAACGGGGTTTAGTTCACTATTTATCCCAGCTAAAAGGATGATGTTCAGTGACGACAACAAATTGTCGATGTGATGTTGATAAGCACTTAGTCATAAAGCAGAGAAAGCGTTTTTATTATTTCGTTTTTAACTTTCATTTCATTTTGCGCCGCGTTAATAATCCGGAACCGTTCCGGTTCTTTTTTTGCAAGTTCAAGGTATCCTTTCCTTACCTTTTCATGAAACCCGATGGTTTCTCTCTCGAAGCGCGATTCCATATCCGTACGGGTGCCGTTTTCAATCTGTTTCCATGCCCGAGCAAGCCCCTGTTCGGGTGGAAGATCCAACAACAGCGTGATATCGGGCTGGATGCCATCGAGCAATACCCGGTGTAGGGTGTTAATTATCTTAAGATCGATTCCCCGCGCAAACCCCTGATAGACAACCGTTGCATCATGAAATCTGTCACACAGCACGGTCTTTCCGGATGCCAAAGCAGGTCTTATAATCTCCGTCACGTGCTGAACGCGGTCTGCCATATACAACAGAAGTTCCGTTAAAGGCTCAATCCCCTGGATTTTTGGATCAAGGAGAATGGATCTCACCTTCTTGCCGATCTGAGTCGCTCCCGGCTCCTTTGTGATGACATATTGAATTCCTTTACGCTCGAGAAATTCTTTAACATGAACTATCTGGGTTGTTTTGCCGGAACCTTCGATACCTTCAATGGTAATAAACACTATTTCTTTTTCCCCTTATAAAAATATCGTTCCAGTATTTTATGGTAAGATGTCCAAATGGCCTCCGGGTCCTCGGTGGCCATGAAGTCCCGGACTCCGCTTATTTTTGAGTCAATTTCGTCAATATAGTTGAGCAGCATTGCTTCCAAGGTCTTTGGGGGTTCTGGAGAGCCGAAATCCCTTGCTCCATGATGGCTGACAATCATGTGTTTAAGCAATACAGCCTTTTCGTAAGGAAAATCTTCCAATCCTTTTAATTTTTCTTCCAGCATCTGAAGCCCGATGATGATGTGATTCAGCAACCTTCCCTCATCTGAATAGTCGATAAAGAATTTGTACTCAAACTCTCTGATCTTGCCGATATCATGCAAGACAACCCCTGCAAGCAACAGATCAATGTTGACTCCGCTATAATGACCGGCGATTTTCTCAGCCAGCACTGCCATGGACAGTGTATGTTCCAATAATCCTCCAATGTAGGCGTGATGCATTTTTTTAGCCGCAGGTGCTGATTTAAATTTTTGAACAAAATCGGTATCATTCCAAAAAGCCTCAAGAAGCGTCCTTAGATTCGGATCTCTCAGCTCGGCTGATAATTTAATGAGGCGATCGAGCATGTTCTCAATATTACGCTCGGTTACCGGAACAAAGTCCCTTGGATCGATGGCCTCCGGGGAGCAGACAGCCATCTTTTTTACCACAAGCTGAAGCTCACCCTTGTATTCATTGGCAACTCCGTGAATTTGAACCACATCGTTAACAGCCACCGATAATGAAACCCGGTCCGCATTATCCCATACAACCCCTTTAATGGTGCCTGTTTTGTCTGATAACACCAAGTTTAAATAATTGTTTCCATCTTTTTTCTGTGCCAGGATTTTTTCCGATAACACGAAAACATCGTTGATCGTGTCTGCAGGCTTAATATCGCCAACATATGTCTTTTTCATCCCATATATCCTCTTTGCATCTAGCCCATCAGCCGTTGTTACAGATTCCTGTTCGCTATTGCTGCAGCGAGAACATGTCAATCCTCGCCCTCTTTTGATGGCAAACCGTCGTTTATGATTGATATCCCCCAGTTTTTTATTTCTTCAAGAAAGCGGTAATCGGTAGTATCAGTCTTTATCGGAGTGATGGATATGTACTGTTGTGCAAGGGCACATGCATCGATTTCCGGGTTCTCAGCAGCGGGCTGAGAATCACATCCCTGCCAGAAATAGGTTCTATTGCGAGGGTCTTTTCGTTTCTCAAAATATTCCTTGGCCAGGCAGAGACCCTGACGGCTGAACCGAATTCCTTTCACCCCGCTCAAGGGTATATCAGGAAGGTTAACGTTGATAAATGTACCGGATGGTAATCCGTTCTTAAACACATAATCGGCCAGCGTTTCAATAAATGATGCAATCTCCTCACATCGCTGCTCAGGGTTTCCGCAAGCAGATACAGCCAGCGCGGGGATTCCATATAATGCAGCCTCCCGGGCCGCTGCAACGGTGCCAGAGTAGTTTAAGTTGATTCCAACATTCGCCCCTTGATTAATACCCGATATTACCAGATCCGGCCGTTGTTTGAGTATTTCCAGAATCCCCAGTTTAATGCAATCGGCCGGAGTTCCTGTAACCGAATACGCCTTTAATCCGCCATCGACTCGGACCTCAGTGACGTGAAGGGGTCGATGCAGGGTAATGGCGTGTCCGATGGCACTTCGCTCACGATCCGGAGCAATCACCAAGACCCGATGTCTGGTTGCAAATCGCCTGTACAGTGCCCAAAGACCTGACGCATAAACCCCGTCGTCGTTTGTCAACAATAGATGCATCCTGTGAACAGAATCCTGTCTCCAAAGCTCCATGTCGCCGCCTGGTGGGCTACAGCGGCTGTTCCGCAGTGCAGGTGCTTATGATTAATCAGGGCCATGGGTTCTAGAAATACCCAGTGCCCCCCCTCTTATTGCCCCCTAAAGCAGTTTATTACAACCGCAAAATTCCGGGGTGGTCCTCCGGGTCCCGATTCTTTGTGTGTTTATATACCAACTGCCACGGATTTAAAAGAAGGTATTTTGCCAAGTATATCTTGACATTTTGGATGATCTTGGATTTTATTACCTAAATTTATAAAACTTCAGGCTGCCGGCATATGTTCTTAACCCGTCTTTTCATTTCGTTTTTAGCGGCTCGCATCGGAAGCCGAACCACTGATCACAAAGCAACGCATGTTGTATTAGCGGTTTGCCTTGCTGTCGGTATTATCTTCTCTTCTCCCCTTAAGGCTCAGGTATCCGTAGAAACTCTGGAAGAACCCGATCAACCCTGGCAGATTGAAGCGGACGAGGTTGGGTATGATGATGTTACCAAACAATACATCGCAAAGGGTAACGTCACCATAAAGAAACGGGATATTTCACTTACAGCTGATTTTATTCGATTCGATTCTCAGTCGATGACAGCAGTGGCCATCGGCAACGTTGTCATGACGGTGGCGGGGGATATCCTTGTGGGAAACAGCATCGAGATCAATCTTGTCTCAGAGACCGGAACCATTTACCAGGGATCGATTTTCCTTAAGGAGAGCCATTTTTATATTAAAGGCGACAAACTTAAAAAGATCGGCAAAGACACCTATGTCGCAGAAAAGGCAAGCATATCCACCTGCGATGGTGAGCCACCGGCCTGGAGGATTACCGGAAGGAACTTAAAAATTACCATTGAGGGATTCGGTACCGTTAAGCATGGAACCATGTGGGCGAGAAAGGTACCGGTGTTGTATTCTCCTTATCTTGTGTTCCCCACAAAGCGAAAACGCCAGTCAGGGTTTTTATTTCCCAAGTTCGGCAGCTCTGACCGCAAGGGGTTTCGGTACATCCAGCCTTTTTTCTGGGCTATCAGTGACAACACAGACGCCACCTTTTTCTGGGATCATATGGATAGTCGCGGAGAAAAATTCGGCGCAGAATACCGATACCTTTTAAGCCGGGAATCAAAAGGCACGGTCATGTTTGACTATCTTAACGACAAGGAAATCGACGAGGGCACCGGGGATTCAAGTGAAAAGTTTGGATTTGCCGATGATAATGCTTTGCGTCCCAATTCGGATCGTTACTGGTTTCGAATGAAAGTCGATCAGGAATTGCCTTACGATTTCAGCGGCAAGCTTGACCTGGATATCGTCAGCGATCAGGATTATCTGTCGGAATTCAGGGAGGGGATAACCGGCTTTGATCAGGCTGAAGAATATTTTAGCGGAACCTTTGGAAGGGGATTTAACGATTATACCGATCGGGTCAGGAAAAATCTGTTGAATATTCAACGGCGGTGGTCCGGGTACCAGCTGAATGTGTCTGCAGAATATTTTGATGACGTGGTTTTACGCCGTCAGAGCGATATCGATCCCACGCTTCAAAAACTTCCTTTAGTAGAGTTCGATTTAAGTCGCAAGCGGATTTTCGAATCTCCGTTTTATATTGATCTTGATTCTGAATATGTTTATTTCTTCAGAAAAGATGGACAGACAGGCCATCGAACAGATATCTTGCCAAGATTTTATGCTCCTGTCCGTGTGCGCAACTATTTTACGTTTGAACCTTCTGTGGGAGTGAGAGATACTTTGTGGTATCTAGATAAGCTTGAGGATAAAAGATTTGAAGGTGATCGCATCCACCATCGACTGATCCCGGATGTTTCAGCCGATGTTCTTACCGAAGTGTTTAATGTATATAATTTCCGCTTTGGCCGTATCGATAAAATCAAACATACGCTTCGGCCTCAAGCGGTTTATAGTTTCACTCCGCATGTAGATCAGAGTGATTTACCGTTTTTTGACGATACGGATCGGATAGCCGAAGAAAACCTGTTGACTTACTCGTTGACCCAGACGCTGATATCTCGAAGCATAGCAAAAAAGGCTGCCGGCACCGAAAAGACCCAAAAGAAGCAGACCAAGCAGAATGAGCTTCCTGAATATGACTATAATCAGTTCTTGCGGTTCAAGCTTGAACAGAGCTATGACATCAAGAAGGCACTGGATGATGAGCCCAGACCCTTCTCATCGGTTGCCGGCCGGCTGGACTTTGTACCATTTCGGTATTTTTCTCTTGAGGCCACCGCCAAATGGTCCCCTTATGACAACGACTTGCCGGAGCATAATGTCGCCGCAACCTTATCGGACGGGCGGGGCGATCGGCTTGTAGTGGAACATCGATATTCGAAGGATCAAAACGAGTCTATCTATTTCGATACAAGCATAAAGTTATCTGAGCGTCTTAGGATTTACGGGGACTACGAGCATAATTTGTTGGATGATATCAGAATTAGATCCAGCGTGGGAGTTCTTTATTCATCACAGTGCTGGTCCATTGACATGCGGTATGTTGATGAGATCTCAGATCAAAGGTACGTATTTGCAATCACCCTTGTGGGACTCGGTCAGGTAAGAAGGAGCTTTCAGGGACGCATTATTGGAAACCCGTTCGGTGGTTTTTAGTTCGCTCTTTACCCCTTATATTTGAGGTATGATTCATGGTTATTGTAAAGACACCTCTGCGCATCAGCTTTGTGGGCGGGGGTTCTGATATGAAAAATTATTATTCCAGGAAAACAGGCAGTGTAGTCAGCACTACGATCGATAAATATGTGTATGCCATCGTCAAAGAGCGATTTGATGAGTTGATTTATGTTAACTATTCAAAAAAGGAGTGTGTGGATCACATAGACAAAATCCGCCACGATTTAGTGCGTGAGGCCATGAAGATGACAGGGATAACAAAAGGGATTGAGATCACCACCCTTGCAGATATCCCCTCAATGGGATCCGGACTGGGAAGCTCAAGTTCCATAACGGTTGCTCTTTTGCATGCCCTGTACACTTATCAGAACGTGCTTATCACCGCAGAACAGCTGGCAGCCGATGCGTGTCGAATCGAAATCGATATTCTCGGAAAACCGATCGGAAGGCAGGATCAGTATGCCGCTGCATACGGGGGGCTGAACAAATTCACTTTTCATAAAGGCGGGCTGACGCATAGAATCCCGGTGAAGATGTCGGGGGCTGCCAAGCGAAAGTTCGCATCTTCGCTTATCCTGTATTATACCGGTATCACCAGAAGTTCGGATAAGATATTATCCGAGCAGAGCAGCAATCTTCTGTCCAAAGAAAGATTTTTATCCATGGAGAAGATGGTCTCCCTGGTAGATCCGTTTGTGGATGCCATGGTTCGCGGCGATATCGAAAAATGTGGTGAACTGATGGCACAAAACTGGGAGTTGAAACAGAAGATGGCAACCGGTATTTCCAACAGGAAGATTCAGCGAATGTATAAGAAGGCCCTGGAGGCCGGGGCTTTGGCGGGCAAGGTAGCCGGTGCCGGCGGAGGAGGGTTTCTTTTGCTCATGGTTCCAAGAGAACGGCAGAATGCTGTGTTTGAAGCCATGCGGGAATATCGGGAACTTCCCTTTATGATAGAGGAAAGTGGAAGCAAAGTGATCTTTGATGATCGATCCTATTCGACCAAGTAGGCGTTTGTGTTCCACTGTTTCCTTATTTCCATTGCGGTCAGCGGCAGACTTAAACACCCGGGTGGGCTCAGTCCAAAGTTGTGTTCCATGGAGGTGGGCTATTTTTTGGCCTGTGAATCCTTGAGCCCTCAAGCTGCCGGTTTGATGCCGGTACGGAGTTTATTTAACGGAGAGTCCAATTGAATATACTTGTAAGCGGAGGAGCAGGATTTATAGGTTCCCATACCGTGGATGCCCTTATTGAAAAAGGCCACCACGTACGTATCCTGGACAGCCTTCAAAAAACCATCCATCCCAGGGGCAAACCCGATTATATCCATCCGGAAGCTGAATTCATACAGGGTGATGTTCGTAAAAAACAGTCTTGGCTGACGGCGCTAAAGGACATTGACGTCGTCTACCATTTTGCTGCTTATCAGGACTATCTTCCTGACTTTTCAACTTTTTTTCATACCAACGCCGTATCGACCGCTTTGCTCTATGAAATTATCGTAGCACAGGCAGCTTTCAAAAAGATTCGAAAAGTCATCGTAGCTTCAAGCCAGGCGGTTATGGGAGAGGGCCGGTATAAATGCCCTCAGTGCTTTCCCAGCACCCGGGCGTTCATTTATCCGTCGATTCGACCAGAGAGCCAGCTTTCAAGAGGGCAGTGGGAGCACCGGTGTGCAGTCTGCCATGGACAGCTTAAGTGGCTTGCCTCCGATGAGACGGTCGTCAATCCCGGCAACCAATATGCTCTGTCGAAATCCTCTCAGGAACAGATTGCCATTCAGCTTGGAAAACGATATAACATACCAACTGTGGTATTGCGATATTCCATAGTACAGGGCTCCCGGCAATCATTGTATAATGCATATTCGGGAGTGATGCGGATATTTGCGCTCTCCTTGATGCTGGGCAGAGCACCGGTTATCTTTGAAGACGGTAACCAGATCCGGGATTATGTAAACATTGATGATGTCGTCGAAGCAAATCTTTTGGTATTGAATCGACAGGATGCGAACGGACAGGTGTTTAATGTCGGGGGCGGGCGGGGTTTAAGCGTAATAGAATTTTACAATGCCATGCAAAAAACCGTTGGGAAAACAATAGAACCAATCATCTCACGGTATTACCGCTATGGCGATACCAGGCACATTTTCTCCGACATCCGGAAACTAAGGCGCCTGGGCTGGGAGCCAAAGCGCAGGATAACACAGAGTATCAAAGACTACTGGGAGTTTATTCACCATCAGCAACGTTCAGAGGATATCCTCGAATATGCGCAGAGTCGTATGAAAGGGCTGCGGGTGATCCGAGAAGTATCCGCATCCGGCTCTTTGTGTTAGCAACCATTTTAATCGGCATTTTATGAGACATAAATGAACACGAAAGATTTTGCAAAGCAGTACCTTCATGGATTAATGGCCGTGTTTGAGGATTTAAATCTCGATTGCTTTGAAGCGATCGTTTCCAGCCTTCTCGATGCCTACCATAATCAGGCAGCCATTTTTGTCATGGGAAACGGCGGCAGTGCCGCTACTGCTTCTCATTTCGCAACCGATATCAACAAGGGCTGCTGCTGGGATCTTGACAAGAAGTTTAAAATGATTTGTTTGAATGATAACATTTCTACCCTTATGGCATGGGCCAACGACATGACCTATGATGCCGTATTTGTTCAGCAGATGAAAAATTTCTTCACACAAGGAGACCTTGTTATCGGGATCTCAGGAAGCGGGAATTCCGAAAATGTTCTAAATGCCATTCGGTATGCGAAAAAAAACGGAGGGCTAACCATTGGTTTATCCGGATTCAACGGGGGGAACCTTGCTAAGCTGGTCGACATTTCCCTGGTTACAGAAGCAGAGGATATGCAGAAAGTGGAAGATGTTCACCTGATCGTCGTTCACATGATTATGCAGGCTCTATATAGGTTATTGCATGATTCCGCAGGTACGGAATTTGCTCAAGAACATCAGAACACATCGGAGAGTTAGTGCGAGTTTATGGCTACCCAAGAATTAAAGCGTTCATGGTATGCTCTTCATACAAGGAGCAGATTCGAAAATGTGGTAAATGAGGGTTTGATCAAAAAACAGCTGGAAGTTTTTCTGCCCAAGATAAGGGTGCAAAGCAGACGCCGGGACAGGCGGTTGATGATTCGGGTTCCGCTGTTTCCCGGCTATCTATTTGTGAAGACCGATTTAAATCCTGTGGAACATATTGAAATTCTAAAAACCATTGGCGCTGTCCGTCTGGTGGGAAACAGGCAAGGGCCCCTGGCAATCTCCGATGAGACCATCGGATCGTTGAAGATTATGGTGGCAAGTGACCAGCCGGTGCAGACAGGCAGTCGATTTCGAAAAGGAGATAAAGTAATCGTTGTGAACGGTCCCTTTGCAGGGGTTATCGGAACTTTTGTTCGTTACCGCGGCAAACATCGGGTGATAGTAAATATCGAGGCTCTGGGACAGTTTGCCGGAGTGGACGTAAGCGAGGATGATGTGGAGAAGTTACCGGAAATATTGTTGTGACCACTTGACTTCTGTACGAGCCATGATAATTTCGATTTAAAATCAGCCAAGGAATTAAAGGAGGGTGGATCATTAAAGGTTGCCTCAGTTTGAATCTTTCATAGATCAGAAACGGCCCAATCAAATTCTGTCAGCCTTTCTTCGCAAAGGAAATATTCCTCATGCGTTGCTGTTTTATGGGCCCCCTGGGGTTGGAAAGCGAACCACGGCCATGCTTTTTGCCAAGGCATGTAATTGCCTGCATCGGACTTCAGAGGCTGGATATCGCATACCATGCGGGGATTGCAGATCGTGCAGAAAAATTGCATCTGAAAATCATCCGGATGTCATCTACATTCGACCGGCGGGCGCTGTCATTCGTATAACTCAGATTCGTGAGCTTTCAGCGACTCTGTCTCTAAAACCATATGAGGCGAAAACCCGCGCGGTTATCATTGCCGATGCCCATAGCATGAATACCGAGGCGGGCAATGCGCTTCTTAAGGTGCTGGAAGAGCCGCCCGATCATACGATTATCATTTTAACCACCGATCAGCCGCTTGATCTTCTTCCGACCGTACTGTCCCGCTGCCAGCAGATACGATTTAAGCCCTTGGCAATGAACACTGTGAAGAATCTGCTCATCGATAAACAGAAGGTAGAGCCGGAAACAGCACAGATCATTGCAACCATGGCGAACGGCAGCTTTTCCAGGGCGATGGAGATGAGTAAATCCAACTGGATCAAAAGAAGGCGCTGGCTTCTTGCCGAGATGCGAACAGTTTCGCAAAAGCCCGTAGGATCCATTCTTGCGCTTGCCGAATCGTTATCAAAAGACAGGGGCTTTTTACCGGATGCCTTTTATATCATCAATACCTGGTTTAGAGACCTGTTAGTCTATAAGTGGAGCCCTCAAAGAATCGTCAATAAGGACTTGACCGATTCCGTGCGATATGATTCACAAAGACTTTCAGCAGCTTCCTTATACTTGAAAATCAAGTTCGTACAGAACGCACAGAAGGATATTCTGAGAAACGCCAATGTGCGGCTTGCGCTGGAATCGTTGATGGTTCGCCTATCACACGATTAAGAGCGAACAGCTTAAGGGAGTTTTGTTGCGGGTGGATATTTCATGAAAAAAATTGTTGGTATAAGATTTAAGCCATCGGGTAAAGTATACGATTTTGACAGCGGTGCATTTGTTTTGAGACGAGGTGATTGTGTAATCGTGGAGACAGAACAGGGACTGGGGTTTGGTGTCGTGGTCAGCGCTCCTTCCCCCCGCGCACAGCTGCCTGCAGGGAGAACATTGAAAAAGGTGTATCGCATCGCCACGGAAAAAGACCACCAGCAGCGCGAGAGGAACATTGAAACCGAAAAGCAAGCCTATCGGTATTGCCAGGACTGCATCCAAGAGCTTGGATTAAAAATGAATCTGTTTTCCGTTGAGAGTAACTTTGATGCCAGCAAACTGACCTTTTATTTTACTTCCGAAGGGCGTGTCGATTTCCGGCAGCTCGTTAAAATGCTGGTTAAGGATCTAGGCGCTCGAGTTGAAATGCGGCAGGTGGGCATACGAAATCAGGCCAAAATTTGTGGCGGCATCGGACGGTGCGGCCGTAGAATCTGCTGTTCGGCGTTCATTGAAAAATTTGAACCAGTATCAATCCGCATGGCAAAAGACCAGAGTCTATCGCTGAATCCCACGAAAATTTCCGGTCTTTGCGGACGATTGATGTGTTGTCTTACGTTTGAAAATGATACATATCAGGAGCTGAAGGAAGACTTTCCCCGGATTGGAACCACGGTAACCACCATTCGCGGACGGGGTAAGATCGTTCGGCAGAATGTTCTTACAGGCCGGGTCGTCGTTCGATTGGAAGACGGAACGGAAATCGAAGAACCTTTGGATGAAATCATGCAAACAAATTAGGTGGCGTCATGTCCAGGCCGTTATATATCACAACCCCCATTTATTATGTGAACGCCAGACCGCATCTGGGCCATGCCTATACGACCATCATTGCAGATGTGATTTGTCGATTCCACACCATGCGTCGTGCTGAGACGTTTTTTCTTACCGGCACCGATGAACACGGGGATAAGATCGTTCGGGCCGCAAAACAAGAAGGCTTAAGCCCCAGAGCATATGTAGATAAAATCAGTCGACTGTTCAGAGAACTATGGCCTGAATTAAATATTCAGTATAATTCGTTTATTCGAACCACAGAACCGTATCACATCAAAGTGGTGGAATACGTTTTGCAGAAAATCTACGACAAGGGGGATATTTATTTCAGCGAATACGAGGGCCGTTACTGCTTTGGATGCGAGCGGTTTTATGCCGAAAGGGAGCTTGTAAATGGTCTATGTCCAGACCATAAAACAGAGCCGGAGTTGATTAAGGAATCCAATTATTTTTTTAAGATGAGTCGTTATCAGCAATGGCTTGTTCAATACATTCAACGGCATCCTGATTTTATTCGGCCGGCGCATTTCAGGAATGAAGTTCTTTCGTTTCTAAGGGAACCGCTTGAGGATCTTTGTATTTCAAGACCCAAAAGCCGACTTGAATGGGGAATTACATTGCCTTTCGATAATCGATTTGTCACCTACGTGTGGTTTGATGCTCTGTTAAACTATGTGTCTGCTCTGGGTTATCCGGATGGGGCATTGTTCAAAAAGTTCTGGCCTTATGCTCAGCATATTATCGCCAAAGATATTCTAAAACCCCACGGCATCTACTGGCCGATTATGCTGAAAGCCGCTGATATACCGGTATACAAACACCTAAACGTGCACGGGTATTGGAACGTTGAACAGAGCAAGATGTCAAAAACGCTTGGAAATGTTGTAGAACCGCTCGAGCTGAAAAATGTGTATGGACTGGATGCTTTTCGGTTTTTTCTGATAAGGGATATGGTCTTTGGGCTTGACGCTAACTTCAGCGAATCCGCATTGATACAGCGCATCAATTCTGACCTGGCCAACGATTTGGGCAACCTCTTCAGCAGAGTGCTTGCGATGGTTCATAAATATTTTGACGGTCTGGTTCCGGATGTGGACCCACAGGCGGAAAAAGAACTGCATCTTGGCCTTACATCCTGTGCATTGAGCACCATCGACGAATATGAAAAGGAGATGGAATCGCTTGCCTTCCACAGGGCAATGCAGGTGGTTTGGGAATATGTCAATCGTCTGAACAAATATATTGATATGACCGCACCCTGGGAGCTGGCCAAAAAAAAGTCCACTCGAAAACAGCTCCAGGTGGTTCTCCATAACCTGCTGCAGGGTCTCGGGGTAATCTCCGGTCTGATCTATCCGGTCATGCCCGATACTGCGGCTACAATGCAGAAGCATCTGGGGATGGATCCGCAAAAGCCGAACTATCTTTTAGATTCACTGCGGACATTGACAACTGTGGCCACTGGTACGAAGCTGCCCAAATCGGTCGCACTTTTCCCGAGAATCGATCCTGATAAATTCAAAAGATCTGTTGAGTACACGGATGAAACGGGTGTTCCGGCGACAGCGGTCAAGCCCGAGATCACGCTTGAGGAGTTTGAAAGGCTTGATCTGCGGGTAGCCACCGTTATCAAGGCAGAATCGATTCCTCGAGCCAAGAAACTGTTGAAATTGGAAGTGGACATGGGAGAGAAAAGAACCATTATAGCCGGTCTTGCCGAAAGCTACTCTGCTGAAGAGCTGGTTGGGAAACAGATTATTGTGCTTGCGAATATCAAGCCGGCAAAAATAATGGGGATATTATCAAACGGTATGATGCTTGCTGCAGTGGATAAGAAAGGCCTGGCCATTGTGACACTGGATAAGAAGGTAACCCCCGGCACTCCGCTAAGTTAAAAAAAACGGAAAGGCGATATCTGAAGAGGAAAGCTCATGCTACAGTCGAATCGACACAGCTTCGGGATGTATCAAGAATGGTACGGAAGGCGTGCGGTAAAAAGGGTGTTTGTAAAAAGAATTTTTTACCTGTTCGGGTTTCCCATGTTTTTGGTTCTGGCCCTGTACAAAGGCACTGGTGGGGATCCATTTCATGACAGGCTGGCACGACAACCCATTGCTTCACTCAGAGCCGAAAGTAAGTATGAGTTAAGCAAAACCGAGATTCAACAATTGCTCGCAGACAGGAGAATATTTAATTTTGAGAAGGATGGGTTTGAAGCCACCTACAGGGGTAAGCCGGTATGGGTGGACACAAGTCTTGATATTTCCTTGCAGCGGTATTTGAAGAAAAAACTTAAACGATCCACTTCCCGGTATATCGGAATCGTGATCATGGATGCGGCCACCGGTAAAATTTTATCCATGGTGGGATATGACAAAACTGATCCCTCAAACAACCCCTGTATTGACCATAGATTTCCGGCGGCCAGTATTTTCAAGATTGTAACAGCCGCAGCGGTCATCGAAACCTATGGGCTGGCCCCGAATGCGGAGTTTACATACAATGGCCGAAAGTATACGCTATACAAATCGCAACTGAAAGAACGAAGAAATCGGTATACTCGCAAGATCACTTTGCGCGATTCCTTTGCTCAGTCTGTCAATCCGGTGTTCGGTAAAATCGGCGCTAACAGGCTTGGAAAGATCAAGCTTGAAAAGTATGCCGAGACGTTCGGTTTTAATCGGATAATTGATTTTGAAATTCCTTTCTCTCCAAGTAGTGTCACGCTGTCGGATGAGCCGTATCAACTGGCGGAAATCGCAAGTGGTTTCAACCGGAAAACCACGCTGTCCGCTTTGCATGGCGCTTTGCTTGCAGCGATCATTGTAAATGATGGTAGATTTATATCCCCCACCATCATAGAGAAAGTAACGGATGAAGATGGACGTATTCTTTATCACAGCAAACACCCCGAGCTGAAAGAGGCCATATCCTCTGAAGCCTCTCAGGTTGTGGGAACACTTATGCAGGCCACGATCCGATCCGGAACTTCCAGAAAGGCTTTTCGAGGATATCGAAAGGATCGCGTTCTTTCGCGGCTTATCATCGGAGGTAAAACCGGCTCGATCTACAATAAAACCAGGGATGCACGGTTTGACTGGTTTGTTGGATTCGCAAAAGAAAAGCGGGGTCCGAAGAAAATGACCATAGCCGTGGTGGTCGCTCACGAAAAATATATTGGCATACGGGCAAGTCAATATGCGCGCATGGCCATACGGCATTATTTTAAGAACCTCTACTCTAAGCGAACCGTACAATTGAACAGCGAGGGGAAATCTTCCGGATAGCAAAGGAAATAGCCAAACGGGGTTTTGAGCCCAATTTGGTATTAGAAACCTTTGAAAAATGAACATTTTCAAAGGATTTCATATTAAATTATAAGGAGATAACACATGCCGGGTTTTGAAGTGTTTGGTGAGGAGGAGCGTAAGGAAGTTCAAGATGTTCTGGAAACAGGCGTTTTACACCGCTATGGATTCGATGTCGCTCGCAAAGGGCACTGGAAGGCAAAAAGCTTCGAGCAGCAATTCGCCGAACGAACCGGTGTAAAGTACTGTCTGCTTGTATCAAGCGGAACCGCAGCTCTTTCAACGGCCCTGGCCGCGACAGGTATCGGCGCGGGCGATGAGGTGATTATTCCTCCCTTTACGTTTGTAGCCACATTCGAGGCGGTTATCGCAGCGGGCGCGGCGCCGGTGTTTGCCGATATCGATCATACGTTATGTCTTGACCCCAAGGCCATTGCCAAGGCATTGACTGCGCGGACGAAAGCGGTGATGCCGGTCCATATGTGTGGCGCCATGGCGCATATTGATGAAATCAAGTCGTTTTGCGATCAAAAAGGGCTTGTGTTGATTGAAGATGTGGCACAGTCTGTGGGCGGTTCATTCAATGGAAAAGCGCTTGGGACTTTTGGACAGATGGGATGTTTTTCGTTTGACCCTGTAAAAACCATTACCTGTGGAGAGGGCGGTGCGGTTATCACCGATGACGAAGAACTATTCCGTCAGGCCGACTACCATGCCGACCATGGCCATGATCATCTTTGCAGCGACAGAGGCTTGGAAGACCATCCCATCATGGGAACCAATTTCCGAATCAGTGAGCTAAGCGCAGCCGTCGGGTTGGCCCAGCTAAGAAAGCTGGATCAGATCATTGAAAAACAAAGATTCCATAAGCAAACCCTCAAAGAGGCATTAAGCAGGTTTGCCCGGATCACTTTCCGCCAAATCCCCGATGAAAATGGAGACAGCGCTACCTTTCTGACATTTTTTCTGCCCGAGGCAGAAGCGGCTAAAAAGTTCTGCCAGAAATTAGCAGAAGCCGGTGTGGGAGGCTGTTTTTACTGGTATGAGAACAAATGGCATTATCTGCGCCAGTGGGATCATTTAAAGGCACTGAAGTCAGCGGCAAAACTGCCGGTAACCCTGTTGGCTGATCTGCCGGATTACCAGAACCTCAAATTACCGGTGTCCGATCACATCATGAGCAAGGCAGTCTCCATGCTCATCATGGTTTCCTGGACGCCACAGGAGCTTCAGAAAAGGGTAGAGACAGTGACCCGCATTGCAGGTGAGATGTTGGGACAATGAGGACACTGGTAAAGATAAAGGGGAGTTTGTAAGTCATGTTTCGAAATTTCAAGGTTGTTTCTCATGTGATATTCGGCCGGGGTTGTTTTAACCAGCTTGATGATATTCTGTCTAAGAAAAAGGAGAGCGATAGGGAATTTGTGGTATTTCTTGTGGACGATGTGTTTGAAGATAAGCCTTTTAGAGAAAGAATCCCGGCTCGAAGCCGGGATTTTCTGCTCTGGGTTAATGTGGATGAGGAACCCAAAACCAGTTATGTGGATGAGCTTAAGCAAAAGGTCGTTGACTTTTCAGACCACCTGCCGGCAGCAGTCGTTGGGATCGGCGGGGGGAGCACGCTGGACCTTGCAAAAGCTGTTTCCTTGATGCTGACCAACCCGGGCTCTTCAGCGGATTATCAGGGATGGGACCTTATCAAAAATCCTGCCGTTTATCACGTGGCGGTTCCAACGCTTTCAGGAACGGGTGCGGAGGTTTCCCGCACAACTGTGTTGACCGGTCCGGATAGAAAACTCGGCATCAATTCCGATCACACCGTGTTTGACCAGGTTGTCTTGGATCCGGAACTTATTTCAGACGTGCCCACCGAGCAGTGGTTTTACACCGGCATGGACTGCTATATTCATTGCGTCGAATCTTTAACAGGTCATTATTTAAATGCGTTCAGCCAGGCTTACGGCGAAAAAGCAATGGAGCTGTGCCGTGATGTATTTTTGAATCAAACCTCCGAAAGCAACGACAAATTGATGATGGCTTCCTATTTTGGCGGAATGAGCATCGCATATTCTCAGGTGGGAATATGCCATGCCCTGTCTTACGGTCTATCCTATTTGCTGGGGATTCACCACGGTATCGGAAACAGCATCGTATTCGATCAGCTTGAAGAGTTTTATCCTGATGGAGTACGGGAGTTCCGGCAGATGATGGAAATCCACGGTATCGAGCTTCCAAGAAACGTAACCGCCGGCGTTGAAGAAGACAGGCTTGAGAAGATGATCGATGTTGCACTTTTTCTGGAACCTCTCTGGGAAAACGCCTTGGGAGTGAGCTGGAAACAGCAGGTGAGCAGAGAGCGCTTACGGGAGCTTTACCTGAGGATGTGATGGAAGCTGTCCCGGAAAGAGTCGAAGCTCAACAGGGACATGTGAATTTATTGTTCCGCTCTGGGAAGGGAAGAAAAACCCTTGACTCCTAAAGCTACCGGCTTAAAGCCGGTAGGAAGTTTACTTTTCAGTCGCGGATCGATAGGAATATGAGATCAGAAAGTAAACTGATAAATTATCTTTACGGGTTTTTCCGGAAAGTCTGTTCCTTTTTCTCAATGAATGTTTATTTCGGAAAGCACATCACATCTGTGCCCGAAAACTCCCTTGTCTTTTTTCCTTATTGTAAATCCATGGTTTGCTGTGGGATTGCCGGTATTGTTTCCATTAAAAAAAACAAAAAAACACCTTCGGGCATCGATCTCGAAAGCCTCGGCCGTAAAATCCACACCATCGTATCCAGGGGGTATCTCAACTGCCGGAAGAACAACCTGCCAATTGAAACCCATTACCTCGGAGGCGATCAAAATATTCTTGGTTTGTTTGAAACAGTCCGGTCCTATAAGGCAGACGCACTGTTTCCTCTGATATATTGTAATAAGGATATTCAAACCGCCCTTGAAGGTTTTGCCGGTCGGTTAAAGGGCGTTATCGAGGAGGAAGCAAAATTTCTTTCAGAATTCATGGGGCGGCTTAAGATATCGGAAACCGATGTGATGTCTTCTCGTATAGAAAAGCTTAAAGACATCCACTGGTGCCTTACCATGGAGATCGCAGGGAACATCAAGAAAATCAGGGTACTAACCGAGTGTTTTCACAAGACAATGTCACCTGATTCCATAAGGATCTTCAAAAAAATCAATGCCGTGCTCAACAGTATTGATCGACTTGAGGTGAGAGGGCGCGACTCTGCAGGCATTTCCCTTATGTTCATTACAACGGAAAGGGAATTTGAGCGGTATGAACAGATGCTTCGTAAAGCCGCTCTGTGGCAGTCGTTTATGGAGCGGGCTGATCCGGAAGTCTTGAAAAATAAGGGAATACACATTAGAAAAGGCATAGATTCAGTAGATAAAACCGGTGTCTCCATCACTTTCACTTACAAAGTGGCTGCAGAAGTCGGCAGCCTGGGGGACAACATTCGATACCTGCGAGAGCAAATTCAGCAGGACCAAATTCTTCACATCCTAACCGACTTTCCCCACACTTACCACACGGTACTGTCTCACACCCGATGGGCGTCGATGGGGGCCATCACAGAGGCGAACTGCCATCCCGTGGATAATAGAACCAGGAGGCAAAACAAGGGGCAAAAGGGTTGGATACATGTCTGTTTAAATGGCGATATTGATAATTATCTGGAATTGAAGGCGGCATGTGAACAAGACGGGCATCGGATACATGAAGAAATCACCACAGACACCAAGATCATTCCTCTTCAGATCGAAAAATACATTCATGAGGGCCATGACATAGGGGAAGCTTTTCGACTTGCCGTAAACGATTTTGAGGGATCCCACGCCATATCCATGCATACCGATCTTGCTCCCGGCAAGCTTTTCCTTGCCCAGAGAGGAAGCGGTCAGGCGATTTTCGTGGGGATTGCAGAGGATCACTATATGCCCACTTCTGAAGTTTACGGTTTTGTGGAAGAAACTCCATTTTTTATCAAGATGGAAGGGGATCAAATTGTTCGAGGCCGGAACGGAAACACCCAGGGCCAGATCATTATCATAAGCCAAACCTCTTCAGGCGGACTCAACGGCATTCGGGGTATGTATTATGATGGGACTCCGATTCGATTCCAACAAAAGGATGTCAGGTATACGGAAATCACCTCCCGGGATATCGATCGGCAGGGCTATGCGCATTATTTTCTAAAGGAGATATCAGAAGCTCCGGTTTCTGTGGAAAGAACATTACAGAATCGGTGGAAAAAAGAAAATGACTCCCGGCACTATGTGCTTGTGTTGGATGAACGGGTTGTTCCCGCCAAGATCAAGAGCGCGCTTCAGTCCAATGAGATACGCAGAGTTTTTTTCATTGGCCAGGGTACGGCCGGTGTCGCGGCACTGGCGTGTTCAAACATATTGAACCATTATCTCAATGATCCATCGTGTCTTATCGGTGCACTGAAAGCTTCAGAGCTGAGTGGATTTAATCTGGCGGCAGAAGACGGCAAGAACAGTATGGCAGACACCCTGGTCGTTGCCATCAGCCAGTCCGGCACCACCGCCGATACCAATCGCGCCGTGGATATGGTGAAAGAACGGGGCGGACATACCATTGCCATTGTTAATCGACGGGATTCGGACATTACCTTCAAAGTGGACGGTGTATTCTATACAAGCAGCGGTCGAGACATCGAGATGTCTGTTGCTTCAACCAAAGCGTTCTATTCACAGATTGTAGCGGGTGCATTGCTGGGGCTTTATATTGCGCGCATAAAGAACCGAAGAGACAAAGAGTTTGAGTCCCGTGAGATTAAGCAGCTTCTGCGACTTCCAGCCCACATGAGAGAAGTTATTTCAAATAAATCGCCAATTGCGGCTTCCGCCAAGAGGCTTGCCCCGCAGAAGACTTATTGGGCTGTTGTGGGAAGCGGACCCAACAAAGCATCTGCTGATGAAATCCGAATCAAGCTCAGCGAGCTTTGCTATAAGACCATTTCATCGGATTATGTGGAAGACAAAAAACATATCGATCTGTCCTCAGAGCCGCTGATAATCGTGTGTGCCGCCGGGGCAAGGGATTCCGTTATCGGAGATATCATCAAAGATACGGCCATTTTTAATGCACACAAGGCCACGCCCATTGTAATTGCCAATCAGGGTGAGCATCGATTCGATTCGTATGCGGCGGATGTTTTTCATGTGCCCACTGTGGATGAACATTTGGCCCCCGTTCTAAATACGCTGGTGGGCCACATATGGGGTTACTATGCCGCTTTGGCGATCAATGAGGGATCGCGGATGCTGTTTGAATTTCAAAACGAAATGCGGGGAATGCTTGAAGAATATTCTAAAAGGGGTCTTGACGCATATGAGATTATTTTAGAGGAATCTTTCCGTGAGAAAATTGCAAGATTTTATAAGGGATTTCGAAAGATAAAGGAGCAGGCTCATTTCCCTGCAGACAACGCACTGGCCTCTGATTTAACCCTGTTGCTCAAATATCTTTCCGGCAGGCTTCCTGTATCGGATTTTGAGCTCGACTTCGGGAAAAAGGGCACAGCCCATAATATGCTCGATACCCTGTTCGCCTCTCTGGGTGAGTGCATCAATCGTATGACAAGGCCCATCGATGCCATCAAGCATCAGGCCAAGACTGTGACGGTGGGAACAAGCCGTATCACAGACAGGATAGAGGGGATTCTTTTCAATAGCCTCTATGATCATAACTTCAACATTTTCCATCTGACCCCAAGCAATGTAATCGTGTTGAGAAATCTGCAGGGAATCATCGAGCGCGTCAACGGCTCGATTCTGTACCGGATCCACTCCTTGAATCTGCTGGGAGAGCCCACTGACGCCACCACAATCGAGATTGTCGAAAAAAAAGGAATGCTCAAATCTCTGCCTTCTAGAGTTGAAACGGATAACGAGTTGAAAGGAACAAAACGGATTATTGTCAAACAGGGAAATGTTTATATCGGCATGGGCAGAAAGGATGGTCGCAGCATTCTAATCGTGCCGCTGATATCGGATGCACCTTCCAAATCAAATATCATTGAACACCTTTTGCTCATGAACATTTCGTTTAAACAGCAGGTGCCTCTGTCTGTAAAAACCAAGGCGTTAGGTGGAAAATACGAACATATCAAAAACCTTGTTCTGGAAAACAGTATTCCCTGGCAGGATCAATACCTGGATCAGGTGGCTATGAAGGATCTGTTCGGAATATCCGCTGAAAAAGTAGCCGAGCTCATTATTATGCAGGTTGCCGAACCTCGTTCTCCTTAAGCTGGTGGCAGAATCGATTTTTTTTGTACTCTAAAGAGGCACGGATGAAGTCCCTGAAAAGCGGGTGAGGATCCATGGGACGGGACTTGAATTCCGGATGAAATTGGCATCCCAAAAACCAGGGGTGATCCTTTAACTCCGTGATCTCTATGAGTTCACCACCAGGAGAGGTGCCGCTTATAACCAACCCTTTCTCGACCAGTATCTCCTTATATGCATTGTTGAATTCATAGCGATGACGGTGTCGTTCCGAGATTTCTTCTCTGCCGTAGGCCCGGTATGCTAAAGAATCTTTTTTGAGCACACATGGATAAGCGCCCAGCCGCATGGTGCCCCCCTTATCGGAATGAATGTTCCGTTTTTGGGTTGAACGGGTTCGATCGTCGTACCACTCCGTTAACAGGTAAATGATTGGATTTTCGGTTTTTTCATCAAATTCCTTGCTGTGGGCGTTTTTAAGCCCTGCCACATTGCGGGCAAATTCAATGGCGGCCACCTGCATCCCAAGACAGATTCCGAAATAAGGTACCATGTTTTCTCTGGCATATTTTGCCGCGCGTATTTTCCCTTCAATACCTCTGGGCCCGAAGCCTCCGGGAACCAGGATTCCATCTGCCCCAGCCAACAAATCAGGACAATTTTCATCGGTGATTTTTTCAGAATCGATGAACATAAGGTTTACCCTGCAATCATTGGGGATACCGCCATGGCACAGAGCCTCGTTTAAGCTTTTGTAAGATTCCGTAAGATTCACATATTTTCCGACAATTCCGATACTGACCGACTCTTTCGGCGATTTGAGGCGTTGAACAAGATTTTCCCAGGGCTCAAGTCGAGGAGCTCGAGTCCATATATGCAGCATTTCAACGATCTTGTTATCCAGGCCCTCTTTGTGAAAGATCAGGGGCACTTCATATATGCAGTCCACATCCTTTGCGGTGATCACGGCATCCTGGCTGACATTGCAAAAAAGCGCTATTTTTGCCTTGATCTCCTTTGGTAAATACCGATCTGTACGGCATAAAAGAATGTCCGGTTGAATTCCGATGCTTCTGAGCTCTTTCACACTGTGCTGAGTCGGTTTGGTCTTAACTTCTCCTGCAGTGGCGATGTAGGGTACCAGGGTGAGATGAATACACAGTGCATTGTCTCTTCCCATTTCCGCTCTAAACTGACGGATGGCCTCAAGAAAGGGGAGACTTTCAATATCGCCGATGGTACCACCGATCTCCACGATAACAATATCCACCCCGTCGGCCAGCAGCTTAAAGCTGTTTTTTATCTCATCCGTAATATGGGGAATTACCTGCACGGTGCCACCCAGATAATCCCCTCTCCGCTCCTTGGTGATGACGGAGTGATAAATCTTACCGGTTGTAAAATTGTTGTTTTTTCCAAGCCTCGCACTCGTAAATCGTTCATAATGGCCAAGATCCAGATCGGTCTCTGACCCATCATCGGTGACAAACACCTCTCCGTGCTGAAAAGGGTTCATGGTTCCCGGATCCACGTTTATGTAAGGGTCCAGCTTTTGAAGTGTTACCGTAAGTCCGCGGCTTTCAAGAAGCGCGCCTATGGCGGCTGAAGCAAGCCCCTTGCCTAGGGATGACAGCACGCCCCCTGTAACGAATATGAATTTTGTTGGGTGCGCCATATGAATCCTTTTTAAAGGAAAGAAATGGGTTTAATTTCTAATTAAACATCTAGGAATTTCTACAACATAATGAAAATATAGGATATTTTTTGAGGCCTGAGTTTTTGCCTCAATCATGGAACAATGGAATAGTGGAACGATGGAATGGTGGTTTTTTTAAGGATATTATCCATTTTGTAATTTCATCGTCAAAATAAATTTTACCATTAACCCAACATTTCAGTATACCAAAACCCATTTTTCCAATATTCCAGTATTCCAGTACTCCAATATTCCAATTGTGACCTGCATGCCATCTCGAGCCGCTCAGGCGAGGCGGGCGGGTCGAAGCGAACTAAGTTCAATCAAATATGCCGCTAGGGGCTTTGTTCATAAAGTTTTTTGAATTCCTCAATTGTTTTTTGAATCTCATCAACCGCCTCTAAAGGCCGTTCATCCGGGGCTTCTTGCACATAAAGCGATTGGAGCAGTTTAATATCAAAGAGGTCTTCAGAAAATTGCGGGTTTGCAGCCCACGATGTCACTTTCATCTCGCGGATCAACTTTCCGTTATGGTAGCATTCTATATGCATGGGATATGTAATTCCATCCATTTTTTCCCATTTATAATACCGGAATTCTAAGAAATCTGCATCATTTCTTTTCAGCAACAAGCGGATTGGAAGAAAGGTGTCTTTTTCGATCCAGAGCTGGGATCGGGTTTGATCCGGGTACTCTGCTCCAAGAACGTAAGCGATCATGTCCTGAAATCGACCGAAACTTGACACAGATACATCCACGCCCGCTGAGGTCAGTTTGTGTTCCAGCATTTTTCTGGAACGATACAAAAGAATATCTTTATATTGATCCATAAGTGTTTCAGTTCCAAGAGCATATTTTCCGTCTGTCACCGTTAAGACAATCCCCCTGGTAACGAGATGGATGCGCTGAATGGTCTCAGATAAAATATCGGATCGAAAGGTTTCAGGGAAGACATATCTTACAATCTCTTTAAATGCCGCCCCATGCTGTCCTGTAGAATTATCATGCAGTATGAGAGCCTGCTCCACCAGCAGTCGATTCGTCTTACCTATCTTTTTGATCATCAGTTCAAGAACGTGGGGGCCTGAAAGCACATAGGAGCTTACAGACGTGAGCATGCCTACAAAAACAAAGAACCATACAAGAAGGGTAAATCTTGCTGCAGCAAGGATACCCCTTTTATATGAAACGGTGTATATTTTCATCGAGCAATGAAAACGTTCTTGGAAAATCGGGCAGCCTCATCAAGAACCTCTTCGATTCGAATCAATTGATTGTATTTGGCTATCCTATCGGTGCGGGACATGGAACCGGTCTTGATTTGCCCACCGTTTACCCCTACTACAAGGTCTGCGATAAAAGTATCTTCTGTTTCACCGGACCTGTGCGAGATGACAGTTGTGTACCCGGATTGCTTCGCCATTTCGATGGCATCCAGAGTTTCGGTTACCGTACCGATCTGGTTTAACTTTATCAGTATGGAATTTGCTATTCCCTCAACGATTCCTTTGGAAAAGATCTTTGGGTTTGTTACGAAAATATCATCTCCCACAAGTTGAACACATCCCCCCAGGCGGCTTGTTAAAACCTCCCAGCTCTTCCAGTCCTGTTCGGCCAATCCGTCTTCGATGGACAGGATCGGGTATTTGTCAATAAGTTTATCATAATAATCGATCATCTGTTGAGATGAGAGTGTCTTGTTTTCGGATTTAAAAATATATTTGCCATTTTTGTAGAATTCACTGGCCGCAGCGTCGATGGCGATGCCGATGTCCTTGCCGGGTTTATATCCTGCAGATTTAATGGATTGAATGATTAGATCTATCGCAATCTCGTTTGTTTCCAGATCCGGGGCAAATCCCCCCTCATCTCCCACTGCTGTGCTGAGTTGTCTTTCCTTTAATATAGCCTTCAGGCTGTGAAAGGTTTCGGCTCCCATTTCCATGGCCTGTGTGATACTCTTGGCGCCTATGGGAATAATCATAAACTCCTGCAGGTCAAGGTTGTTGGCAGCATGTGCGCCGCCGTTTATGATATTCATCATCGGAACGGGAAGATATCGTGCATTGATGCCCCCGATATATTGAAACAGGGGAAGTCCATGTGCATCGGCGGCTGCTCTGGTCGCCGCCATGGACACAGCCAGAATCGCATTGGCTCCCAGTTTTGATTTGTTAGCCGTGCCATCCAATTCGATCATGGTTTTATCCAGCGCTGCCTGGTCGACGGCGTCCATGCCTAAAATCGCCGGGGAGATGATGTTAAGGATGTTGTTGACGGCTTTGGTCACCCCTTTTCCTCCGAGCCTTTTCCGCCGTGTATCCCTCAGCTCAAGGGCCTCGCGTTTTCCGGTGGATGCCCCAGAGGGGACGGCAGCCCGCCCAAAGGCGCCGCTTTCTAAAATAACATCTGCTTCAACTGTGGGATTTCCCCTTGAATCGAACACCTCTCGTGCTTTTACATCGATGATTTGCGTCATGAAGTTTTCCCCCTGTTGTTTTTTATAAGATCTTGACAAATCAAAAAGAACTGATACTCTTCTTCAGGGATGATGTCAAGAAGCTGAAAACAATAACAGCAATTCTCGGTGAACATGAAAAGTTCTGACTTTTACAATAACGCGCATTTGGTCCTGGCCGCAATCCGTGTTCTGGAATATCAAAAGGGAAGGCCGCCCAGCATGGAGGAGATGTGTCAGACCCTTTCGGTTTCCCTGGAACAGGGCCACATGCTGTGTAGAAAACTTATCGATATCGGGGCCATCGAGGTGGTGGAAGGCACCTACGGCACCCGGCTGTTCATCAGGGATCATCTGAGGCTTGAAGAAATTCCAAAAGAAAGCAAAGAGACAGGGCTTGAGGATGCCGTAAGACAGTTTCAGGATTCAAGAAAGGCAATAAGCCAAAAGGTGGCTTCCATAAAAGCGGAGCAGCAGGAAAAGAAGAAAAACCTGTTTGCCGAGCTGGACAAGAAGTTAAGGAAAAATATGGACAAAAAATAGGACTACTTCAAACCGATTTTCCAGTTCCACAACCCCTGTCTTTTTTTCATGTTTACAGTGCGCGGCACCGGCTGCCGCAGATTCACAAACAGGCTGTATCCGGCCGATTTGAGCTGCTGCCTTTTATCAGTAAGATCAATCGGCCAGTTGGGATAGAGCCAAAAAGTCGAACCGTGTTCCGACACCCAGGCCAGTTCACCTTTGGGGCTGGTGAAGGGTATGTTAGTTTTTATTTTCCGGCTAAGCGTGCGAGCGACACACAGCGGCCAGTTTCCCGAAACAACTATTCCTAAGGGCAGCGGGCTTTGTTTCGGCAGTTTGAGGTAATCTTCTCCTCCCAGCTCGGGGCTGACGATAACCCCTGTGAAGCCAAGCGACGATAGCGCCTCGATTGCCAGTGCATTAGCGATGTTGCAAAAAGGTCCTGCCCACAGGGCAAGTCGAGGGCTTTTTTCAAAAAAGCAGATCTGCCAGGGGGCGTTTAGCACAAAACTGTGGGCTCCCTTTTTCAGCACCTCCTCGATTTGTGCTTTCAACTCTTCTATTTCCTCCGGCCAGATAACCGGTGGAAGCCACCACCAGATATCGGTTGCAGCTTGCTCAGGCAGCGTTTCAGCGGAAAGCCAAAGCCCGATGCGGTTTTTTGCGCCTGTTTGATCCAATGATCGGTACACCGTGATTTCTTTTATGGATTTTCTCTTTGTCGGCCGCCAAGAAAGTTTCGCCTGAAACGCCCCCCGCACTTTTGGTAAAAGAGGAACGTTTCCAAGTTCTTTTTCAAGATTTCGTATCATCTCCTCCAGCGCCCCTTCCCGTCGATCGATGAGAAACACCGATGTACCCTTCGGGGCAGAGCAGTGGATCGACGGATCGAGATAATAGTGTCCGTTTTTAGGAACGTATCGATTCACTTTGCAGATATGATGCCAGCGTTGATCTTCGTATCCGATGCGCAACACATCACCGCGCATAAGATTTAATTTTGGAGAGATGAAAGTTTTCCTTCCACCGCCTTCTGTTTTACCGACCAGCAATCCGGAAGCGGTTTGGTCATCGTCGCTGACGGGATTTTGTGGCCTCTGAGGTAAGAAGCGATAGTGGGTGGTCTTTCGACCCAAAGACTGTTCAAGAAGCAGCAATGCTTCTTTTTTCGCTTGGGGATCTGTTCCATGATCTCTGAGCATCTGATAGGCCTTTACCGTATAGAAAACATAATGGGGGCCTTTTTTACGCCCCTCTATTTTCCAGCCGCTGATCTGCGGGATGTTCAAAAGCACCTTCACCAAAACATCCAGGCTCAGATCCTGGCACGAGAAACTTCTGGCCTCTCGGTTCTCTTGCCGGTAAACCCGGCGGCAGGGCTGGACGCAACGGCCCCGCAGGCCGCTTTTTCCACCCAAATAACTGCTCCAGTAACATCTTCCGGATATTCCATAGCAAAGGGCGCCATGGACGAATATTTCAAGCTCCAAACCTTCCGGGCAGCCCCTCGCCATGGCCCTGACCTCATCGATACAAAGCTCCCTGGGCACCACCACGGCCTTTACGCCAAGCTTGTTTCGAACAACGGGCAATGCCTCTGGAAAACTCACATTGGCCAGGGTAGACAAAACGAGATCCCCGGTAAAATCGGCTTGCCGCGCAACGGAGATGAGGGCCAGATCCTGGATAATTAAAGCATCGGGCCTGGCAAAACGATTGAGTCGTTTTATTAAATCACCCACTTCGTCCAGTTCGGCCGGTATCATCATGGTGTTGACGGTGATGAAGACCTTTGCTCCCTTTTCATGTGCAAGGGGTATAAGTGTCGTCAGTTCTGCAATGGTAAAGTTTTGCGCTCCCATGCGGGCAGAGTGTTTCTTTAAGCCGCAGTATATGGCTTCAGCTCCGGCGGCTAAAGCCGCAAGGAAAGATTCTCTGTTTCCGGCAGGCGCTAGAATCGACGGTTGTAAAGAATCAGCTCGCATTGCTTTATTACCGTAACTAAGAATCGCTGAGGTAATCGGTAAAATGATTGACTTCTCATTAGCTTTATTATATTAATCTTATTAGATCAAAAACTTAACAAATGTGTCAAGTTTCAGCATATAGTGTTACACAAAACAAACAGATATTGGATGCTGGATACTTGATGCTTGATACTGGATAAAAAAATGATAGTTACCTTTTAATATCAAGTATCCAGAAACCAGCATCCAGCATCATACCAATAAGATGGGTTGTAAGCCTTAAACTCCGAACCCTGAGCCTGAAACCCGATTGGTTTAGGTTAACCAAATTGGAATGTGTTATGGCTTCGAGACGGCAATTTATGGCAGCAGTGTCCGGGCTTTTTATAGGGTGTTTATTTTCTTCTCCGGGCCGCTCACAACAGACCAGGGCGGATTTTAAACATTTTTTGGGTAACCTTGAACTCGACACCCTAATTAACTCTACTCCCAGAAAAGATCCGGCTTTTGTGTTGAAAAAGACAGATCAATCTTTCACCTTGTTTCGAAAGGGTTCGTTTCGTCCGATATGCAAGATTAATCGGACAGGGAAAATCCTCTGGGAGCTATGTGATGGAACAAGATCTCCTCTTGAGCTCTCGGCAATCATTCATAAAACTCATCGGGTGGATCCACATCAAGCATATGTGGATTGCCTCCTGTTCCTCGGGTTGCTTAAAAACAAAGGTGCCGTTCTAATCTGATCTACAATGTCCTGCCGCTTTAGAAAAAATGAACATGTCATCATAAGAGAAGAGCAAGGTGGCGCTTTTCTTTTTGATCCTCAAACCGGGAATCTTAAATACATGAATCCCACCGGCAAAGAGATTTTTTTGATGCTGGAAACAGGTAATACTGAAACAGAGATGGTAGAAACCTTCAAACGCCGATATCCAGAAATATCTTCTGAACAGTGCCGGTTGGATGTCCAGAGTTTTCTTAAGCAGTTAGAGGAAAACAGGTTTATCATTAAGCTGATGGGCGGCTGAACCAGAATGATATCTCATTATCCTCTTACAAGCCTTTATCTCTATCTTACCGATGCCTGTAATCTGAGTTGTTCCCATTGCTGGATTTCTCCGCGCCTTTCAAAACAGCTGCAAAGCGGGATTCCGTTTGAGCCTTTAACAGCCATTATCCATGAAGCAAAGCTCTTAGGATTGCAAAGTGTCAAACTTACCGGAGGAGAACCTCTTTTATATCGGGAAATAAAAGAACTGCTTGTCTTTTTATCTTCAGAGAACCTGGCTATCTACATTGAAACAAATGGAACCCTTTTGGACAGTGAGATGATTACCCTGTTGGAGCAGGCTGCTGTTACACAGATTTCGGTAAGTTTAGATAGTGCCAAAGAGAAGATACACGATGCGATCCGGGGGGTGAGGGGAGGTTTTCAACAGACACTGAAGGGATTGAGGCTTCTTTCAGAAACCGGTTTGAATTTTCAGATTATCATGACATTGCAGCGAAAAAACAGCCGAGAGATTCCGACAGTTATCGATCTCTGCCGGTCACTTAAAGTAGGCTCTTTAAAGATCAATCATTTGCTTCCCTGTGGCAGGGGAGCTGAGGCATACAGAAGAGGGGAGAATCTTACGTTAGAAGAACTGAGGGCACTTTACAGGCAGGTAATGGAAATATCGAAAAAAAATCAAGATCTGGAGGTTGATTTTGATATACCTCTGGCATTTCGGTCCATTCAGGATATTACACACAGGGGGATTTGTGAATGTGAAATCCTGAACATACTGGGGATACTGGCAGATGGTGAATACTCCATATGCGGTATCGGTAAGACTGTGCCGGAACTTCGGATGGGCAATATCTTAAATGATTCTATTCGAGACACATGGCGGCACCATCCTGTGCTTTCCGATCTGCGCCGGTCGCTTCCCGAAAAACTGCGCGGTATCTGTAAGAATTGTATTTTTAAATTTCAATGCCTTGGCGGGTGTCGTGCCAGTGCATATGCCATGGAAAAAGACCTTTACGCCCCTTACTTTTTATGTCAGGCATTATATGATGCAAATCAATTTCCTTCATCAAGATACATCGGATAAGAGAACAGGTGTTGATGATCCTTGAGTTGGCCGGCTTTTTTATATCCATCGTTTTTTTAGATAAGACAAGGGAAGTTTTGTCTTTTTACGAATATGTGTACCAGAAATTTTTGATCTCCTCCGCGCAGATCGATGCAAAAATGACTGTTCATACGATAGAAGATTCTTTTGAAAGTTTATTGGATGATATAGATCCGAGCCCGGAAATTTTGGTTCCAACACCCAGGGTAACGGAATGGTTGAACGCCGGGTTTAAATTTCGAAAAGAGCCCAACATCACTCCGCAAACCATTGCAGTTCGCCTGCTTAACGGTCTTTTGCTTTATACCCCCGATTGCAAAGAGGGTAATATCTATCTTTCCGCCGAACCGACATCTAACCCTTATCGTCCGCTTTTTCATCTGTTATGGATATTTTTTGCACAGGTGCTGGGTGAATTTGGAGCATGCTTTGTCCATGCGGCCGGATTGGGGAAGGACGATAATGGATATTTGTTCATGGGGCCGCCCGGAGGAGGTAAAAGTACCATCAGCAGCCTGTGTTCGGGATGCAAAATCCTATCAGACGACAGCCCGATCCTTAAAGCATCAAACGGGAGTGTAAGAATATTTCCATCCCCCATCCACCAGCTTCCTGCAGAGCAGGCGCCCGGCAATGTCATCGCGCCTTTTGGCATTCCGTTGCGGGGGATCTATTTTATCATACGAGATAATGTCGCGTGTTTGAGATCCATATCGCGCTCTGAGGCCCTTGGCGCTATTTTAAGCCATGGTATTCATTATTTCTCTTGCCTTTCTCCATCTGCAAGGGCGAAACTTTTTGATATTTTTTTAAAATTATGCCATACAATTTCAACTAGTTATCTTCATTTTCAACTGAATACCCGGATTTTCAGCTTAATAACCAGGCAGGGGTGATGATATGTCGAACCAGTCGGACGATTCTAAATCAGGTAAATTTCAGTATGAACCTCCAAGACTTTTTGACTTAAGCGGCAGCGTGGCTTACGCAGGCAGCAAATGTCAGCCTGGAGGGTCGGCGCCGGGTGGAAAATGTCAACCCGGAGGGGTCGCAGCATCGGGGAAGTGTCAACCAGGCAGTCAGGCAACCGGCGGGAGCCCACGGCCCGGGCAGAAATGTCAGACCGGAAATTATGCTGCTAGCAAATGCCAGGTTGGCAGTGTAGCATCAGGGGGGAAATGCCAGGTCGGAGCAACTGCTGCAGGAAAATGTCAGGTCGGCAGCAGCCCATCCGGTAGCAGTGGCAGTGGCAAAAGTTCGAAAACCACCAGAGGTAAGGGCCGGGATAAAAAGGAGCCGACGGGTTCTGTTGAACCGGGAGGTGTTGAGCCAGAACCCGGCACAGGCGGACAGGAAACGAGTGTCGTCCCAAGCGTCGAACCGACAATCCCGCAGCCAGGCACAGGAAAGTCTGATAAAGGGAAATCCAAGGCAGACGAAGATAAAGGAAAGAGCGGTGAAGATGAATCGGAATCGACCGGTGAGAAAGCAACCCCAGGAGTTGAACCCACGGTAACCCCTAAAAGTTCCATGAAACGGGGGAAAGGCAGATCCGTGAAGTAACGGGCTCATCTGGTTTTTGCGTATTTTCAATTCTGAGAGCAACATATATCAGATTCGGCCCGAGGCCCTTTCGATTGAATAGAGCCTAACTGTTTGAGATTCTTAGAAACCGCTTGAAAAAAGGCGATAAGACAGGGCCTGTTTAATTGCATTTCCAATCATAAACAAGGATTGCACAATCCGATCCATCGATTGAAGGAATCGGCTATTTGCCGTAGATTCCTGGTATATCTGGGCCATAATCTGATTTGCAGGCAACATAGTTTCTTTGAGAAATTTAAGCTTTCTTTTCATCCCTGTAATTGAAAAAAACCAAAGGATAATGTGATATCCTGTAAATTCTATACCTTCTATTTTCAGTCGAAGCACGTATTTTTCAAGGGTACCGAGCCTCTGATAACCCAGTTCTTTTTTCACCTCAAAAGGCATTTGCTGTTTCAGCATCCCCTCCAGCATAGTCAGCGCGTAAAGCACTGTTTTCTCCTGTTGCCAGGATTTCGCGCATGGCACGAGCCGATCCCACTTACTGGGGGTAGTGATCAGCTCGGTTAAAGATATATTGAGATCAACCAGCCAGATCATGCGTGAATAGGCATGTTTTAATGTGTGTGCCGCCAGCAATATGAAGTTATCAGCCGGATCAGGTTTCAACAGCCCACCGGAGGATTTAAAGACAGGGCAGGCTCGATCCCACAGGGGGGAGAGATCCTCTGGGAAAACGTACTTGCGGCTTTCTATTCGATCGATATTTAAAATATGGGTATGGAGATCCAACCATAATACATCTTTGAAAAATAGGTTTGGGTAGGAGGAATTTGAGATTCGAAATCCAATCTCATGCAACAGGGCGACAACCCTATCACGCTGATCTACTTTTACCATAATATCCATATCGCCCATGGGTCTTAATCCCGGAAATTTATAACTCTGAAACACAGACAGGCCCTGTAAGGCAATAGCCGTAAGCCCGTTGCGTTCTAATTGGAGGGATATGAGTTCGGCTTCATGTTCGATTCTGCTTTGACGGTTTTTGTGTTTCCGGTAACTATCCTCAAGCAATGTCCAGGCGGATTCCGGGATTTTAGCGCCCTTTAAATGGCATAGATGATGGTAAAGAAGTGAATCCACACCCTGGGCCTGGGCAAGGAGCATGATTTGCTCCCATGGCAGATCCTGATCAAGAAATTGCATGATGGATCTTCTCTGTTCCGGATCCAGGTTTAGTCTTGAGACCGTTCGAATGAATTTTATTATATCCTGCCAGTAGATCATTTTACTTATTCCGGCAGGGTTCCACCCTGTTCCAAAAATCGTTTCAAGCATGCATCAGGACTTGGATGGTTTTCTTTGCCCACAAGAGTATAGGCCAGCGCAGGACAATTTCCTGTACAGTTCATTATAAATTGGCACCCCTTGCAGAATTCAAAATTCTTCAGTTCAATAAGATGCCTTGTCCGAAGACGGCTAAGCTGTGGGTGATGTGTCCAGATGTGTTGAAGATCGTCTTTATTTACACGGCCCAATTCGATGTGGCTTAGTTGAATGCAGGGTACCATGATGCCGTCTGAACGTACGCCGATGGTATCGAAGGGACCGCTGCATGCGGAAAGATATCCTCCGCCTGGTTGTTCCGGGCGGTTATTACCGGAACCTTTAATCATCCTGTTCCATATCTCCGCTTCTGCCAGGGGGCCGGCTGCAGCCGTAATACGCCCTTCATATTTTCGGTTCAATTCTTTAAGTGCTTTCATGGCAAATGAACGCTCTTTTACTGAAAGCTGAACAAGCCTGGTGTTTGAACGACAAAGCCCCATATAGCTTGCCGCATTGGTGGAAAATGATTGAAGGCCGAGATCTTCTAAAAGCAATTTTGCTATGGATTCAAGCTCCCTAACATTCTCCTTATGGATCGTAACCCTAACGGTTACCGGTACGGATTTAGACTTTAGATTTTCGATTCCTCTGATGGCTCTAAAAAAATTACCTTTGCCCCGGAAAGCATCGTGAGTAACGGGGATCGATCCGTCTATTGATACCTGAACCACGTCACATCTTCTGGTTTCGGCTATGAACGCAGCATTCTCTTGAGTTATCAGGGTGCCGTTGGTTAGAATGGAGAACCGCATGCGGTTTTTTATAATTCCTTCAAGCAGTTTTTTAAAGTCTTTTCGGCAGAAAGGCTCTCCGCCCTGGAGAATAACATCCATTACAGCACAGCGGTTTAACTCCCTGAAAAATCGAAGCCATTCATCTGCCGGCAGATCATTGTTCACATCCCCATGGCCGGTAAAGTGGCTGCAATATGAACATCGAAGGTTGCATCGGCCGGTTATGGCGATATCAACGGTTCGGGGTGTTCTCATCACCCTTGTTTTATTGCCGGAGTGCTGCAATTTATTCTATGTAACCCTTGTTTTTAAGATCGCCAAGAAACGCCTTTACATGCTCTGGTGCCTCTGCAGGAACGTTGGCAAACCGATTAATTGTGGCATTGACGATTTCCCTTTCCGTATGCCGTCCATCAAGCAGCTTCCAGATATAAACACCCACGGGGTTTAAGGCAAAGGTATCACCTGTATCCGGATCATATAACAGGGTCTGATCATCAAATTCCTCACGCAGTACTATGGACGGGCTGGCTTTTATTTTCTCTTTTTTATGGTTCAATTCCTGTTTTCTAGAAATGCTTTTCTTTTGCCGGTAACTATGCTTGAGCGGTTTTAAGGGAAGGTGGTTGTTGTAAGCCGGCGTAGTATTGTCTGGAATCTACAGCCGGCAACGCAAAAATAATTGCAGCCACAAGCCAGAAAGATTCCATAATACGAACGATGATAAAGGTGTTGGCTCCGATGGCATGGAACAGAAGGCCGATGTATCCTGCCATAAATCCGGCAACAAGCCCTTTGTAATAGGGAGTGAGCACCTGGCGGGAGGTCTGGATGGCCAGTTTAAATATCGAAATTACAAGATACATGAACACCACAAACCCTACAGCACCGGTTTCAACTAAAACCCGCAGGTACTGGGCGTCTATGAATCCGAATCCGGTCACCCCGTATCCGAACACCGGCCGTTGTATCATGCCCAGGGCAGCCTTCTCCCATGAACTAAGCCTGGCAGAAAGAGAAGTATCAAGCCGGATATCTCCAAGCTTAATCTGGCCTGCCCTTTCGGCCTGGCTTACTGTAAATTTTATACGATCGATGACCGCTTTAGGTAGAAGAAACGGGCTTAGCAGCAATATGGATATCATAAGCCCGATGAGAATAACTCGTCTGGTACTGCGAAAAATAAGGTAGAGGCTTGCCGGAATCATGGCCAGATATGTGGATCGGGATTGCGTGTAGAGCAAAGGAGGAATTATGGTAACAATCAAGATGCCCAGGAAGATTTTTGCCCTTGAATCCTCGATTTTCGGAAAAAGCCCCACTGCTACCGCCCCGACAAACAGCAGGTATCCGCCGAATGTATTCGGCTCTCCGGCTTCTCCTTCAAACGGAGCGGTGACCCTTCCACCCGCGGGGATCTGCATCATCCCGTATATTGCAACAATAAAACAGGTGACGAACAGACAGAAAAGAAACCGATTGATCTGCTCTCTGTTTTCAAGATGATTCACCATCATAAAATAGACGATAAAGTATTCAAAGTATTTAAGTACATAGAAAAATCCGACTTTTGCATCCACCCGCTCCCCCATAATCCCAAGTGAGGTGGAAAAAAGACATGCGATAAGATAAAAGAAAATGGGTTTATTTAGCGGTGTTTTTAAGAACAGCCCAAGCTCCTTATTTATGGCTGTCTTTGCAAACCAGCTGGCTCCGATTACAAGCAGAAGAAAGTCATCCAGCCGAACGGTAACCCCTCCTCTCTGAGCCACCTCCCCTCCGGCCGTACCGACGATGAACTCAGTAGAAAGCAGCATAGAGAACACAAGCAAATAGAGGCCCAATTCCGTCTTGATAAAAGATACGATAAACAGAGTAAGCCCAAGAGCCAGTGAAATCATGGTGCGAGATGAGAATTGGGTGAGCATCATGCCTACAGTAAGTGCAATCACAAGAAAAAAGATCAAGGCAAGTAGCTGTTTAAACATGGAATGAGACACAGATATCATGTGCTTAGAAAAATTCCTTCCAGAATATGCCAAGTATCAGCAAAAAGGCTGAAAGAGCAAGCGCCAGCATGGGGTAGTATCTGGAATATTTTTTGAATGTCTTGGAAACCTTCTGTAGGATCTTTACATAAAAAGGCTTTCTTTCAATACTCTCTTTTCTGTCGCGTCCGTAATAGTACTGGGTATGATATTTGAAATAGTCCGGACCTATTTCAGGTCTTACATTGTTTAGAATAACACCGGTTACTTTTGCTTCAATATTGTCCAGAGTAGCCTTTGCTCTTTTAAGAACCCCCCGGCCGATTTGCCCCACCTTATAGACCAGCAGCACCCCGTCCACATGCGGGGCTATCTCTGTGGCATCCACTACCGGCAATATTGGAGGAACGTCTAAAAAGACGAAATCGTATTGTTTCTTTGCTTCTTTAAGGAATTCATAGAAAACAGCAGAGCGCAGAATTTCACTTGGGTTTGGCGGGATGGTGCCCGCTGTCATGATGTGTAAATTATCGAGCCCGGGAGTTCGTAGAATCTCATCAATATCCAGCTCCCCCAGCATCACATCGGTTATCGTGTTTATAGCCTCTTTCCATTGGTAATTTCCCAGCACGATATCGGTTAATCCAGGGGATATGGAAAGACCGAACACTTTATGAATAACGGGCTTTCGCAAATCCGCCTCTATCAGCAGCACTTTTTCTCCGGACTGGGCCATGCTCAAGGATGTGTTAACCGCAACGAAGGTTTTGCCTTCCTGTATAAAAGAGCTTGTAATGACGAATACTGTCTCGTTTCTATCACGTTTAATAAACTGCAGATTTGCTCTTAAGGCTCTAAAAGATTCCGCTGACAGGGATTTTGGGTCGTAATGGGTTACCAGATAGTAAGATCGATCGGTTCCCGATGGGCCCGCATCTTTACGATCGCCTTCCTTGATATCGAGAAAGGGTATCAAGCCCTGTACCGAAACCCCTATCAGGGCTTCAACATCCTCTATGGTTCCTATGGATGTGTCAAGTGTTTCCATAACAAAGGAAAGCACAAGCCCGATAATAAGACCCAGCACTATACCGGTTCCAACTATCATCATTGCAGACTGGCGATTTGTCGGAACCGTTGGCACCAGGGCCGGACGAACAATGGTCACCTCCTCTATCCTTCCTGATACTTGAATCTGGATTTCCTGGTGCCTCGCTTTGAGTTGCTGATAGAGAGATTCCTGTAACTTCACCTCCCGTTCGAGACGGGCGAGCTGTAGCGCTTTTTCGGCGAGCTGTAGCGCTTTTTCGGGAATATGTCTGTTCTCTTGTCTTAATCTTTCCAGTTTTTCTAAAATCGCGTTTTCACGCTTGGCCAGATTCTTTATAAGGCTCTTGACCTCATTTTCCATATCGGTTATAAGCATTTTAATCTGGTCATTAACATCCACCACATCCGGATGCTTTTCCGTAAAATCGATAAGAAGGGTTTCTCTTTTTCGTTCCAGGTTTTTCAGCTTGGCGCTCATGTCCTGTAACGGTCTATTGTCAAACAGAAAGAACAGAGCCCCCTTGATTGTTTCCGGCCGGTCCGAAGCATTCCTGAGTTTTTCCAGCACAGATGCGAGCTCTTTTTTCTGGGTTTGAATTCTTTCATAGGCGGTTTCCGCTGCAGCTATCTGATTTACAATATTGCTCGTACGCGCATTCAAAGCAGTCAGGGCATGGGTTTCCTGGAAATTTTTAAGCCTCTCCTCTGCCTGTGTAAGCCGCTTCCAGATAATATTGAGCTGGGTTTCAATAAACGCCTGAGCATCAAGGGTCTGTCGGTTTCTTTCCTTGATGTTAAAGTCCCGAAAGGCATTTGCAATGGAATTGGCCAAAAAGGCAGCTTCCTCATTCTTGCCCGATGTTACAATAATGTTGATAATATTGGTGCCTGCTTCTATTTCGGTGCGGGTCATTGCCTTAAGTCGTGTGATCACAGACAGATAAGACTTGTTTTCGCGAATTTCCCTGTGGCTGATATCTTTAGGAAGCCAGCCGATTCTTTTTGCCGTGTGTACCAGAACCGGAAAACTTCGAATGATGAAAGCCTGGGTAAGGATGTTCTCATTGGCTCCGAAAAACCCGGCCCGACCGAATCCGCTGAGCATGCTTGCCGCGCCCTCGATCTTTACCGAAGCAGTGGCTTCATAACGTGGAGCAGGCTCTTTCATCTTGGCGAAGCCGTAACTGGAAAGCCCCACCATAACAACCATGAAGATGATGGTCAGCTTTCTTTTCCGGATTATTCTCCAGTAATCTCTAAGGTCGACATCGTATTGAGGCATGCATCAAATCCTCAAATAGGTGCTGATTGTTAAACATTAAAGCTGAAAAACGCAGAATCATGTGCAAGGGTGGAAGATCTAAAACCATTGCCTCCAATCACGGTAGATTTTTAAGAAATTGTAAAGAATCTGGATCTCCATAGGCATCCCGAACCCTTGTAGGCTCAAGCACTAGATCAACCAGCGGGCGGATTTGCTGCAGAAAGCGGTTGGCACTGCCCAGAATACTGCGTGGCACATATACAAAGTCTCCGTTTAAAAGGGCGATATTCTGTGTCTGATCCCCCTGTTCAAGTAGCGCCTTTAAGTCAACAGAGATTATTTCAGGGCGAGAAATATCCCCCCTAACAATTTTTGTCTGGCTTCTTTTGGCAAATATCGTAACATCACCTGCCCGGGAGATAGCATCCAGGATATGAATATTGGGGCCTGTAAAAGCATAAAGCCCGGGATTATTTACCTCTCCGTAAATATAGACTCGATTTTTAGCGGTTACAGTGCTGGGAACGATTACAAGGTCTCCGTCATCCAAAATAATATCCTGACTGACATCCCCCTGAATGATGACTTTAAAAAGATCGACTATGAAAGTTCGGCCGTTTTTCCGACGAACGCGAACCCTGTTTAAGTTTGCATCGTTGGTAGGGCCTCCTGCGATATTTATCATTTCAAGCAGGCTGACCTTTCCGGTCAGCGCATATCTTCCAGGCCCCGATTGTCTGCCTAGAGCCACGGTTTGAATGGCGCCTGTTAAGGTTACGAACTTGCTGTTGTATCTTTTTACAACCACATCTATTCGTGGTTTTTTGATAAACGCTTTCAAATCCCTTCTAAGAAGCTTATCCAGCTGAGGTGTGGTAAGCCCTGAAACATAAAGATCCTCTATAAAGGCAAAAGATATTCTTCCATCGGATCGAACCGTTATTTCCTCCCTGGTTTTTTTTGTACCTTGCCACAATGTCAATTCCAATACGTCTCCTGGGCCTATTTTATATTGTGGCTTTCCATCGATGGTAGCGAAAACGGCGTTTTCCCGAACATACTGAGGGCCAATGACAGATTTGGTGCTTGGTATCTGCCTTATCGTTTGAGCACGAGCAGAAACGGGGAATCCGCCCTGTCCCATCCATACCTTGATACCCTCTCCGAAGCTGGCCGCGCACAGGTCGTTTATGCCATCTCCGTTAATATCTCCGGTGGTCATGTCGTAATAAAACCCTTCGGATGGAAACCGTCCTCTTATTTCTTCCCAGGAGCCGGCGCCCCTGTTTGCCCAGGCCTTGATTCCTTCATCGTCTATGGATCCGGCCAGTATATCGAGCCTGCCGTCTCCATCCATATCTAAAGCAAGCACTTTCCAGAAGCTGCCGGTTAGCGTTGGGCTTGGCGCCTCCTGAAACCGCCCCCTGCCGTTTCCAAGAAAAATCTTAACACCTCTGCGATAAGATCCTGTAAGTACATCAAGATTCCCGTCGCCATTTATGTCTGCTGTGCTAAGCCCGTAAAAGCTTCCCATTTCAACTGGCGCAGTAGATGACCATCCTCCGCTTCCGTCGCCCAGCCACACTCTTAATGCGCCGTTGGTCCCCCAGCCAGCCGCCGCTATATCCAATCGACCGTCTTTATTGAAGTCTGCCAGGGCCACATCCATGTATATCCCCTCATTGGTAGGGCCTGTTTCAACCGGCCAGTTTCCCTTACCGTCTCCCAACCAGACTTGAATTCCCCCTTCCAAGAATTCTGTTGAATTGGCGGCAATGATATCTTCGAATCCATCACGGTTTACGTCTTCTGTTTGAATGTTTTCGAACCTTTTAACCTGGTCAGGCCCGGTGCCGCGGATCCATCTGCGGTTGTCATCATTTATCCAGACCATGATTCCACGAGCTTCCCGCTGGACGGAAAATACGATATCAAGGCGGTCATCGGTGTTTATGTCTGCCACCGAAACGGATCGCACATCTGCTTTTATAGGAAGAAATTGATACTCGGGAAACCCCCCTCGGCCGTCTCCATACCAGATGGCGACCGTTCCCGGCAGATTAGAACCTCCAATGACATCCATATTTCCGTCATTGTCGATATCTGCAAGGACAACGCTTCGGTACTGTCCTGAAGTAACAAGACTGCCGGCCTTCTCCCAGTCCGAAGGCTCACTGTCTATGCCGCCCCTTTTTTGCTTTGAACATCCAAAGGACACTATTGCCAAAATGAGCAAAATGCTCATAAACAGAAAAACCAATGTAACACTCTTCATTTTGTATTTCTTAATCGGTCCATCCATTGGTTTAGCACATGATTTATCAGTACCTGGCAGTTGTCTCTTTTTGAGTCGTTTTTAAACAACGAGGACTCACCTGATTTCTTCTATAGCCTCATTTACAATCTTTGAATCGATAAGTCTTGCTTCCCTTATAGAGCCTATCAATAGACATAAATCACAAATATTGTTGATCTTCAACGGTATTCCCCCTGAATGCCGGTAGATGGTTAATGCGGCTTCCCTGGAAAATATTCCCCGGTTCGTTCCTGCTGCTTTTAACTTAAAAACAATATATTTCAATGTATTCTGGGAATCTAAAGGCTGCAGGTGGTATTTGATACCGATTCTTTCTTTAAGCGGCTGAATCGATTCAACCGTTGCCAACAATGGAGGTTGTCCCAATAACACTAGCGTCACCAGAAACCTGTCGCCTGCCTGGAGATTGAGCAACATTCTCAGCTCGTCAAGGGTTTCCTGTTCCCGGATGACGTGCGCTTCGTCAACCGCAATTACGGTAATAAGCCCTTTTTCTGCATTTTTGTGAAACCGTTGATGGAGACGGTTTAACAAGATTGTTTTTGAATCTGAATCCAATTTTTCATTAAATCTAAGCAAAATGGCACGAATCAAATCAATGGGAGTTAAGGCAGGGTTAGATAAAATCTGAAAATCAAACTTTCTAGGACTTAATTGTTTTACATAAGTTTTCACAACAGTTGTTTTACCGCTTCCCACCTCCCCTGTCAGCATGGCTATTCCTTTGTTATGTTGGCTGGCATACAGAAGCCGTATCAAAGCCTCCTCATGCTGAGGGGATCGAAACATATGTTCTGTCGGTACGTTTTCAAACGGGGGTTTCTTCAACCCCCAGTAATTTAAATACATCTAATCCTCTAATCCTGTTCTCATAACTAAAATTGTTTATAACTAATGAATTTCCTCCTCGGACACAGCGTCCACAATATGTAAAAGGGATTCTTTGGAAAGATCTAAGATACGCTCCCCCAGCACCTCTTGGTTTTGAGAATCGTATACAATCTTAACCTTGGGTTTCATGGGATAATCCGGATATGTTTCCACCACCTTTCCGATAGCGCCTGAATTCAATCGGACATAGCTTGAGAGAGGAAATATCGAGAAAATATTTAATAAGGCTTTGAGATACTTTCTCTGAAAACCCTTTTTGTTTTTTTTCATGATTTCTTTCACAGCATTAAAGTGCAAAAATTTTTCCCTTTGAGGTCTTGAGTGAATAAGGGCCTCATAAACGTTTACAAGTCCGATAATCTGGGCGTATTCACTGATCTCATTTCCATGGAGGCCGTTGGGATAACCACTGCCGTCGATTCGTTCATAAATTTGATAGGCGGATTCTGCCAAATACGGGTATTGCGGGGCTGCGGTTTTTAAAATCTTATAAGAATAGACCGGAAGTTCCCGCAACATGGAAAGCTCTTTTTTACTAAGCTGTCCATCTTTAAAAAGAATATCATTCGAAATAAGCCCCATTCCTACATCGTGCAGAAGCCCTGCCATGCCGATTTCCAGCTGGTTCTGTTTGCTGAACTTGAGGTACTGTGCCATTTTAACTGCAAAGATAGAAACATTTACGGAGTGATAGACAACATATTCATCCGGATGATCCTGATGCATGGCATATACGAAAAGCGGATCATATGGAAGCTGTGTTTCCAGCATTCGGTGAATGATTTTAAAACCGGAAACAAGGGGGAATTTTCGCCGCCTCCTTACGAATTCAAGCACTTGGCGTAAGTATTTTACAGCCTCTTCATATAGAAGGCTTCTGCTTTTCTCAACTTTCGGAGATAGATGTTCAATTGTGTAACTTCTTTTGTTATCTATCTCTTTATTTTCTATTGGAGGTACAGCTGGAGGCAGTTTCTTGTCAAGCTGGGGATAGATATCTTTAAACTGTACATTGGGTGATGATTGTGGTGATTTGGGCTGCTTTTCTTCCTCCGGTACAAGATTTTTGAAATTGAATCGACTGCCTTCTATAGGCTTGATTTTCTTATTCTCTGTATCCTCTTTCTTGGAAGCTTTGGATTTTGATAAGAGGTTTCTAAATTTTACCATATGTCACAGTAAAATCTGCAGCATGGGTAGACGGATAAAATCGAAGTATTTAGGTTATTAAATTTTAACTTTAAAAAATGGCAGAAAACGGTTTTATTGTCAAGATAATTCAAGCATTACCAGCAATTCTCGGTGAACAATAAAACCCTTTTAATGTCGCCGAATAATCGAATTTTTTGCGCTCAAAACTCGCATAAAAGTGAGCCTAAAACCGAGCCTGGCAGCCGCTTCGACAATAGATTTATCGTAAATTCGAATTTCATGATTTTAACTAGTGCCCATCCACAAATCGTAGGAAGCACTATTGGGTGTCCTATTCATAAATGAGGATTTTTTTCGTTGGGCAAGGCCGCACAAGGGTTTGCGGCGAGGCGTACAAATCGTACGTCGCAGCCGGAAACCCGCGGAGAACGCCGCCCAACGGGAAAAAGACCATTTATGGATGGACACTAACTAAAGGCTTTGTATGGCTCGGCTTAAGGCTCACTAATATGCTTCAAACAGTTGACCGGTTCAAAATCCGATCATCTGGCTCCATCGGAGATTTACCGAGAATTGCTGAAGCATTACGGAAGAAATTGGAGGTGCTGCATAAAAGAAGTGCTTCAGGGGGCAAAGGGGTCTTGTTATTGTCTGGATTGCTCTGTCATTGTGGCGCTTTTACTCACAAAGATCGGATTTGACAGAACCGTCCCCATCGGCCCTGCAGTTGCCTCCAGACGGTAATAAGTGATTCCCTTCAGGCTGTCGTTATCTTCGAAGACTAATTCATACGGGGTTTTTCCATCAAAGGTTTTTAATACTTTGCCTCCTCTGATCAAAGTCATATTGATCGGATACTGGCCCCCGTCTGATGCGGATATGCGGATGTTGATTATCGGTATCGATGGGTTGTTTAATCTTTCACCCATCAGGGCTTTAACCTTTGAGCCTTTAGAGCCTATTTGAAATCGATCCAGCGAAAGCCTTCCTTTATCTCCTTTACGAACCGCATAGATCTTTCCTGTTGAAAGAGAGCCAAGGATTTGCTTCATGTTCTTTTTTTCGACAAGAAATATGGTTTGATAAGAATCGAGATCCAAAACCCCACCATCGTTTCTGTCCTTATGAAAATCTGCTTCTGCTATGATCCATACGGGTTGCTCTCGCTTCCCATCACAGTACTCAAGCAGCGCCTGATCCCATTGCTTACCCGGATCATCCACCGTTGTCCATTCGCCATAAAGAGCTGAAAATCCGGTGTAGTTTTCCGATAGGAGCAAAGCATAGGGATATGGCTTTGTTTGAAGGGTAATATTGCCGATTTTAACTCCCTGCTGAGCGTACTTGGCCTCAGGATGTGCCCAGAATACAAGCCCGTCACGGTCGCGGACATAATCGATAACTTCCTGATACGGTTCAATGCCCTGGTCCCCGTGATATGGATCGAACCGGGAACTTTGAAAAGGATGGTAGTTGATCGCGGAGATAAGAGCAAATGCGCAGATTAAAACACCGATGGCCCTGAGAGTTCCTTTTTGAAAAATAAGAAATAAGGAAAAAATGAATGAAGATAAAAGGATAATACTTTGTGGTAGTAAAGCGATGAAATATCGGGTGGAAAATCCTCGATGAAGAACAGGCAGATTCCGGTAGTCCTCCGGGTTGGTCATCCCTATCAATAACAGTTCTTTTCGGTAATCGTGTGCGGTCAGATCTCCTCGAAAAGGGCTTCCGGTCCAATAATAAAACGGGGAGGATTGAACACCCGGGATGACCACAACATCGCTTTGCGATTCGTTGATATCGGTTATGGCTTTAAGATATTTCTCCGGTCCAATCTTAAGCACCGATTTTTTTTCTACTCTTTTCTTTAAAATATTTCTAAAAGGGAAAAACCCGTATTCCATGGCAACGAGGTCATGATCCGTGATGACGAGAACTTCAAGGCCTTTTGTTTTTGCTCTGTCCACCAGCTCTTTGAGCGTATAGCTGCCTGAGCTGAAGGTTGTGTGGACATGGATCACCCCCGGAATCTGAACTAATTCTGATGCATTAACCGAAAGTGAAAGCGCATCTATCAGCATAAAGACTGTCCAGAATAGGACCTTGGTTTTTTGTGAGCAGAGGCTTGGAAATAGCATTTTATTTTCCATCTGTCTGAGATATTTCTTTTTGTTTGTGGATATAATTTTTAACGATGTTCTTTAAGAACAACTCAAAATCATCTAAACGTTTCTTTAATACTCCATAGACAATAGCATCATCTATTTGATCATATCCATGAACCAGGATATTTCTGGTTCCTGCCATTGGAATTAGAAATTTTAAGCACTCTTCATCTATGATGCCCGCTTCAGCCAGGACTCTAAAAACCCCTTTATTATCCTCCGGTTCCGGTAAGTCACTGTTTGAAATAATAATCTTTGAAATATCCAGACAGGCCTCTATTGCCACCTGAAGATTTCTTTCAGCAATGTCTTTTGTATTCAACAATTTCTGATACTTCTCAAAAGTAGGTACGGTTTTCTCCAACGCTTTGAGCCTTCTGATTCGCTCTTTAAGAATGCCGATTTTTTTGTCGATTGATTTCAAAGCTTCGCCCTTTTTATTATACGTTCCTTGGTTTTTGATCTAAGATCCATAAGAAACGGTCTAAAGTCAAAATACATACCGCGTATTTTGGCCTCGTATTCTAAGCGTATATCGATATCGTACTCATAAAGGCAACGTCCTGTTTTAATCACTTCATATGCAATTTCTAGGGAAGATGAGTTTAAAATGATGACATCTGTTTTCTTATTAAATTTCAAGCCGATATTCGATGCTGTTACATAAGCCGGATAAGAGGCTATAATCGGATCGTTTCGGTATTCTTCAGCTTCCAGTAGAAAAGCGAAATCGATGTCTGATGCAGCCTTAATGTTTTTTTCAAGAGATGAGCCAAAGAGATAAACAATTAATATTATATTTTTATCAGAACGAAATTTTTTAATACTGTTTAAGAAGCTTTGGCGGATAATATCGAAGTCAGTCATTTCTTTTAATTCCATTGATTTCACAGGATGAAACCATTCTTCCCTTGAACATTAATACCGCCACAATACCCAGAACCAATATGGCCTGAAACAGGCCCAGCAGCGCATCGATAAACTCCTGATCCATAATGATCAGTGCGCTCACGCTCAAACAGGTCGATATGGTGAAAATTGTAAAAGCAGATTCTTTACGCTTGAATCCCATGTAAAGCAAACGGTGATGGAGGTGGTCTGTGTTGGCCATTGCAAGAATACTGAAAATATCTCTTTTGGATCGATTGTTCTTTATCCGAGAACCTGTTAAGTATAGCATATCGAAGATAAGCACTCCAAAAATCAACACAGGAGCCGTTAAGGATACGAAATCGCTGGTTCTTGACCACTCACCAAGCACAGCTACTCCGGCAAGCGTGAATCCTAAAAATGTACTTCCGGCATCACCAAGAAAAATCACAGCCGACTTGCCGAATTTAAAATTGTGCGGCATAAATCCGGCGCATGAACCGACGATTGCCACAGCAAGCCAGCCTATGGCCGGCTGGTTTGTTTTAAATGCAATAAAACCAAGGAATGTGGCGCTTATGATAGATAATCCTGCAGCCAATCCGTCAATGCCATCAAAAAAATTCATTGCATTTGTAATCCCAACGATCCAAAGTATGGTTAGCAGGAAATTAAGAGCATATGCCCATGGAAAATTTCTAAACAAAGTAAGATAAATATCTCCGCCGACAATAACGACCATGCTGATTAATATCTGAAGAATAAACCTTAAAAGGGCAGGAATCGGGCGGATATCATCAAAGAGTCCCAGAACAAAGATCATAGATGCTCCTGCAAGAAGGCTTTTCATGCCGGGAAGAAAAATCCTGTTGACAGCAAGTGAAAACCCAAAAGCCAGGAAAACAGCAAGCCCTCCAAGCAGCGGTGTTGAGATATCATGAATCTTCCGTCGGTCCGGGAGATCTAATATATTCAATTTTATGGCAATGGAGCCACAGAAGGGGGTTAAAAAATAACTTGCGATAAAAGAAAAGACCAGGATGTAAAGCCACCTTAAACCTGCATTAAAATAGAGACATTTTACCTGTGGCAGTAAAAGAATTAAAAGCAACCCTCCGATTCCTATTTCCCGTATTCTACCGATCCGCATTGCGTATTCCCTTTTTGGCAAGCAGTTCACTATATACCCTATCAATGGAAGCTACCATATAATCAGCGCTGAATTTATCCTGAATTTTTTTCCGACCTGCTGCTCCCATTTTTTTTGCAAGGCCCCTGTCTTTTAGAATTCTCAGGATGGCGGCGGCAAGCTGGTCGATATTGCCAGGGTCAACCAGAAAACCGTTTACCCCATCTTCGATAAGCTCTGGGATTCCGCCTACCCGACTTCCCACCACCGGTTTTTTCATGGCCATGGCTTCAAGCAGAACCCTTCCCATACCTTCGAAAAAGGAAGGTAAGATGGCTACATCAAAACAGGCCATGATATCCCGTACATTCATTTGAAATCCGGTAAAAAGAACTTTGCCTTCCAACCCCTTTTTGGATACAAGCCTTTCAAGATCTTTTTGAAGATAACCTTCTCCGACTATCATAAGCCTTGCATTGCCTGCGTCCCTGATGACTTTCTCAAAGGCATGGATTAAAACTGAATGCCCTTTTCCGTTCCATAGCTTGGATACGATGCCGACGACAGGTTCCTGTGGCTTGATGCCCCATTTTTTTTTCAAAAAAGCTTCTTCTTTCTTTGAGGCCGGCCTGAATCGATCTAGCTCGATACCGCTGTAAATTTTAACCACTTTTTTTGCATTAACGACCCCTTCTCGCAAACCCCAATCGATTAGCGGCTGGGAGATAAAAATCATTCTATCGCACCACCGGGAGGCAAGTCGTTCCAGGTTTAGCAGCAATTTCCGTTTCCATAGGGGTTCCTGGTCGTGAAAAGCAAATCCATGCACTGTGTGGATGACGACGGGGATAGATGCTAACTTTCCGGCAAGCCTGCCGATAAAGCCTGCTTTGGAGTTGTGGGTGTGCACAATATGATACCGGTGCTTTAAGAGAAAGACAGTTAGATCCAACAGCGCCGCCAGGTCTTTAACCGGATTCAAGGATTGAACCAGATTCCTAATAGGCCATACGCGCATGCCGTGTGATTCCACAAGGTCTATTAGTCTTCCTTCTGGTGCGCAGGCCAGTTCCACATCATAAGTTGCTTTATCCATACCACGCATTGAAAGAAATGTATTGATTCCAGAACCGCTTATAACAGGAAGAGTATGAACGTGAAGCACCCTTATCATGTTGATTTGAAAAACCTAACCCCTGAGCCGATTACAGGCTTCCGATACTCTGTGAGCTAGTTTATCCAGATGGTATTTCCGGATGTATTTCCAGCTACGCCTGTCTTTAAAGAACAGATAGACATTCGATATTTTGGTTAAGAAAATGTTGAAATCCTCATCATCGATTTGGATGCGCCCAATGGAAAACAGGTCGGTTTTTCGATTTGTCGGACATTGTGTAAGAAACGCACGGAACCCGGTCGACTCAATCAGGCTTCTGATATCAGAAGGGGGTACGCCTTCCTTTACACCATGGTATTTTACGGTTTCTCCCAGCTTATCTTCCATCTTCTTTTTATAATCGACGATATGTTCTTTTACGATAGACGGCAGTATCTTGTTAATATTAAGCTCTTTATCCTCGTATGTTCCAATGGTTATATTGGAATCGACAAGTTCCCGCAGTATCTGCCAGGACAGATAGGAAACGGATTTGCCCCCAATGGTTGTGGCGGTGTCGACTCTATCAGGTGAAATGAGCACGGTTGCAGGGTATCGGTATTCGGCAAGCACCGGATAGACCTCCTTGTAAAATGCCATAAACCCGTTATCAAAGGTTAAGGCAACAGGGCGCCTGTTGTTTGTTTCCTTTTTTCGTTCCATGAAAGAGATGGCGTCGTCTATTGATAGGACCTTAAAATTATTGGCTTTTAGATATTCCATCTGTTTTCTGAATGCATCCAGGGATAACCACAGTCCATGCAGTTGAAAATTTGTTGTTACGTTCTGGTATTGAAGAATCGTCAATTCCCGTAATCTCATTTAACAATCGCTCCTAACCCAGCCCAAGCCGTGTCCAAAAAAGTTTGCCACTCTTTCTTTGGGCCTTTGTGTCCTGGTGGCAATGGAAAAGGCAAATTCAACTAAAATACCGCTGATACCAGTGCCCGAACACGATCAGGTTCCATAACTGCCAGGATGTATCTGTTTTGTTATGCAGATATTTCTGAACCAAATCGTCAATCGCCTCGCTGTTAAATATTCCCTGTTTTTTAATTATGCTATCCGATAAATAATCGTCTATGAGAAACCGCAGTTCGTTTCGAAGCCAGGTGCTAATCGGAACTTCAAACCCCCATTTGGGGCGGATCCGTATTTCTCGTGGCAGCAGCTTTTTAAAAGTCTCTAATAAAACATATTTCCGGCTGCCGCGATACAATTTTTTATCACCGCCTATTTGAAAGGCAAATTCAACAAGCTCATGATCCAAAAAGGGGACCCTCACCTCAAGGGAGTTGAGCATACTCATACGATCCACCTTATTTAGCATATCATCGGGCAGGGAGTCTTTGGTATCCAAATAGAGCATCTTGTTGACAGGATCTCCACTATAACGTTCAAGATAATAAGAGATATTTTCCTCAAATGTCTTAAATTGAATTTTCGACAATATATGGGGTTTCAATATCTTTTGACAAAGTTCCTCAGGGAAGATTTCACGCCAAGCCTGAACACGATGTGTCAGGGAGTTGCCTGCACCGTTTATAAATTTTTTTATTCTCCGAAACCTTTCGTTTAGAAATGTATCCCTTGAATCAGGCAACCAATCTGCCAGGGGCTGAAGAATATTATTACGAAAAAAATATGGTAGAATCGAATAGTATCGATACCAGTATTCTCCTGTGTATTTTCGGTAGCCTGCAAACAACTCATCTGCACCATCGCCTGCCAGGGCAACCGTAACGTGTTGCCCTGTCATTTTCGAAACAATAAAGGTAGGAAAAACAGAGGAGTCTGAAAAGGGCTCATCCAGACTGTCAAGAACCCCGGGTACAATTTCGATGATGTCTTTGTAGCTTAATTTAAATTCGTGATGCTCGGTCTTATAGAGTCTGGCTGTGGCTTTAGCATAATCTGTTTCATCGTATAACGGCAGGTCCCTGTAACCGATGGAAAATGTTTTAACAGGCTTAAGCATATGGGATGCCATAAGAGCGACAATAATGCTTGAATCTGTCCCGCCACTTAGAAAGGCACCCAGAGGGACATCTGAAATCAGACGTCTCTTAACAGATTCATTCAACAGCTCAAACAGATGTTTTTTCTGTTCTTCAAATGAAAGGTGTGATCTGGGCATATCCGATGAATTATTTATATCCCAGTATTGGTGGATCGTGATGTGTCCGTTTTCGAAAACAAGATAGTGTCCTGGTTTTAGTTTATAAATATTTTTAAATATAGTCCACGGGGCGGGAATATAACTTGCATTTAGATAAAGACCCAGTGCTGTCCAGTTGATCTCTCTTGTTACGGACGGATCGGTAAGGATGGCTTTGATTTCAGATGCGAAAATCAAGTTGCACCCATCCCAGTAATAGACAACAGGTTTAATCCCCAATCGATCTCTGCACAGAATGAGCCTGTTTTTTCGATCATCCCAAAGCCCGAAGGCAAACATGCCGTTGAATTTCTCAACACAGCCTATGCCGTCCTGTTCGTATTGATGAAGGATGACTTCGGAATCCGTGTTGGAAAAAAACCGGTGTCCGTTTCTTTCAAGGCTTTTACGAAGTGTCAAAAAATTATAAATCTCTCCGTTGAACACAAGCCACAGGCTTTTATCTTCGTTTGTTATAGGTTGTCTTCCGGCGTCTGACAGATCGATTATACTCAAACGCTGATGGCCCAGACCGACGGCCCCAAATTCAGGCTTAATCGTTATCCATATACCGTCATCGTCTGGTCCCCGGTAACTGATTGTCTGGCACATTCTGCGCAGCAGCTCTTCTGTCACGCTTTTAGAGTCTTTAGAAAGTCTTCCGCAGATTCCGCACATAAGAAAAATACACCACCCTAATTGTCCTTTATGGAAATGCCGCCTCGGATCATCCGTTCAATGGTCATTTTAGCCCGGCTATATTCTTGTTCTGTATATACATGGGGTTGGAGGCGAGGAATATTGAGCGTTCGCTTGACAAGCTCATAGGCATCTTCACGAATCTTTCCAGAATAGATGACCATCAGGTCAATATCACTGGCAATAGTATGTCTGCCTGTGGCATAGGAGCCAAATAACACCACGCGTTTTAATGGAAGCTTATCCTGCAACGCAGGCAGGCGCTTGCGTAAGGCATCAATCAAACTTTCACGACTCCAGGGAGGATAAAAGATCTTTACAGAACTTAACGATCCTTTCGGCATGAGCAACCATCCTTTCGGCTTCGTTACGGGTGTATCTACTCCTTGGTGACCCGGCAGGATGAGCATTGGGATAACGGGCCGGGATGTAAGTTTTGTCCAGTTCAAGCGCTGCTTGTCTTAAATCATTCGAAACAGGATGAGAAGCTGCCAGCTCATCTAAAAGATCGGCAACGGAATGCCCCCATGCTTCGGTGTTTTTTTTCTGAAAGACAGATTTGACAGCCTTTTCAGAGGATTGTTGTGCAGAGAAGCTTGCCCAATCATAAAATCCACGTTCAAGATCGCTCCTGGCATGCTCCAGATCGCCTTGAGCCTGATCCATCCAGTCTGCACTTCGTTCCATTAATATTACCCTCCTAGCCCTGGCGCCCAGCTATATTTTTGCACACTTTCTTTGCCTCATATTCAAAACCTTGCGCCATCTTTTCCCAGGAATAATTATCCTCGACAAACCTTCGGCATCTTTTTGGATCAAAAGAAAATTGATCAGGCATCTTGACAACTTGTTCCAATTCCTCCTTTATTTCTTTAAAACCGGTGCCTTTAAAAATCAGCCGCCGATCAAATCGATTCAAGATCTCAGGTATTGCACCGACCGGTGTCCCTATCACAGGAGTACCGCATGCCATAGCTTCCAGTATAACAAGCCCGAACCCTTCCAGTTCTACTGTCGGTAATATGAAAAAATCCGCTGCCTGATATATTTCAGGCAACATTTCATCTGGAATAAATCCCAAAAACTTAATGTTATCCTGAAGATCATTACTGCGAACCATATCCATAAGATAATGTCTTAGCGGTCCATCGCCTCCAATCCAAAGAACGCAGCTTTCTTTAAGGATTCGGCTAGCACTGAAAGCTTTTATAAGGTTTTCAAGGCCCATCCTCGGTACCAGGTTTCGAACCGTTAAAAACAGGGTTTTTTGTTTGGAGATCCCAAGTTTTTTTTTAATCGACTCTTTCGATGCGTTTGTGAGATGAAAATGTTCAAGATCAACCCCTGCAGGAATTATTGAAATACGATTTTCTGGATACCGGTGTATTTTAGAAATCTTTTCACGCATATATTTACTGAGCACGATTGCTTTTGACGATTTATTAAGGAAGCGTCTCTCTATTGAGCGCATTATGAAAGCGATGGCTTTTTGTGAACCTGAGTTTTCACCATTGTTATTTTGTTGTTTTATTAAATATTCCTTATGCCAGGGTGAGTGATAAAGGTAGAGAATCGGGCATCCGTTGAACAAACTGGTATATGAAGGACCGATAGCTGGCAAGCATTGATGAATGCAGATAATATCAAAAGAAGATTTGCCTGATATCTTTTTGGCTGCCGAATAGCTGTTTCGAATCTCAGAATAGATAAGATTAAAGGATCCTGTTGCAGCTGCTGAAAACCGATAGACAAACAGGGAATCATCTAATCTCTGGTAAATATCGAATCTGTTTTCGGGATTTCGGGTCAGAATATATACCACATTCCCTTTTTTGATAAGTTCTTTACTTAAATTGAAAGTGACTCTGCCGGCACCGCCTGTGGTATCCGGAAATAGAACGTCACAGAGCATTAGAATCTTCATATTGAACGCAATCTCAGTTTGCAGATCCGCAGGCTTGATTGATAATCAACCATGCTGCTTCCCATTTATCCTTGTTTTAGCTACTTCCACTTGCCATCTTCGCCCGAATAAACTGAAGTCCTCCTATGATGAATAGCCTCCATTTTCGCCATGAGATATTTGCCGAAATCCCTTATGAATATGGGTATTCCAAGAACTATGCCGTTGTACTGTAACATCGGCTCAGGAAAACCATGAGTCAGGACAAGGATGTTAACCGCAGCTACCCCTAACGTTCAAATCGCTCATGATATGGAGTGGGATTTAGAAGATTTATCATAACTAAATGGGTTAAAGCCTGTTCCTATTGTCAGTATATTGTCCTTACCTTCAACAGGAGCAGTTTTCTTGATAAGTTGTCATGAAACGCTTACCATAAAACAAAGTAGTATTTTAGGGGATGTATATGGAGACACTCACCGTCGGAGAACTAAAGGCCAGGTTTTCGGAAATGCTGGCACGAGTGAGAAGAGGTCAGAAGATTATCATCAGCTATGGGAAGAAGCGGGAAAAGATCGCCGTGCTTGTACCATATTTAAAGTACAGGGCTAAGCCGGAAAGAAAGCTGGGTTTGCTGAGCGGCAGGAGCCAGTGTGTGATTCATAAGGACTTCAAGCTGAGTGATGAAGAGATGCTGACCTCATGAATTACCTACTTGATACCCATGCCTTTCTGTGGACTCTTTTCAGTCCGGAGAAACTGAGCAGCCCGGCGGCCCAGAAGATAAAAGCGCCAGAAAATGACGTGGCCGTGAGTGTCATAACTTTCTGGGAGATTTCACTTAAATGCGCACTGGGAAAACTTGAACTGAAAGGGGTTGGACCTGAAAAATTGCCAGGCGCCGGCGTAGAGATGGGTATCAGCCTCCTTGCGGTCAGGCCATCTGATGCAGCCAGCTTTCATAAGTTGCCAGTGCTCGCTCACAAAGCCCCCTTTGATCGATTTCTCGTATGGCAAGCAATTCAACAGAAGATGATCCTAATATCGAAAGACCCTGAATTCAAAAGCTATCACAAGTTCGGGCTCAAAACCCATTGATGATAGAACCAATCGGCACGCGAAGGTTCCCACCTTAACAAAAAACTTACCCATTGGGGTAGGTTTTTTTCCGAATAAAAATCGATCATCTTAGGAATAACTGATGCGGAGCTGGCGTGCCATGATTTTTGAATTATTGTAAACCTTTAATTTCAGGTCTTACGCCTATTCCTGCTCACCTTCTGGAGGCTTGTTCAACCAACAATAGTGTAAGTCGACATAGTCAAGGACGTCTCCGAGAATTTTTAGATTTCTCTTACACTATTATTTTCACAACAACCCAAAGCTTCGCAGAACTTCGCGGACTTCCGGGAATTGTTCCCCAAGCTTCCTCATTGCCACTATCATAGCTTCCAGCTTTTTCCTGTCTTCACTCATCTCGTCACGGCACTCTTGCCTGGCACGCTGCACAAACGTGCGTCGGTCCCAGAATACGATACCACCAATGAAGGCCATAACCCCCAAAAATCCGCCCAGCATGGTGATCCACAAATTATCGATACGATCATTGATTTTATCGATACGATCATTGATTTTATCGATACGATCATTTAGAGTATCGGCTAGCTTATCTATGCGATCGTTGACCTTATCAATGGCTTCAAGTATCAACTGGTCAGCAGGTGTCAGCACCACGTTAAGAGCCCCCTTGGACTGATTCTCTTCACCGTGGGACAAGGCCGGTGGAAAGAAAAAACAAATCAGCAAGACCATTAATAAAAACCTGCGTGTCAAGACCATTTGAATTCCTCTTCATCTGATGGGTTAAAATATTAAACTATATCTTAGGTTGAGCGGTTCATCGTTATGGGTTCCGGGTTAAAATCCAAAAATGCCACGTATTAAACGGATGTCTATGGGTTGTAATATAATCCTATTTAACCCATTTGTTTACCCCGTTGTTGTAAAACGACTCAAGCAGCTTAGCCTTTAAGTACTGATAGATCATTCGTATAGGCCATTTTGCTATATGATATATCCAACTACGGGGTTTATGATGAATTGTCTAAATTCCGATTCATATCATGAGCGTTTTGAATAGGTTATAACCTTCTAACCCCGAACCTAGAACCTGGAACCGATCATTTTATAAGTTTATTTGAGTTTAATATCACTATCAAGAACATTTTTCCTCTTTTCAAACTTATGAAATTATACCACACCAAAAAATGCAAAATTGTAATTCATAGAGCCAATTTCAAAACTAATAAATTGAGTTAATTATTGAGAGACTCATTGAGTTTTTTAGCAAATAAGTTATTGAAAAAGAAGGGAGAAAGTGTTTTATTACTTCCAAATCCA
>JAFDFZ010000074.1 GCA_019309565.1 Deltaproteobacteria bacterium
TTTGATCTATTTTTAAAATGAAAGAGCGAAGCGATACCTTAACTTTAGGCACTTTAGATCACTTACAACTGGGTTTTTATTTCAACTGCCCCAAAGGGGCCACTTTTTCCGAGCGAAGTCTCGGGAAAGCTGAGCCTACGCCTCGCAGAGATGCTGGATTTTAAAAGGTAACTATCCTTATTTTATCCAGTATCAAGCATCAAGTATCCAGCATCTTGCCTCTTACGGCGCAGGCGTTAATTTTAAAACCTTTGAATTTTGGTTCCCCGAAAGATCCGGATTTACGCTCTTGCTTCAACCGGCTTTTTACGGGTTAGGGATCAATAGGACAATCTCTGGCCTGGTTTTCATACCAGGGCTTAAGCGCACATTTCGATGGGAATGACACATAAGCAGATAACCCTGTTTATTGCCTTTGTAGTCTTTTCCGGCGGCATTTGCGGAATAGTTGCGGGTGCATTCGTTGCGCTTACCAGTGATTTGCCTCAAATTCAATCGCTTGAAAACTATAAACCGGCTGCAGTTACCCGTATCTTTTCCGCCGATGGCGTTCTGCTGGCCGAGCTGTTTTCCGAAAAGCGGGATCCGGTTCCACTCCAAACGGTACCAGATGCGCTTAAGGCCGCAATTATCGCCACTGAAGATCGCAATTTTTATCAACACAGTGGAGTGGACGTAAGAGGGGTTTTGCGTGCAATTGTTCGAAATATCTGGGCCGGAGAGTACGCTGAAGGTGCCAGCACCATCAGCCAGCAACTTGCGAAAACACTTTTTTTAACCCCTAAAAAGACATTGGCAAGGAAAATAAAAGAAGCCTTTCTGGCATTTCAATTGGAGCGCCGCTACACCAAGGATGAAATATTGGAATTATATTTGAACCAGATTTATTTCGGCAGCGGCGCCTACGGTGTAGAATCTGCTTCAAGAGCGTTCTTTGGAAAGTCCGTAAAGGATTTGAGTCTTTCAGAATGTGCTTTGATTGCAGGAATGCCCAAGGCGCCTTCCCGTTATTCTCCACTGGTTAATCTTTCGCTTGCAAAGCAACGAAGAGATACGGTGCTGCGGCAGATGAAGGAAACCGGGATCATAAATGAAGAGCAATACCAGCAAAGCATCAAGGATTCCATCGACCTTTCAAACAGAGAGCAACGTACTGTTAAAGCCCCGTATTTTGTTGATTATGTGAGACAGGCACTGGAATCCATCATCGGGGCGACAAAGCTTTACAAGGAGGGGTTTATCGTTCACACAACCCTTCGATATAGATTACAGTCTGCTGCGCAGGCGGCTGTCGCAAATGGATTGTCAGATCTTGAGAAAAGAATGCGTCAAAGGAGGATGAAAACGGTGCGTCCACAGGCCGCTCTTGTGGCGCTGGATATTCTAACGGGAGGCATTGTTGCGATGGTCGGCGGGCGGGATTATTATGAAAGCCCTTATAACAGAGCGATTCATGCACGAAGACAGCCCGGATCGGCATTCAAACCAATTGTATATGCCCTTGCCATTGAACGGGGATTTCCGCAGCACCGTATGATTCTTGATGCACCGGTTGTATTCAGAGGCGGGAGAGAAGCAGAGGATTGGCGCCCGGAGAATTTCTCCAAGACCTATAAAGGAGAAATCACTTTAAGACATGCACTTGCCGTTTCTGAAAACATTCCTGCCGTTCGGCTTATTGAAATGCTCGGTGTGGATTCGGTGGCACAATTTGCCCATTCTCTCGGTATCAGATCACAGCTTCAGCAAAATCTAACATTAGCATTGGGCACATCAGAAGTCTCTCTGCTCAATTTAACGGAAGCTTACGCGGTGTTTGCCAACAAAGGCCTATGGATTGAGCCCTTTGGAATTTCCGAGATTGTAGACCGAACGGGGCGTATCGTCTGGAGGGCAAGACCGAAAAAGAAAATTGTGATGTCTCGTGCCGCAGCCGCTATTATGACCAATATGCTCCAGGCGGTCATCAACGAGGGTACTGGGAAAAAAGCGCGAAACATTGGCGGGCAGATCGCCGGAAAAACCGGTACTACAAATGATTTCAGGGATGCTCTGTTTGTTGGCTACACACCGGCCATTGCTGCAGGCGTCTGGGTTGGGCAGGATTCATATGTCAGTCTTGGAAGCGCAGAGACGGGAGCACGGGCAGCGCTGCCGATCTGGATCGAATTTATGAAAACAGTCATTGAGGATGCCCCGGTACAGTATTTCGATATTCCCGACGATGTGGTTTCTTTACGAATTGATCCTGTAACCGGCCTGTTAACACAGGCATCCTCTGACAATGGCGTTGTCGCCCTGTTCAAGAAGGGCACTGAACCCGATCGCTAACAATCGAAAGAACCGCGCATTGATTCGTCATGTGAGCCTACAGAGATTGGGCGATCTGGGGCGTTTTGAAATTGGTTTATGTGTAAATGAAATTCAACGCTAGAGGCGGGTACCTTAAAACGCCGGGTTTTGGAATAAGGTATTCACCTCCTACCGATAACCAGTTTAGATCAGGTTTTATTTCTCTTAGTTTTCCATCATCCGGCGGTCGTGCTTGATTCGTATATGCGTAAGTTGCCTGAAAGATGCATATGCCACCGCGCTGTTCTTTGGCGACCACATAATTTTTTACAAAGGTTCGAAAACCTATGCGATTCTCCAGGGCGATCTGTTCCATTTCACTGTCTTGGAATCTTACCAATACCGCTTTGGAAAGCCCTCTCTCAGAAATTCGGATAAGCGCTCGAGACTCACTGCTGGAAACATAAACCGTTGCGATGCATGGAATCCGTTTGAGGTACTGTGCGGCAACAATGGCTGCTGTTCTTCTTCCCCCCACCGTGACAGGAATGCCGTAATATTCAAAGAACTTCTTTTGCACATCTTCGGCGTATTTGTCCCCTTTCTCATAAATATCTTTAGAAATATACCGAAGATACTGTGCGAGATCCTCGGCGGCATTTGCTATCGGCCAGTCGATACGAACATGAAAATGAGATAGAATGTATCTATCTCTGGTTTGGGTTTCAGGGTCCCTCTGAATGAGCAGGGCATAGTCAACCGATAAGAGGCTTTTTAGAAAGTCATAAAAATGAACCGATTCAAGATATTTTTGATTTCTGTCAAATTTTTCAGACAACCTAAGAGTGTTGGAGGCCAAAAGATTTGTTTTGGTTGTTTTGTTGACATTCAGGAATCGAATATACTTCTTATGCTCAGATGGAATCGAATCTTCCATAAAAATAACCAGAAAGGCATTTTGGCACTCATATTCCTGCATGGGAAGGCGTGCGCGAGGTTTGAGTTCTCTTTTTTCGACAAACGGATAGGGCTGTTGCTTGCGTAAAAAATTCTCATAAGAATCGATAAGGGAATACCGAAGCATGTATTGATCAAACTCATCTCTTAATAGCTCATAAAAGGATCTTCTTAACCTGTTTGTTTGACTAAGTTCTTCTCTTACCTTCCACCAATAGGGCAACGGCAACCTCCGATTCGATGAAATGATTTAAATTTTTGCATTAATAACACTATTTTGAACAGAGGTCAATTCTTATCTTTCTCTTTGTCTTTCAGTTGCCCAGTTTATAGATAGATGTTTTCTCTGTACAGGTAAGTAAAAAAACTAGCAGTCCTCAAATAATCAGCAATCAATACTTTGTGTTTACTGGAACCGGTAATTTTCAGGCTTCCTTTCCAGAGCGGCTCATTTCCCTTATTCGCTGATTGATGGTTTTTCTTAGAGACCATCTTTCAAAAAACGTCATCCGTCCTGTCTGATATGCTCTATCGACGATTTCCTGTCTGGCTTTTAATCCCTGAACACTGGACATAGCCGTTTTTAAACATTCGGTTTTATCACTGCACCGAAGACAGGTGTCGGGAGTTTCCCTCAAACCCTGTGAACCTTTTGGGAAGACTGTTTCCAGTTGACCAAAACAAGACGGATATGTCTTTTTATTATTTGCTCCCAAAATTCATCCTCCCGTACAGAGACATGTCGGTAAGTCCATCCCATAGTTGCATAAATCACATAGCAAAAAGCACTGCACGCATGATTTGTCTGTATCTGACCACTGTAACTTTTCTGCATTTTACTCACAAGGGATCTATTAACAGGCTTCTACGAGCTGCAGGGGCTCACGGCTGTTTAGCCATATCCAAGCCCATTGCCGATGAAATCTCGGATCATCTGCTTCAGATGTCCGCTGTCCGCAAAGCTGAAGTACCTGTTTTCACCGATGACAAGATGTTCGTGTACCGTGATATCCATCACCTTGCAGGCATGGGCAAGCTGCCGGGTCACTGCCATATCTTCTTTCGATGGTGCCGGATCCCCCGAAGGGTGATTGTGGGCAAAAATAAGGGCTGCGGCACGATGCTCTATTGCAGCTCTAATCACCTCCCTTGGATAGACGGAGCTTGTGGTAAGGGTTCCCTCAAACAGAATTTCAGATGCAATCACTCTGTTTTTAGCATCCAAGAAAAGTACCAGGAAACATTCCCTGCTCCGTTCGCCGATGCGCAGATAAAGATAATCGAAAAGTTCCTTTGAGTTGTTGATCGGGTCTTTATGAATTAATTTTTTTTCAAGATATCGTTCTGCAACCGCTTTTATAAGCTTGATCCCAAATACGTTTTTGGGACCGATCCCATTGATTCGGCATAGATCACCGCTTGAGGCTTCCAACACTGCCTGAAGCGTTTTGAATCGCTTTAATGCGGCTTTTGCAGCAGCTTTGCAGTCTTTACGAGGGGTTGCCAGGGTGAGCAGCAGTTCGATTACCTCATAGTCATGAAAACCCGATAAGCCATATGCTGTAAACTTGTCTCTCAGCCGCTGTCTGTGCCCCTCGTTTTTGTTTCCTTTGCTCTTTACCATTGTTCGCGTTCCTGCTTAAGGTCACGGGCCATTAGCCTTTGCAGTGCCTTTTGCGGAGCCAGTCCTTCATATAAAATGCGATATGTCTCGTGGCATATGGGCATTTCGACGTCTAGTTTTTCCGATAGATGATAAACAGATTTTGCGGTCTTAACCCCTTCTGCAACCATACGCATCTCTGATAGAATTGCGGATACCGGCCTTCCAGCCCCTATTTGCTTTCCAACCGTATAGTTTCGGCTCAACTGCCCGGTACATGTCAACACAAGATCACCAATACCTGCAAGGCCTGCGAATGTGTGAGGGTTTGCGCCAAGCTTAAGCCCCAGCCGGCTGATCTCTGTAAGCCCCCTGGTAATGAGTGCTGCCCTGGTATTCAATCCCAGCTCCAACCCGTCCACAATGCCTGCAGCAATTGCGATAACGTTCTTGACAGCCCCACCCAGTTCAACCCCCGTTATGTCATCTGAAGTATAGACCCTGAAATAAGGTGTGGCGAAAAGATGCTGAACAAGGCGTGAACGATTCGGATCTCTACCAGCCACGGTCACTGCGGTTGGTGTCCTGGTGGCCACTTCCCTTGCAAAACTGGGGCCTGAAAGAACCACAAAATTTTCTTCCCGTACCTGGGCTAATGCCTGCCTCAGCACATCGGACATTGTAAGAAGAGTCTCATTTTCGATTCCCTTTGACGCCGATACGATGATCGAGTCGCGCCTTACAGCAGGAGACATGTTTTTTGCAACGTTCCTTATCACATGGGAAGGAACGGCGATGATCAGTACTTCTTTTTCAGAAACCACTTCGATAAGGTCATTGGACGGAAAAACGTTTTTTGAAAGGGGAATTGAAGGCAAGTAATACGGGTTTTCGCTGTCTGTCAAAATAGAGTCCTTCACTTCCTTTTCAAACGCCCAAAGCTCCACCCTAAGCCCTTTTGATCCAAGAAGATCTGCTATGGCCGTACCCCAACTGCCGGCGCCGACTACCCCAACCTTCAGCACGTTGATATCGGTTTGGTTTGTCATCAAGAAATCTTTTCTGTCTTTAATCTTCATCTTTTTCAGCCAATCGCGCAGCTCCCACGATACGTTCCTGTGGTTCCAACCCCATGAGCTTTACCCCTTGAGTGTTGCGGCTGATGATAGATATGCTCCTTACCGGTATGCGGATAATTTTTCCGATGTTGGTCATCAGCATCAGGTCATCGTCTTCGTCAACCAGCAGGATGGATACCACCTTTCCGTTTCGTTCGTTTGTTTTAATGGCAATGACCCCTTTTCCCCCTCGTCGCTGTAAGGGGTACTGATCGATGGCCGTTCTTTTACCATATCCGTGTTCAGTGGCGGTAAATAATGTCTGGCCATGGCTGAGCACCTCCATGCCGATGATCTGATCACCGCCAGCCAATGTCATACCCCGAACACCTCTTGCAACTCGCCCCGTGGGACGAACATCCGATTCGTGAAAGCGTATAGATTTTCCGTTAGCCGAACATAGAAAGACATTCAATGTGCCGTCGGTGATCCTGGCAGCGATCAGTTCGTCATCTGCCATAAGAGCCAGTGAGATTATTCCGCCGGTTCTGGGCCGGCTAAACGCCATCAGGTCAGTTTTTTTTATGAAACCGAATTTCGTGGCCATCAGAATAAAGCGTCCCGGCTCAAAGGAAGGCACCGCCAGAACCGTGCTCAGCTTTTCGTCTTTTTCGAAATTAAGAAGATTCACTATGGCTTTACCGCGGCTTTGGCGCCCGGCCTGAGGAATGTCATAGACCTTCAGCCAATAGACTTTGCCATTATTGGTGAAAAACAGAAAGGTGTGATGAGTTGAGGCCACAAAGAGATGTGCAACGAAATCTTCATCTCGCGTACCCATGGCCGTCTTGCCCTTACCCCCGCGGCGCTGGCTGTGGTACAGTGTGATGGGATTTCGTTTGATGTATCCAGCATTGGATACCGTAACCACCATATCCTCTTCTACGATCATGTCTTCTATGGTTATTTCCTTTGTTTCTTTAATGATTTCAGTACGACGGGCATCTCCATATTTGGATTGTATCTCTGAAAGCTCATCCTTTATTATGTTGAGAACCAGGCGCTCGCTTGATAGAATTTCTTTAAACCATGCAATATTCTTGAGGATTTCTTTGTACTCCTCTGCGATTTTTTCCTGTTCAAGCCCTGTAAGCCGTTGCAATCGCATGTCTAGAATGGCCTGAGCCTGTACAGGGGAAAGACTGAATCTTAGAATCAAACGTTCCTTTGCAATGGCCGGTGTTTTCGATTCCCGAATCAATGTCACCACCTCGTCAAGATTGTCTAAGGCGATTTTCAGGCCCTCCAACAAATGCGCTCGCTCTTCGGCCTTCATGAGATCATGGCGTGTTCGCCTGATTACGATTTCTTTTCGATGAAGTATGAACAGTTCAAGAAGTTCCTTAAGCGTGCAGAGCTGGGGGCGATTGTTGACCACTGCCAAAAAATTGATCCCATAGCTGATCTCCATCTGGGTAAGTTTATATAATTGGTTGATGATCACAGCTGATATTTGTTCTTTTTTCAGGCCAATGGCGATGCGCATCCCCTCTCTGTCTGATTCATCCCGAACGAATCGAATCCCTTCGATCAACCGGTTTTTAATGAGAGACGCAATTTTTTCAATCAACTTGGACTTATTCACCTGGTAAGGCAGTTCCGTGACAACAATGGTTTCACGTTCGGTTCGACGATCTTTTTCGATCCTCACTCTTGCCCGGATCCGAATAATACCTTTACCAGTTTGGTAGGCTTCAGAGATTCCCTTTGTTCCATGAATAATACCGGCTGTGGGAAAATCCGGACCAGGTACCAGTTGCATCAGTTCGTTGTTAGAAATACCCGGTGTGTCGATGACCGCTTTGATGGCTTCAATAACTTCGGTTAGATTGTGTGGCGGTATATTGGTTGCCATCCCAACGGCTATCCCGGAGGAACCATTTACAAGGAGAGAAGGGAATTTGGCCGGCAACACCGTGGGCTCCTCAAGAGATTCATCGTAATTGGGCACAAAGTCCACTGTGTCTTTGTCCAAATCCTCCAACATCTCATGAGCCAGGCGCGCCATTCGAATTTCAGTATATCTCATGGCTGCCGGCGGATCACCATCTACAGAACCGAAATTGCCCTGTCCGTCCAAAAGGGGATATCTCAGTGAGAAATCCTGGGCCATTCGAACAATCGCATCGTATACGGCCATATCCCCGTGAGGATGGTACTTTCCTATCACATCACCGACAATGCGAGCTGATTTCTTGTACGGTTTGTTCCAATCATTCTTAAGTTCTTTCATCGCGTATAGGATCCGGCGATGAACCGGTTTTAAACCATCCCGCACATCCGGTAATGCTCTGCCAATAATGACACTCATGGCGTAGTCAAGGTACGATTTTTTCATCTCGCTCTCAATACTGACTTCTGGAAACTTTTCTGCTACCGCCATGTCAACTCCTATCTATTTTCGTGTTTGGATGTTCGATGTTTCATTGAAAACGACATATTTCCGGTGAAATTTCATACTGCCATCAACGCTTTCGCTTTGGGTCTTACAGGCACTGCTGTAAGAGCATAGGCTGTGGAATATTCCGTTCATAATACTCGGTTTAGTAATGATTTGTGGTTTCAACATGTTTTTGATAGCTGGAGTGATAGATATCGTTTAATGTCAAAAATGCGGTGACAACCAGCGGACCATATATGATTCCCAGGATGCCGAATAACTTCAATCCTCCCATGATCGACAGAAAAACCAGCAGTGTGTGCATCTTCGCTTTCTGGCCCACCAATCTGGGTTTCAAGAAATATTCTACAGAGCCTGAAAGAACCAGGTAGAAGATGAAGAAAAAGACGCCCGCAGCCATCCGCCCTTTCAATATCAGTAAAAAACCCGCCGGAATGAAGACAGCGCCGATCCCAAAGATGGGAAGAAAGGCCAGCAGTCCCATTATAACACCCCACAGAAAAGGAGATTTTAGGCCAAACAACGCAAAGACTATGCCCCCCAGAATTCCCTGGATTAATCCACCAACACCATTGACGATTAGAATTGCATAAGCGATATCCTCAAATTTGCGGATCAGTTTTTCATCCTGCTCCCTGGGCAGGGGGGACAGATCGGTGATAAAGGCTATCAGCTTATGACCATCAAGCAGAAGAAAGTAAATGACAATGAGCATAAAAAAGAAGTTTATCAAAAAGGCAAAGACATTTGAGGCGATGGAACTTGCCTGTTTGTAAAGAAAAAGCCCTATGAATTTGCCGATTTCAGAAATGACCCTGTTGAACTGTTCTGCCGTGAGCTGCAAGTTGAAATTTGACAGAAGAACATTAACCCTTTCGATAATTGCGCTTCCTTCGAACAAAGCCTTCACCTGATCGCTAATAACCGCACTTTTCCCCATCAAGTACAGATCGTAGGCTTCTTTTGATAAGATTCCAACAAAGAGCACGATGGGGACAAATAGGATCAAGAAGATCACCACACACGTCAGAAAGGAGGCCAGAGCCGGTTTCATTTTCTTTTTGAAAAGATGGTAAAGGGGGCTGAAAACCCCGGTTACCACCGATGCAAGAATGATGATGGATACAAAGGGCCAAATCAACCAGCCAAGCAAAATGAATGAAATGATAAACAGGATAAGAAAAAACCACAGAATCATGCGTCGGCTAGTATTTTCTTCCACGCTTCCTCCCGCAACCCTTTGTTTTGAAGTTTAGAGGGCGGCATGGAAAACCGATTAAGAAGCGTTTGTATATCAATACCCCTCCAAAAAAACGTGTAATATGTGTCCGTTCCTTTCTGAAAACCAACAATCCCCTTTGATGAACATACTCGGGGCATAAGAATATCCAATCACCTGCTAAAAACGCCAATGGCGATGATTAAAAGAATCGTTTCAAAAATAAACACGGGCGCATAGCCTTCAAAGGTCGCATACAGAATACCACCGCCAACGATCGCAGGAACGGCAAGGAAAATCAAAATTCCAAACTTTCTGGCAATGCTCATGATAGATGTCTCCTCTGTTTTCGTTCATATCTTATTGAAACCATGCAGCAATTTTTATGTTGATTTGCGAAAAGGCAAACCTCACTGCTCTATCTCCATTGCTTGCCTCCTATTGATTCTTTCGGCCCCCGCGTCAGCAAGGATTTTTGTAAAGTTGGAGCTTGCAAAATCAATAATACATAATTACCATATTTCATCGATCGGGGTCAATTTAATAGAAGATGTATCAGCAATTTTAAGAGAGCGCAAAAAGCATATATAGCCTGCGAATCAGCATATTTTAAAGCATGTGCATCTTGTGCCCCTTTGGTTTATGCTACGGATTTCATCTAGAATTATATAGGATGTGCCTGATTTTATTTTCTTATAAAATGCACCACAAATATGATCTGGTGCTTGCGGCAAACAGGGATGAGTTTTACAGCCGCCCTGCGAGGCCACTTTCATTCTGGAAGGAAAATGCAGACATACTGGCAGGCCAGGATCTTTGTGGCAAAGGAACCTGGTTGGGCGTCAACCGAAGCGGTCGTTTTGCCGCGGTGACCAATTACAGAGAGCCACAGGTAAAAAAGGCGAACGCTCCATCTAGGGGTATGCTGGTAAGAGAGTTCCTTTCCTGCAAGGTGTCACCACAGGAATACATTGATAGCATCAAGCCGGTAAGCCATCGTTACAATGGTTTTAATCTTCTATTAGGAGATCAGTCTGGAATCTTTTATTTTTCCAATAGAGCGTATGGGAGTATGAAATTGATGCCCGGCATCTATGGTTTGAGCAACCACTTGCTTGACACTGCCTGGCCCAAAGTCAAGCGCGGTAAGGAAGCCCTGAGGAAGCTGATCACCGAGGCTCATCCCATTTCCATACCCTCTTTGTTTGCGATTCTAAGCGATCGGTTTTGTCCCCCGGATCATGAACTTCCCGATACCGGTGTCGGGGTTGAATGGGAACGCACCCTCAGCCCGCCGTTTGTTTCGAGCCCAAACTACGGAACACGCAGCTCATCTGTGTTATTGATCGATTCGTCCGGGAAGGTGCTTTTCATAGAAAGAACCTACGTTCCTGGAACCAAGTGGATCGAGGTGTCGGACATCCGGAAATTTCGTTTCCAGATCTAGAATATACCCGTCTGAGCTGTTATGTCCAAGAAAAATCTCCCTCCACAGCCGTCAAGAACCCGACACCGTTCCAACTTTCAGGTCACAAATGCCTCATTGAATCCTATCCACCTCCCACCGGTGGAAATATCCCTACGCGATCTCCTGGATGCAGTTCCGTGCCAAGAGATGCCTTCTTCCCATTTATAAAAATAAGCTTGGCCTCTGACTCTGGAATATGCAATTGCGACAGAAGACTGCGGACCGTCATACCGGGAAAAAAGGAAACCGTATCCGCACCGTCTTTCGGCATAAACTTATTGAGCGTGGCAAACAGTTTGATACGAATGAAAGCTCGGGTCATTGTTTCGTAAGTTATTGTAATAATTCAAGAAGTAATAAATTTCGAATAATATCCAAGGCCTACTATTTTATCCCACGCCTTCTGCTTTAGCCGAAGGCTGTTGGCTTTCAATAGTTGTCGTTATTCAACGGCTGTCATGTGCAATTTTTCTTTATCCGCTTGGGCGAGAACATCATGCATGGCAGCTTGGAACTTTCGAAAACGACGTGACATGGCACAGCCTTGCATTTAAATTGCATTGCACGACAGCCATATGGAAACTTTTTATCCCAGGTAATGTAATAGTGTCTGCACTTCGTACAGTTAACGGTATTTACGGGTTTGTCCATTAAAATTTATTTTAATAGCGCCTTTTCTCAGAAAAAGACATCTTGGCATGTTTATTGTTATGTATGTTTTCTTAATAGGCTGGTTTCCGCCAGCTATTATTTAGTATACAGTCTGTTCAGGCATATTTTCAAGAAGATATATTGCATCAGATGATACATCGGATTATCGACAGGAACAAACATACTTTCAACCGGTATAATGCATTCAGAAAAAAGGTTTTTCGTGAGCTTCTCCCTTTGGAAAGCGAAATCATACTATATATGCTTCCCTGGCTTCTAAGCGTCAATCACCCGAGGTGCCCTGGATACATTGAGGGTCTGCAGAGGGATTTCAAAGTTTATAATGTTGATAATGAGCCTGAAATTCGTGCAAGGGAGAGCGTCTTTAAGCGAAGGTTTGGTGTCAAAGACAAACGTTCACTGCTCAAACGAAGAGGCGACTCCCATCTTATCCAGGGGCTTTATACCATTGGCAGCGTGGGCACGGTGAGCCAGACCCGCGACTCTGACTGTGATATTTGGGTTTGCTACCGAAAGGAAGATTTCGACAGGAGTGCATGGTGTCATCTCAGGCAAAAAATAAACCTCATCAAGGATTGGCTGGACCTGAACATTAAAATGCCAGTCTTTTTTTTCGTTACCGATGTCGATGATGTTAAGAAAGGTAATTTTGGTCCCCTTGATGCCGAAAGTTCAGGAAGTGCTCAAAAAAATGTCTTGAAGGAGGAGTTTTATCGAACCTGCATTGTTATTTGCGGAAAAATCCCGCTCTGGTGGGTCGTTTTCGATCCGCATACCCTCATTGATTATGATGCTGCCCTTTCGGCAATTCAAAACCCTCTCTATGGCTTGTACGATTTCATCGATCTGGGCAATCTGCAAAAGGTGGCTCGAAACGAATACTTTGGAGCCGCGCTGTGGCAGTTGCACAAATCCTTAAGCCGATCTCTTAAATCCATCATCAAGATGACATTATTAAAAATGCAGCTTGACTTGCCGGATCAACCGCTGATCTGCCACAGGCTCAGAGAGGAGGTTTTGTCAAAAAAAAACAGTGATGTATTTCCTGATCCCATGTGCTTTACCATGCTGTCGATACTAGATAATTATCGGCGGGCACGCCAGGATGAATGGATCGAATTTCTTAAAAAGTGTTTTTATTTGCGCTGCGAACTTAAACCATATGATAAACGACACCTGCGGAAAAAACAACTGGCCGCTGAGCTTTTTAAGCACTATCCCATCGACATCAAAGAGCGAATTCGGCTCGGTAGATTTGATTCATGGAATTTTGATTCGCAGATCGAGCTTGGAAATCAATTGTTCCGATTCCTGGTTAAGATATACAGAGAAATCTGCGCAGAGCATGCGGGAATCGGAAGCGACATTGATAAACAGGATTTGAAGGTGCTGGGAAGAAAAATTCTGGTGAGCTACCAGTATAAGCCTACCAAGATTTCGGTTCTTCAAAAACCCGCCGGCAAGCTGAATATCTCTGATATGATCATCCATATGGACGGTGAGAGGTGGAGCATATTTTCAAATCCGGAAAAATCCCGGCTGGTCATTTCCAGTAAGGATATCGTTTACAATATTGCATTTATGGTTTGGAATGATCTTTTCAACGTCAACCGAATCCATATGGAGCCAAACTCTTCCAGTGTGACATTAAAGGAAATCATCAATCTCGGCAATAAGATGAAACGCTTTTTCGGCAAATCCAATGTTTCAGAAATCGAATTTTCCTATTTTCTCAAAAAGCCGACCATTACAAAATTACTGATCGTTGTAAGTTTTGAAAAATCCCCCTGGGAGAAAGATGTCAATGATTTTGCGTTTGTTTATAAAAACACCTGGGGTGAGCTATTTGTCAAAAGGTTTGATACTCAACAGAAGTTGAAATCATTTATTAAAACCATCGGCAGGGATGCCGACAGGGCTGAGACCAGTTTCTATGTTCAGCGCAACAGCGCCTCTTATGAAAAAATTATTGCAAGAACTCGAAAGATCCTCTCGATGCTTACTGAAACCTAGCGGTTTTCCCGTGCTCCATTTACTCCTTGACATTTGGTAAGGTTCCAAATACGTTTCAGGTCAGATCAACAAGGGGGGCGGCCATACAAGAGGTGATACCATTTAGGTACAAACAGGCACTTGTGACAGGAGGTGCAGGGTTCATCGGATCCCATCTTGTGGATTCACTTGTTGGGCTCGGCTGTAAGGTCAACGTGCTGGATGACCTATCCACGGGAAGTCTTTCCAATCTTGCACGGGTAAAGAGTCAAATAAGCTTTTTTGAAGGGGATATTCGAGACAGGCCACTTCTATCTAAGGTGAGCGAAGGGTGTGATATTCTTTTTCACCAGGCAGCCATCGTTTCCGTTCCTCAGACGGTTGAGCAACCCGTTTATACGGCACAGGTAAATGAGTTGGGAACCCTTTGTGCGTTGGAGGCTGCCAGAAACTGCGGTGTGAAGCGGGTTATTATTGCCAGCTCCTGTGCCGTGTACGGAAATGATCCCAGGGTGCCTAAGCATGAAACCATGGAGCCATGCCCAGAGAGTCCCTATGCGGTCCAAAAACTAAATGGCGAACAACATGCAAGGCTCTACTGGAAACTATACGGCGTTGAAACAATCTGCCTTCGGTACTTTAATGTTTACGGCCCCCGGCAGAATCCAGGTTCACCATATTCTGGTGTGATTTCGATTTTTCTTAACAGGGCGGCCGCTGCTAAGCCACCGGAAATACATGGGAATGGAACACAAAGCAGGGACTTCATCTTTGTTGCAGACGTGGTGAAGGCCAATCTTCTTGCTGCCGCCGCACAGGGGGTGAGCGGAGTTAACATCAATGTCGGTACAGGAAAGCCGGTTACGATAAATGCGCTATGGAAGTTAATCTCCCATATCTTCAAGATTCATGTCAAACCCCGGCATACCGAAGCGAGGGCAGGGGATGTTTTTGCCTCAGCGGCGGGCACAGATTTTGCGGCATCAGCCCTCGGATTTAAGCCGGAGCACAGCCTTGAAAAGGGTCTTCGGATAACATTTAAGTGGCATAAAAAGGTGCTGGCAAAAAATGGCTACCCTCGCAGATGATTGAGGAGAATCGGCAATGACTTTAAGATTCAACTCTGTACTTATAACAGGGGCTGCGGGATTTATCGGGTTTCATCTATCCCGGAGGCTGCTTCAGGATGGATACCATGTGGTGGGGATGGACAATCTGAATGCTTACTACGATGTCGCGCTGAAGAAGGCACGGCTTGAACAACTTAAGCATTTTACCAATTTTTCCTTTTTCAAAACGGATCTTGCCAGAAAAGACGATCTTGACCGCATCTTTGAGGAGAGAAGCTTTGAGGTGGTGGTCAACCTTGCGGCTCAGGCCGGGGTCAGATATTCGTTGACTCATCCCGAGGCTTATATACGTTCAAACCTACTCGGGTTCTGCAACCTTCTTGAATGCTGTCGTCGAAAAGTGATCGAGCATTTGGTCTTTGCCTCATCCAGTTCAGTGTACGGGGCAAATACAAAGATGCCGTTCTCCGTACATCACAACGTGGATCATCCGGTATCGTTATATGCAGCAACCAAGAAGGCCAATGAGCTGATGGCTCACACGTACAGCCATCTTTATGGCCTGCATTGTACGGGACTGCGGTTCTTTACGGTCTACGGGCCCTGGGGGAGACCGGATATGGCCCTTTTCCTTTTTACCCGGGCCATTTTGGAAAAAAAGCCGATCAAGGTTTTCAATCATGGAAACATGCAGCGGGATTTCACATACATCGATGACATCGTTGAAGGGATGGTACGGATTATGGGCAGACCTGCTCAGCCCAACCCGCGGTGGTCCGGTGATCGCCCGGATCCAGGCACCTCCTATGTGCCATATCGAATTTATAATATTGGAAATCATCGGCCGACAAACCTACTGGACTTCATTGAGGTACTTGAAAATGAGTTAGGTATGAAGGCTCAAAAGCAGTTTCTTGATCAGCAACCAGGAGATGTGCCGGCCACCTTCGCCGATATCGATGATCTGGTGAAAGATGTGGGATTTCGCCCGCAGACCCCTTTAACCGTGGGAGTGAAGCGATTCGTTCAATGGTTCAAGGGCTATTACGGGTATCGGTAGCAGCAATAATTGCATTCTGAAGCCTATGGCGCTAGCTGAAAAGTGTGGCTGGCATCCAGCAGGGCATCGGCTTCAATGGGGTAAATGGAAAGAGGAATTTTAAGAAAGGGCTCAATAGGATGAAACTCGCTGTTGCAGGAACAGGATATGTCGGGATTGTCACTGGAACCGGATTTGCCAATCTCGGAAATGAAGTACTCTGCTACGATGTGGACGGTAACAAGATCAAGAGGCTTGCTTCGGGGCAGTTGCCTATTTATGAACCGGGGCTAGAAGAAATATTCAAACGAAATCTCGATGCCGGCAGACTTCGATTTACGGCAGATGCCATGGAAGCGATTCAAGCATCGGATATTATTTTCATCTGCGTTGGAACTCCCTCTAATCTGGAACAGGCCGCTGACCTTACGGCTGTGAAAGAAGTGGCGCAAACCATTGGTCGTTACATGAATGAATATAAAGTGGTGGTCAACAAAAGCACGGTGCCGGTGGGAACAGCCAATCTGGTTAAAAAAATCATCAAAGAACATCAGACTGCGGACATTGCTTTTGATGTGGTTTCTAATCCTGAGTTTCTGAGAGAAGGAGCCGCGGTGAAGGATTTCGAGAATCCGGACCGGATCATAATCGGAACCGACAGCAAGAAAGCCGAAGAGATCATGAGATCTCTGTATCGCTCAAAGGCCAGAACGGAAAGGCCTATATTCATAACCGATATCCAAACCGCAGAAGTCATTAAATACGCCAGTAATGCGATGCTGGCAACCCGGATCAGTTTTATGAATCAACTGGCACATCTGTGTGAAAAAACCGGCGCCGATATCAGGGATGTATCCAGGGGAATGGGCCTGGATAGTCGAATCGGCTCCCGTTTTCTACATGCGGGCCTTGGGTTCGGCGGCAGTTGTTTTCCCAAGGATGTCAGAGCCCTGATCGCCACTTTAAAAGAACACGGATGTGAGTCTGATCTGTTTGAAGCCGTGTATCGGATCAATGAAGCCCAGCGAACCATTGCAGTTAAAAAACTACAGTCCGTATTGGAGATAAAAGGCAGCACCATTGCGATTTGGGGGTTATCGTTTAAACCCAAAACAGATGATATCAGAGAGGCCCCCTCTTTAGACATCATTAAGAATCTGCAAAACAAAGGAGCTTACATCCACGTGTTCGATCCTGTCGCCATAGACAAGGCAAAGAGAATCTTAAAAGAGATTCGATTTTTTGATAACCCCTATGAGACGATTCGCGACTGTGACGCATTGATCGTGGTCACGGAATGGGATGAATTTCGCAACCTGGATATGCGGGCGGTAAAAGCGTTGCTCAGAAAACCCATTGTAGTGGATGGCCGAAATATTTATGATCCGCAAGAAATGAGGCAGATGGGTTTTACTTATCTTGGAATCGGAAGATAGAACAATCTGGGATGCCTTTAAAGGGTGCTTAATGGCACAGCTCATAAGTTTCCCTGAAAGGTTCGAGCTCTAAATTGCCGCATTCATGGAGTTAAAGCCCGCCTTTGTCAAATAATTGATTTTCTATCATCATGCATCCTTTCAGTGCTGAATAGCTTTCCGTTATCTTGAGAAATGACTTGGCTGCTTAAATAGTTGGTTGGCATATTTTAGCACCCGCCTCAGTTCATTTGGGAATGCGAATCTTTTCAAAAACATCAAGAAATACCCCATTATGCCGATAGTTAATTCAAAATGACTTTTTTTATGAGCTCTGTACGTAGCAACCTTAGATTCGGCTGGAAATCTGCGCCCCCTAAAAGTGATTCAACCCACATGTGGCAGGGTTGAATTTTCCGGGGGACGTGAAGCTGGTTAATTTGGCTGAGAGACTGAAAAATTGAATCTTTTGATGTAAGTAGGACAGCGCTGCAATGTTCAGCTCGCTTAAAGGGAAAATATTATTCTTCATTACTCTTATCATGGGCATTACAGCCATTGCCATTTTATTCTTTACCTATCGGGATGTGGGACAAGCGATGCTCCTCTCAGAGCAGTCTTCGGCACGCAATGTTCTGGAGTTGGTGGAGCTTAATATTAAGGGGGGCTATAACAAGCTGCTAGCCGACAAATTCGATATGGTCATGGGGTTAAATCGCCGGCTTAAAAGCATCGCCGGCATCTGTTCTTCTGTTTTTCAAGAAAACTTTCAGCTAGCAAGCCAAAAGACGATGTCCGTTAAGGAGGCTCAGGAAAGATCGCTTCATTGGGTGAGCACCGTTCGCTTTCAGAAAGGACATGTATTTGTTTTTGATCAGGATGGAAAGGTGTTGTCCCATCCGGACTCACATTTGACAGGAACATCCATCGCCTCTCTTAGAGACATGAAAGGCAGGCGGATTGCAGAAGTGATGAACGTAAAGGCTCTTAAAGAGGCGGGGCAGTCTGCAGTATTTTTTTGGAAGGAGAAAAGAACAGGGATCATCGAGAAAAAGCTTGGCTATTTTGTTCCCTTTAAGGAGTGGAGCTGGACCCTGTGTGCGATTATCGGTTTCGATGAGATCGAGACAGAAAACAAAAAGAAGCTTCAAAACATCATCAAGGTGTTGAAACGAACCTTTGAAAAGATTCGAATCGGCGAGACCGGATATGCATTCTTGTTCGATGGCAAGAAAACCGTCATCATACCGCCCCATAGCAAAAAGACCGTCGATTACAGCATATTGCGCAACGAACGGTCGGGAAACCTTCTTTTGGATGATCTAATGCTTGCTGTTAATAGCAAAGATAAATCCTTACGGTACGTTGAATTTGGACCAAAGGGAATGCACCAGATCGAGGCACATGTCACCTATTTTAAAGCGCTTGACTGGTATATTGTTGTGGCGGTTCCTGTAACAGAAATTCAGGCCCCTGCAAAGGCTCTGGTAACGCGTCAGAGCATCATTATTACCACGATTTTTCTTGGCAGCCTGGGTCTTGCGTTTTTTTTGGTCACAAGAACTTCCCGTCCGCTTAAAATGCTAGCCAGTTATGCTAAGCAGCTTCCTTCCACCGACTTTACAGCCGTTGATGAGGAGACATCCCCCATTGATGAGCTGCCACAAAAATTCAAGGATGAGGTGGGGCGTCTTGCTGAATCGTTTGTGTTTATGAAATCTGAGCTGAAGAAAAACATCCAGGAGCTGGTGGAGACCACTGCCGCAAAGGAGCGTATTAAAAAAGAAGCAGCCGAAGCTGCAAACAGGGCCAAGAGCGAATTTCTTGCCAACATGAGCCATGAGCTAAGAACGCCGCTGAACCATATTATCGGATTCACCGAGCTTGTGCTCGACGATCACTTTGGTACGCTTAACCCTGAACAGCGTGAGTATCTGTCTGATGTGCTCAACAGCAGCAAACACCTGCTATCCCTTATCAACGATATCCTTGATCTGTCCAAGGTAGAGGCAGGCAAGCTGGAACTTGAACTTTCAGAGGTCCATTTGCAGACGCTTTTGAACAGCAGCTTGAAGATGGTGAAAGAAAAATCGCTTAAACATGGCATCGGGTTGAAAACGGCTATCGATGGCATTCCGGAAACGGTGCGGATCGATGAGCGAAAGATGAAGCAGATCCTCTACAATCTTTTATCCAATGCCGTTAAGTTTACTCCCGATGGCGG